>NZ_CYPR01000199.1 GCF_001408515.1 Jannaschia seosinensis | reverse complement strand
CCGATGAACTCACGATCCGCCAGCAGCACCCGAACGGTTGAGGCGTCGAAATACGCGAGATACCGCTTCATCAGCGCGATGCGCTGCGCGGTCGTGCTGTTGCCGGAATGCGGGAGCATGGTCCACATCAGCGGGACGCGGAACTTGACCGTGATGACGGCCAACACGAGGACGTTAACGTCGGTCTTGCCGATCTTCCAGTTGGTGCGGTCGAGACAGAGATGCCAAGGGCGAGGATTGCCGAGCAGCGAGATCACGATGCCCACGCTCCAATCCTCGGGCAGGCACACGTGTTGGAAGAAGCGTTGCAGACGGCGATAGGTCGATGCAACCATGGCGCGACTTGGCCGCTCGCTCGCGATATGCGTCAGGTTCACCGTTCGGGCGCTGATCATGCCAAGCAGGATCATGCAGAGCGTCTCGAGCCGTGACTTGCCCAACGGCACATGCGGAGTTAGCGTTTTCTGGAGATCGGCGAGAGCACGGATATTCAAGGGACCGTTCCTTTGGCGAGGTCGAGTCCACCAGAAGAATCTCTCTTGCCGGTCTCGGCCACCCCAAAAACGGCTGTGTCGTGTAGTCTGGCGCTTCACCAATCTTTGCGCAAACTCCATTTGGCCAAAACAGATGTGTGCGTCTCGCCAGATAAACTTGCCGGACAAAGTCAGGAAACCGGCAAGCGGCGATCGAGCAGCGGGCAACCCGCAAACGCCGTTCTTCACGAAGAGAGCCGGCTCCGCAGTTTCCCGCAGCGCCGGCTCTTCTCTGTACCCGTTGGCCGGGCAACAGTTGATTTCGCCCGAAGATCAGTACTTCGTCGACACCGGCTCCGGCGTGACGGGAACGAATACGGCGTCGTCCTGAACGGCGTCGTTACGGCCGCCACAAGCGGCGACAAGAACGGTGAGGCCGAGAACGGTGGCGGCTTTGGTGATCGTGGACATTAGGAAACTCCTGTCTTGGTCTCGGGCACGGTTGCCGGTGCGGCGCAGGCCCATGCCGTCACAATGCAGTGATCTCGAGAAAGGTTCCAGTGCGCCAAAAACCATTCGTACCGATTGCGGCGCATCGGCCACGCAACCTTCCGCATCGCCCAATCGCGAGGTCGGATTTATCCATTCCGCCAAGGACGAACCGCTCCAGACGGACGCCTCTCTCAGAGCGTTGTCGCAAGACGATCATCCACCATACGCAACTTCACCAAAATTCCCGCATAATCTCGAATCATCCGGAAAGACGCTCCCGAGCGCCCAGCGCCTGCGCAGTCAGAGTCAGTGGTTGCGCAACGCGTCGATCAGCTCGTCTTTATTCATCTTGGATCGTCCCTCGATGCCGATCTCGCGGGCGCGGTCCATTAGCTCATCCTTCGTGCGGTCCTCATAACGCTCCGCATGACCGCCCTTTTCGGATGGATGCATGTCCTTGTTCGCCCGCGCATTGGCGATGCGAGCGGCCTTCTCCTTCGACGCCCCCTTCTCGCGCAGCGATTCGTAGGCATCGTCGTCCTTGATTTGCGGTCCATGGTCCTTGGTCATGACGGGGCTCCCAACGGTTTCGCCGGACAAACCCTCATGCTGTGCGCTACGTTCCCGACACCGTTACAGAGGGATCGTCCCATGCTTGCGCCACGGCCGCTCCTGGCGCTTGGTGCGGAGACTGGCAAACGCGCGGGCGATCCGCTTTCGTGAGTTCCTCGGCATGATCACCTCGTCGACGAAGCCTTTTTCGGCGGCCACGAAGGGATTGGCGAACCGGTCCTCATAATCCTTCGTGCGTGCGGCGATCTTCTCCGGGTCGCCACGCTCCGAGCGGTAGAGGATTTCGACCGCGCCCTTGGCGCCCATCACCGCAATTTCCGCCGTCGGCCAAGCGTAGTTGAAGTCGGCACGCAGATGCTTGGACGACATCACGTCATAGGCCCCGCCATAAGCTTTTCGGGTGATCAGCGTGACCTTCGGCACCGTCGCCTCTCCATAAGCATAAAGCAGCTTCGCCCCGTGCTTGATCACGCCACCATATTCCTGACTCGTCCCCGGCAGGAAACCCGGCACGTCCACCAGCGTCAGCAGCGGAATTTCGAACGCGTCGCAGAACCGCACGAACTTCGCAGCCTTCCGGCTCGAATCGATGTCGAGACAGCCGGCCAGCACCAGCGGCTGGTTCGCCACCACACCGATCGTCCGCCCCTCGATCCGGATGAACCCGGTCAGGATGTTGCGTGCGAAATCGGAGGCCAACTCGAAGAAGTCCCCCTCGTCCGCGAGCTTTTCGATCAGTTCCGCCATGTCGTAGGGGCTGTTGGGGTTGTCGGGGATCAGGGTGTCGAGGCTCGGCTCGTCCCGGTCGGGCTTGTCGAAGAACGGTCGTATCGGTGCCCCCTCCCGATTCGACAGCGGTAGAAAGTCGATCAGCCGCCGCGTCTCGGCCAACGCTTCCACATCATTTTCGAAGGCCAGATCGGCGACGCCCGAACGTTTTGTATGTGTACCCGCGCCGCCCAATTCTTCGGCGGTGACGACTTCATTGGTGACGGTCTTTACCACGTCGGGGCCGGTCACGAACATGTAGCTGGAATCGCGGACCATGAAGATGAAGTCGGTCATGGCGGGCGAATAAACCGCGCCACCCGCACATGGCCCCATGATGACGCTGATCTGCGGAATGACACCGGATGCGTCGATGTTGCGCTGGAAGACCTCGGCATAGCCCGCGAGGCTCGCCACCCCCTCCTGAATACGCGCGCCCCCGGAATCGTTGAGACCGATCACGGGAGCACCGTTTTGCAGCGCCATGTCCTGAATCTTGCAGATCTTCTGGGCGTGGGTCTCGCTGAGCGAGCCTCCGAATACGGTGAAATCCTGGCTGAACAGATAAACGAGGCGCCCGTTTACCGTGCCCCAGCCCGTGACAACGCCGTCGCCCGCCGGGCGCTCCTCCGCCATCCCGAAATCCGTGGCACGGTGTGCGACGAACATGTCGAACTCCTCGAAGCTGCCGGGATCGAGCAGCAGTTCGATCCGTTCCCGCGCCGTCAGCTTGCCCTTCGCATGCTGCGCGTCGATCCGGCGTTCGCCCCCGCCCGCGCGCGCTTCGGCGCGCCGCGCCTCAAGCTGTTCGAGTATATCCTTCATGCGCTTCCTCCCTCTTGGAGCGGAGCCTAGTCGCCGGTGTCGCCGCCGGAAAGGGGGCTTGTGCGGCTCGCCGTTCGCGCACACCCGCCTGTGCGTGGGCGCGATTGGACAGGCAGGCGGAAGGGGCGTAGCGCACTATGATGGCCATAATGACCGATCATCCCGCCTCCCCCGGAACGCGGCCTACGCGCACTCCGCCTCATATCCTGACGCTCGTGGCGCTCGTTGGCACGTCCACTTTGGCGATGAACGTCTTCTTGCCGTCGCTGCCGGCAATGGCCGAATGGTTCGCGGCGGATTACAGCCTGATCCAGCTGTCGGTCGGGCTCTATCTCGGCGTCAATGCGGTCCTGCAGCTCTTCGTCGGCCCCATCTCGGACCGGTATGGTCGCCGCCCGGTGATCCTGACCGGGATCGTCCTGTTCCTGCTGGCGACGATCGGCTGCCTCTGGGCGCCGACAATCGAAATATTCCTGGCCTTCCGGATGGCGCAGGCGGCAGTCGTCGTCGCCATGGTGCTCAGCCGCGCCATCGTGCGAGACCTCTACCCCCAAGACAAGGCCGCCTCAATGCTGGGCTGGGTGACGATGGGAATGTCGGTCGTTCCCATGGTCGGCCCCGCCATTGGCGGCCTGCTTCAGGGGGCCTTCGGGTGGCAGGCGAACTTCTGGCTCCTGCTCGGGACGGGCGCGGCCTTGTGGATGCTCACCTGGATCGACCTCGGCGAAACGGCACCCCGCTCCGGCGGCAGCCTCCGTGATCAGGTCCGGCAATATCCCGAACTTCTGACGTCGCCGCGCTTCTGGGGTTACTGCCTCGCCTCGGCCTTCGCATCAGGCGCGTTCTTCGCCTATCTCGGCGGCGCCCCCTTCGTCGGGGCGCAGGTCTTCGGGATGGAGCCGGCCGAACTGGGCCTGTTCTTCGGTGCGCCCGCGCTCGGCTATTTCGTGGGTAACGGCATCTCGGGCCGCTATTCGACCGCACTCGGCATCGACCGGATGATCCTGTTCGGCGCTATTGGACAGGCCTCGGGGCTCGGGCTCCTCCTCCTCCTGACGCTGATCGGCTTCACGTCACCCTGGACGTTTTTCGGCTTCATGACATTCGTTGGCCTCGGCAACGGCATGGTGATTCCGAACGCCACGGCGGGGATGCTGTCGGTCCGCCCGCACCTTGCGGGTACGGCTTCGGGCCTTGGCGGTTCGATCATGATCGGGGGCGGCGCGGCCCTGTCGGCGCTTGCGGGTTGGCTTCTTGGATTTGGCGGCGGTGCCCTGCCCCTGATCCTGCTGATGGTGTGTTCCGGCACGGCTTCGATCGGCGCGGTTCTGCTGACGATCCGCCGCAACCGCCGCCTCGCCACGATCTGAACGATTGACGCCGCGCGCATTTCGGACAAGCTGCGCACAACGAAACGGAGGGAGGCCCGAATGGAACTGACAGGAAGCCGCATCATCGCAGCACCGCGCGAAACTGTCTGGGGCCACCTCAACGATCCGGAAACCCTGCGCGCCTGCATCCCCGGCTGCGAAGAATTGTCGGGGTCGGCCGAGGAAGGGTTTGAGGCCACCGTCAAACAGAAGGTCGGCCCGGTAAAAGCGACGTTCAAAGGCGTGGTGACCGTGTCGGACGCCAACCCGCCGGAGAGCTACCGCATCGCGGGCGAAGGCAAGGGCGGCGTTGCGGGTTTTGCAAAGGGCGGCGCGGATGTGCGGCTTCTCGAGGTGCCCGAGGGTACGGAGTTGGCCTATTCGGTCGATGCCAAGGTCGGCGGCAAGATCGCACAACTCGGATCGCGCGTCGTGGACAGCTTCGCGGCCAAGATGGCGGACACGTTCTTCGAGAACTTCAAGGCGCGGGTCGAGGGAGCCGGCGTCAGCCCGCAGGATCCGGTCACCTAGCCCTCCGCCACCCCGCCGCGCGCGCCTCCGCCTCGGAGCAGAACCAGCGTTCGCCCCGCCGCTCATCGATGCGTGTCGGTCCATAAAATCGGGATCCCGGCAGGTGGTAGATCCGCCCGTTATCGGAAATGTTGCCCTTGATCGCGCACCGGCCTTCCGGCGCGTTATCTTCGATCCGCAACTCCCGCTGCTCCGCGCGCCACAGGGCGGGATTCTCCATCTCGTATGCCCAGAGGCCGCGCGCCAGAAGTCGTGCCTCCTTCTCTTCCTCGAAGTAGCGGGGATTGTCGCGATAGCGCCGGGCAATGCCGAGGCGGACAAGCTCGGAATTCATGTTCCGGCCCGCCACGGTACAGGTGGCAAGGTACCGGCCATACCGGTCACGCTCGCTCACCTCGCAACGCGCAACCTCCCCTTCATAGAGCGACCGAGCAGCATCGCTCGCAAAGCGCCCGCAAGGCAGAACCACGCCGTTGTCATCGCGACAGGTCTGGTCCGCTTCCGCCGCATCGATCCCCAGCAGGCGCACATTCGCGGATGCCCCGATGTCGATCGTGTCGGCATCGACGACCCGAACCGTACCGCTCAGCGTCTCGGCCGCGAGCGGAGCGGCAAGGAGCACCAGAATAGAACAAAGCCTTAACATACTCTCGAACTGACGTCGAAAGCCCCCGAAGACAATCCCGAAACCGAACGTGCGTTAATTCGACGTTCAGTACTTCGCTGCCGGTGATGGCGGCGTCACCTGCCGCTTCAGCCGCGCCTCGCGCCAAGCGATGAAGCTGACCGAGGCGATAATGATTGCCGCACCAAAAATCACGAACCCGTCTGGCGGCTCGTTGAACAGCGCCCATCCCAGAAGCACCGCCCAGACCATCTGAAGGAACGTCACCGGCTGCGTCACCGATACGGGAGCCGCCTCGAACGCGCGCGTCATCGTGTAATGGCCCGCCGTGGCAAAGATCGCGACGAGCAACATCCAACCCAGATCCGCGATGCTCGGTGTCACCCAGACCGCGATGGCAAAGGGCGCGAGCCCCAAGGTGACCCAGATCGATAGCATCGCCACCACCATCTGCGCCGAATGGCGGCCCGACAGGGGCTTGGCCATCAGGTAGGAGACGCCGAACAGGACCGCCGTCGCCAGCATCGCCACATGCCCCGTCTCGACCTCCCGAAAACCAGGCCGAAGGATGACCACGACCCCCAAAAGGGCCATCACGACGGCCATGATGCGCGGAAGTGCCAGCCGCTCCCCGAGGAAGAGCGCCGCCCCCAGCGTCACATAGACAGGATTGAGGTAGTTCATCGCGGTGACCTCGGCGATCGGGATCTGCGTCATTGCGTAGAACCACAAGATCACCGCTAGGGTATGCGCCACGCCCCGACCAGCGAACAGCGCCACATCACGCGCGGGCATTCGCGCCCCTATCAAGCTCCTCCCGAGGGGGAGCAGCAGGAAGATGCCCAGAAGATAGCGCAGGAACGCCGCCTCCGCCGCAGGCAGGTCCTGGGCCGCATGTTTCACCACCGCCGTGACCGCGATAAAGAGCGCACCCGTCGCCACCATCCAGAGGATACCTTGGGCAGGGCGGGAAGGGGCGGCGCGATCCATCCCGCAGGCTTTACCCCCCTGCCCCGCGGCTGCAAGCCGCGGGGCAGCTTAAAAGCAGCTTTGCGGCGATCGCCCACATCACCAGTGCAACTCCGACATCCAGCGCCCGCCAAGAACCGGGCCGCGCGAACATCGGACGCAACGAGGCCGCGCCGTAGCCCAATGACGCGAAGAAGACGAAGGATGCGGCCACGGCGCCCGCACCGAACACGCTCGGCGCCGGCGATTGCGCACCGATGGCCCCGAGCAGGATCACCGTGTCGAGGTAGACATGAGGGTTCAGCCAAGTCAGCGCGAGGCAGGTCAGAACGGCGCGACGAAGGCCGCCGGCCTCTCCGTCCGGCCGCATCACCGCGCCACCGCACCAAGCCGACCAAGCCGCCCGAGCCCCATAGACGATGAGGAAAACCGCGCCGCCCCACCGGAACACCGGCAGCACCCACGGGACTGTCCCGATCACCGCACCGAAACCTGCGATACCCGCACTGATCAGCACCGCATCCGAGAAGGCGCAAGTCAGCACCACGGGCAGGACATACTCCCCGCGTAACCCTTGCCGCAGCACGAACGCGTTCTGCGCTCCGATCGCGAGGATCAGCGACAGACCGAGGCCGAAACCGGAGAGGAAGGTGGCGAGCATCCGTTGCCCTTGGCGTGCCGAAGCGGCGCCGTAAAGCGCGTCAGGTCGTGTCTCGCACCCCCGGCTCATAGCCCCTGTCCCCCCGGCCGCGCAGCACACGCGCCCGCTTGAGGAAGACAAGGGCCAGCCCGATCATGAAAACGGACGCGATCAGGCCAAGGAACCGCTCGTAGATGCCGTCATAGCCCGTCGGCATGAAGAAGAAGACGGGAGCCAGCGGAACCCAGACGATCGTCACGCCCTTGAGGACCCGCTCGGACAACTTGGACACGGTGCAGGCGCCCGCCGACATCGCCCACGGCGCGAGCGCCACAAGCGCACCGAAGATATAGACGAAATAGACATGAAGCACCGGCCCCGCATTATCGTCATCGCCGTATTCGTTGCGCGCGCCGATCAGCAGGACGATCACGCCGAGCATCAACAGCGAGAAAATCCCCGCCGTCCAGCCGCGCTCGCCCAGATGGCAATGCGCGGCCCCGATGGCGAGCGCAATCAGACCCGCCGCATAGGAGTACAGCCCGGCATCGACGATCAACTCGTATTCTCCCGCGCCAAGGTCGCTGATCGTGTCGGCGACCCAGTCATGGTCCGGAACGACGACGTCCGCCACAAGGATCGACACCACCAGAACCGCGCATCCAAGTATCGCGATACAAGCGCTGAGGATCAACAGATACGGGCGTTCGTAGGTCATGCCCAGATCGTCGTTCGACATGACTGCTCTCCCTCCGCAGGGGTCTGGCCGCGTCCGGGGCGCTACCGCCTCAGATCTGCGCCATGACCTCGTCGCTGGCCTCGAAATTGGCGGTGACGTTCTGAACGTCGTCGTCGTCCTCCAGCGCCTCGATCAGCTTCATCAGCTGCTGCATCCCTTCGAGATCGAGTTCCGTCGTCGTCTGCGGGCGCCAGACCAGCTTCGTCGACTCCGCCTCGCCCAAGCTCGCCTCAAGCGCGCCGGAAACGGCGGCGAGATCGGTATCGGCGCACCAGATCACATGCGTCTCCGCATCCGATTCGACATCTTCCGCACCGGCCTCGATCGCGGCCATCATGACGGTGTCCTCGTCGCCGACCGCCGCAGGGTACACGATCTGCCCCTTGCGATCGAACATGAAGCCGACCGATCCCGTCTCACCCAGATTGCCGCCATTCTTCGCGAAGGTGGAGCGTACCGAGGATGCCGTGCGGTTGCGGTTGTCGGTCATCGCCTCGACGATGATCGCCACGCCGTTCGGGCCGTACCCCTCGTAGCGGATTTCGTCGTAATTCTCGCCTTCGCCGCCGGACGCCTTGGCAATCGCGCGCTCGATATTGTCCTTGGGCATCGACTGCGACTTCGCCTCCTTCACCGCAAGGCGCAGGCGGGGGTTCTTGTCGGGATCGGGGTCACCCATCTTGGCGGCGACCGTGATCTCCTTTGACAGCCGTGAGAACAGCTTGGCGCGCAGCTTGTCCTGCCGGCCCTTGCGATGCTGGATATTCGCCCATTTGCTGTGGCCCGCCATAGGACTCTCTCCGGTCATGTCGATGGTTCGACCCGCCCTATAGCGCCGGGTCCGCGACCTCCGCAATCCCAGGGCGGGCATACCGCGCGTCGTTGCGGTGCCCGTTTGCGTGTCCCCCGCGTCGCGCGCTACATCCGCCGGAGCAAAGGGACACCACCCAATCATGACGAACGATCAGATCATCCTCTTCGCCCTGTTCGGCGGCGTCTTCATCATGCTGCTCTGGGGGCGGTTTCGCTATGACATCGTGGCGTTCACGGCGTTGCTGCTCGGCATCATCCTCGGGGTCGTCCCGAAGGAGGAGGCGTTCTACGGCTTCGGCCACCCTGCGACGCTGATCGTGGCGCTCGTGCTGATCGTCTCGGCGGGCCTCGTGCGGTCGGGGGCGGTCCTGCTCATCACACGCAACCTCGTCGATGCCAAGCGCGGGATCGCGTCTCACATCACGACCATGGGCGGGATTGGCGCGATCCTGTCGGCCTTCATGAACAACGTCGCCGCCCTGGCCCTGCTGATGCCGGTGGATATCGCAACCGCGCGCAAGGCGGGCCGGCTGCCCGGGAAGACCCTGATGCCGCTGAGTTTCGCGACGATCCTTGGCGGCACGATCACGCTGATCGGGACGCCGCCCAACATCGTGATCGCCGGCATTCGTCAGGATCAATTCGGCGAAAGCTTCCGGATGTTCGACTTCGCGCCGGTCGGCCTCGTCACCGCACTTGCGGGCCTGCTCTTCGTGGCGCTGGTGGGCTGGCGTCTTCTGCCGGGCATGAACAATCCCGACACCGACGCACAGGGCGGGCGCGGCACCGACGATAGCGCGCGTTACGTAGCCGAGTTGACGGTGCCCGAAGGCAACTCTCGCGTCGGCGACAAGGTGTCCGCCCTCTACGACGCCTGCGACGAGACGGGCGTGCATATCATCGGCCTGCTGCGTGGCGGGCGGCGCATGTTCGGATCGGCCCGCAACGCCACGATCGAGGCGGGCGATGCGCTGATCCTCGAGGCAAAGCCGGAGGAGCTCGATGAGTTTCGCGCCGGAGAGAAGCTTGAATTTTCCGACAACCGCCGCATGACGTTGCTCGATGCGGCCGATCAGGGGCTCAGCCTTGTGGAGGTGGTCGTGCGCGACGACAGCCGCATCAACGGCCGCTCCGCGCAGGCCATCGGTCTGGCGTGGCGCCAGCGGACGATCCTCATGGGAATCTCCCGGCGCGGTCGCCGCATCACGGAGCGGCTGCGGCGCGAAAAAGTTCAGGCGGGCGACATCCTGCTGCTGCTCGTGCCGACGGAATCGGTCGAGGAGGTCGTCGAGTGGCTCGGCGCGCTGCCTCTGGCCAATCGGGGCCTCGCCGTCACCGAGAACAAGAAGGTCTGGCCCGCCGTCGGCCTCTTCGCCGCCGCCGTCCTCGGGGCGAGCTTTGGGCTGATCGACCTGACTGTCGCGCTCGGTGTCGTGGTCGTCGCGTACGCAGTCGGCCGGATCGTGCCGCTGCACGAACTCTACGATCAGGTGGAATGGCCCGTGGTTGTCCTGCTGGGTTCAATGATCCCTCTCGGGGCCGCGCTGGAGACCTCTGGCGGGACGGAACTCATCGCCGAATGGCTGGGGGCGATAACTTTCGGGCGCCCGGTCTGGGTCGCCATGGGTCTTCTGATGGTCGTGACGATGGTCATGTCGGCGGTGCTGAACAACACGGCAACCGCGATCGTCGCCGCCCCGGTCGGCATCGACATGGCCCGCACGCTCGGCGTGAACCCGGACACGTTCCTGATCGCCGTCGCCATCTCCGCGTCCTGTGCGTTTCTCACGCCGATCGGGCACAAGAACAACACGCTGATCCTCGGCCCGGGCGGGTACCGCTTCGGCGATTACTGGCAGATGGGCCTGCCGCTGACGGTCCTGATCCTCGTGGTCTCGCTGCCGGCAACACTGTTTTTCTGGCCATTGTGAGCCCGACGCGCCTGCCTCCGAGAGTTTTTCAGCCAGACGAACATGAGGTCCGAATATTCATGATGACGGTTTCGAAATCGCATGCCTGCGGCCGCTTGCCCCTCGCAACGCGGGCGCGCATGAAGGCGCCATGACGCTACGCTTTACAATTCTCGGCTGCGGCTCGTCCGGCGGCGTGCCGCGCCTCGGCGGCCATTGGGGCGCGTGCGATCCGAACGATCCGCGCAACCGCCGTCGGCGCTGCTCGATGCTGGTGGAGCGGACAGGGCCCGACGGCACCACCCGCGTGCTGATCGACACGTCGCCCGATCTGCGCGAACAACTGCTGGACGCGGGCGTTGGCAATCTCGACGGCGTCGTCTGGACCCACGCCCACGCCGACCATACCCACGGCATCGACGACCTGCGGATGATCGTCTTCAATCAGCGTCGCATCCTAGACACTTGGGCCGACGATCCGACCTATGCCGCGCTCAGCGCCCGTTTCGGGTATGTCTACGAGACGCCGCCGGGCTCGAATTACCCTCCCATCCTGCGGCACAACACGATCGACGGCCCGGTTACCGTCGACGGCGCGGGGGGGGCGGTCACGCTCTGGCCGGTGCCGGTCGGGCATGGCGACATCGATGCGCTCGGCTTCCGCATCGGGGGCCTGTGCTACATGCCCGACGTCAACACGATCCCGGCCGAGGCCGAACAGGCGCTGACGGGACTCGATGTCTGGGTTCTCGACGCGCTGCGTCGCACGGGCCACCCTTCCCACCTCTCGCTCTCCGAGACGCTTGCGTGGTTCGAGAGGATGACGCCCAAGCGCGGGGTGCTCACGAACATGCATATCGACCTCGACTGGGCGCGAATCGACGCGGAGACGCCGCTCAACGTGACCCCGGCGCATGACGGCATGGTGATCGAGTTGGCCGATGCGTGACGGTCCAGCGATCTGATCGATGCTCGACGTTTTCGCCGTCACCATCCCCGTCTTTCTCATCATCGGGGCGGGCTATGTCGCCACCTGGCGCGGCCTGTTCAGCCAAGGGCAGGTCGACGGCCTCATGGTTTTCACGCAGCGATTCGCGATCCCGTGCCTGCTGTTTCTCGCGATGGTCCGGTTCGACCTCTCCGCAGGCTTTGATTGGCGGTTGCTCGCGGCCTATTATTCCGGCTCTCTCGTGGTGTTCGGCTCGGCGATTGCGGGTATGCTCTTGTGGCTGAAGCGCGGGCGCGAAGATGCGGTCGCCGTCGGCTTCGCGGCCATGTTCGCCAACACCGTCCTGCTCGGCCTGCCGATTGCGGAGCGGGCCTACGGCGCCCAATCGCTGGAGCCGAACTATGCCATCATCGCGCTGCACGCGGCCTTCTGCTACCTCACCGGGATCACGGCGATGGAGATCGTTCGCGCGGGCGGCGGCGGATTCATTGGTGGCGTACGGGCCGTATCATGGTCGATGTCACGCAATTCTCTGATGATCGGCGTGGCGCTCGGTCTGATGGTGAATCTGTCGGGCCTTCCCCTGCCCGGCCCGGTCGAAGAGGCGACCGACCTCATCGCCCGCGCGGCCCTTCCGGCGGCGCTGTTCGGCTTGGGAGGTGTGCTCGTGCAATATCGACCCGAAGGGGATGCACGCGGCATCGCGCTCTGCGTCGGCTGTGCCTTGGTCCTGCATCCGACATGGGTCTATCTGGCGGGTACGATCCTGGGCCTCGCCCCCGGCCCGTTCCGCGCCGCCGTATTGACGGCGGCAATGGCGCCGGGCGTGAACTCGTATCTGTTTGCCGCAATGCATGGCCGCGCCGTCCGCATTTGCGCCTCTTCGGTGCTAATCGGAACGGCGGCCTCAGTGCTCACGATCTCGGGATGGCTTCTGGTGTTGTAGGCGAGGAGCGCAGGAGCCGCGCTCTACCCGTCCGACGCCATTTCGAAATCGGACCAATCCGGTCCGTCCACCTGCAGGTGCTTGTCCATTTGCCACGTCACGAAAAGCGGCACGACATCCGCCTCGCCCGCCGGCGCGCCCAGCCAGTCCGGACGCGGCACCGGGCGGGCCGATGCGGTCAGACCGTTGCAGAAGGGCTGGCGCGTCAGCCAATTGCGCATATCCTCACGCTTGGCGGAGGAGTGGAACGGCCCCCAGTCGGCCGCGACGCCCCGCATCCCGCGGGCGACGACGCCGTCGCGCGGCACGGTGCGGTTCAGGATACGTACAGCACAGGACATATTGAGCGCCCCGTCCTTCAGATCCTCACCCGTCTTGGCCGCACATCCATAGCCGCGCGCGGTCGCGGGAAGGATTTGCACCAGCCCGTACCACAACCCGCCGCCGCCAACCGCTTTCGGACGCCACGTGCTCTCGTGCTTGGCAAGCGTCGACAGAAGCCCGGCCCAGAACGCCTTGCGCTCCCATTCGCCGGCCTCGGGATAGGCCGGGCACCATTGGGCGATGTCGCTCGGCACCGTATCGACCAAACGCTGTCCATGGCTGTCGAGGGCGCTCATGGCGGCCGCAGTCCAGCGCGATGAGCCGCGGATATGGTCCCAGCGCAGATCCGGCAGTTCCGTCACGCGCGGCCGGTTCGCGGGGCGCAGCGAGCCGTCCGGAGCCAAACGAGAGGATGGCGTCACGGTCGACATCGTGCTGGGCACCGTCACAAGGCCCCCGGGCGCGAGATCCGCGGCTTCGTCCGCCGCCACCGGTGCGCCCGCGAGACCAATAACCGCGGCCACCGCCGCCCGTCTGGCCAATCCGCGCAGCTTGAATCCAATCCGATTCGTCATCTTCGAAAACTCCCGGCGTCGTCTAAAGTTATGCCCAAAGTCACCGCATCTGGCGGTACTTCCCTTCGGCAACCCAATATCGCGGGTCACTCGTCCCGAGGCTGGTTACAAAAAAGCCCCCTGACGCCGCGGCACGTAACATCCGCCCGGTGGTCCGGCAAAGCGCCGGAGCGCAGACTCGCTCGAACAGGCGTGTCTCCGCCGCTTGTCGCCGCGACCTCCGCGCCGTAAACCCGCCCCGATCCAGCACCGGAGACCCGATCATGCTCGACCTCGCCGCCGAAAAGCCCGCCCCCGAACCGCGCGTCATCGCCGGCGAAAAACACGACTGGGAGCTCGTGATCGGGATGGAGGTGCATGCTCAGGTCGCCTCGAACGCCAAGCTGTTCTCCGGCGCCTCGACGCGCTTCGGTGCCGAGCCGAACGCCAACGTCGCATTCGTGGATGCCGGCATGCCGGGCATGCTGCCGGTGATCAACGAGATCTGCGTCGCGCAGACGGTGCGCACGGGGCTGGGCCTGAAGGCGGAGATCCACCTGAAATCGGCGTTCGACCGCAAGAATTACTTCTATCCGGACCTGCCGCAGGGCTATCAGATCAGCCAGCTTTACCACCCCATCGTCGGTGAGGGCGAGGTGCTGGTCGAGATGCCCGACGGTACGGCCCGACAGGTCCGGATCGAGCGCATCCACCTCGAGCAGGATGCAGGCAAGTCGATCCACGACATGGACCCGGCGATGTCTTTCGTGGATCTCAACCGCACCGGCGTCGCGCTGATGGAGATCGTCTCGCGCCCCGACATCCGGGGTCCCGAGGAGGCCGCCGCCTACGTCACCAAGCTGCGTCAGATCATGCGCTACTTGGGCACCTGCGACGGCAACATGCAGAACGGCAATTTGCGCGCGGACGTCAATGTCTCGGTCTGCCGCGCCGGCTCCTACGAGCGGTATCAGGAAACGCAGGATTTCTCGCATCTGGGCACCCGCTGCGAAATCAAGAATATGAACTCCCTGCGCTTCATCCAGGCCGCAATCGACTACGAAGCCCGCCGCCAGATCGCCCTGCTGGAGCGTGGCGAAAGCGTGATTCAGGAAACGCGGCTCTACGACCCCGACAAGGGCGAGACGCGGTCCATGCGCTCCAAGGAAGAAGCGCATGATTACCGCTACTTCCCCGATCCCGATCTGCTTCCGCTGGAAATCGAGCAGGAATGGGTGGACGATATTGCCTCCGCCCTACCGGAACTGCCCGACGTCAAGAAAGCCCGGTTTATCGAGAGCTTCGGCCTGTCGGATTATGACGCGAGCGTCCTGACCGCTGACACCGCATCCGCCACCTTTTTCGAGGCGGTCGTCGCCAAATCCGGCAACGGCAAGGTTTCCGCCAACTGGGTCATCAACGACCTGTTCGGGCGTCTGAAAAAGGACGAGCGCGAGATCGAGGACAGTCCGGTTTCGCCCGACCAACTCGGCGGGATCATCCGCCTGATCGAGGCGGGCGACATCTCCGGTAAGATCGCGAAGGACCTGTTCGAGATCGTCTATACCGAAGGCGGCGATCCGGCGGAGATCGTGGAGGCGCGCGGCATGCGCCAGGTCACTGATACCGGCGCGATCGAGACCGCCGTCGACAAGATCATCGCCGCCAATCCCGCGCAGGTCGAAAAGGCCAAGGCCAATCCCAAGCTGGCGGGCTGGTTCGTGGGTCAGGTGATGAAGGCGACGGGCGGAAAAGCGAACCCGAAGGCGGTCAACGAGGTGGTAAGCGCGAAGCTCGGCCTCTGACGGTCCGACTCATCCCTCCGCGATCGTGCGACGGCGCAAGCACACCTGTTGCGCCGTCGCCCCACGTGCGCCTGTCACGGGCCAAAGCGGCTTCGGGGTCTCCAACGCCACGTGGCGAGGTCTGATCACGCGATTTGCGTGATATTCCCGGTCTTGCCGCAGCTAGAAGCCGGAGGTCGCGAGCGCGCACAGGCAAAGCTAATTCAGCCCCTTACGCCGCCGCTCGTCAACCTGCGGAGAGGTCCATCGACAGGGCGTGGATTCGGTCCATCAGCCCCCCCAGCGCTGAATGCACCATGCGGTGCTGCGCGATCCGCGGCTTATCTGCGAAGGCCGGCGACACGATGACCACGTGCCAATGGCTCTCCCCTGACCCGTCATCGCCTGCGTGACCGGCATGGCGATGGCTCTCGTTGATCACCTCCAGGCGCGACGGATCCAGTGCCTGCCGTAGCCGTTCCTCGATCTCGTCCTGCACTGCCATGGATTCATCCTCCCCGGCGCGGATGCCGCACCAATTTTCCGTCCGAAGGGCCTTCCCTCCGCCGCACCGATGATTAAACTCCGGTGCCTCGGGCCGAAAGGGGGTGTCGCATGGCAGGCAACGATCCATTCAACTTCGACATGCGTGTCTCCACTGCGAAGAAGCGCAATCCGCGCGGGCGTCGCGGCATGACGGGCGCGGTCGAAACGTCGACGCGCGTCTGCGATCACGAGGGATGCGAAGAGGGCGGCAAGTTTCGCGCGCCGAAAAGCCGGGATTCGCGCGATGACTTCTACTGGTTCTGCAAGGACCACGTCCGTGAATACAACCTGAAGTGGAACTTCTTCGACGGCGCGACCGAGGCGGAGCTTTCGCAGCAGGATGCGAAGGACAACGCAACCCGTCCCTTCCGCCGCAGTGTGGAGGAGCGCGCTTGGGCGCGTCTGGGGATCGAGGATGCGCATCAGGTTCTCGGCGGCAACGCCACGCGGAACCCCGGCCGCGGAACGGTCGGGCGCAAATTGCCGCCGACCGAGCGCAAGGCGCTGGAGATCCTCGACGGGCGGGACGACTGGGACAAGGCGGCGATCCGCAAGGCCTACAAATCGCTCATCAAGGTTCTGCACCCCGACATGAACGGGGGCGACCGCAGCCAAGAGGAGCAACTCGGGGAGGTCGTCTGGGCTTGGGATCAGCTGAAAGACAGTCGCAACTTCAAGTGATCCGGGTTTCGCTATTTGGCTCGGACAGCCGCGCCTTGCGCCAAGCACTAAGCTCGGACTGCAAGGCGCGGAGACTGCCGGGGCGGTAAGGTGGCCAACCGCCCGCATCAGTCTCGAACGCCCAGCGTTCCAGAACTGCGGGATGGAGGTCAATAAGATGCTTCGGCCCGCGCCGGTCGCGCCCAAAACGCTCCACAAGCGCGGCAACAAGCCCCCGCTCCACAAGCGACGTGCTGGTCAACGCTCCGAAAGGATTGCGATCGGCAGCAATTTCCGCGGCAATGGCCGGATCGAAAGCTAGCCCCTGCACCGCCGCACCGTCCATGATCCAGTCCAGTGCGATCGACGACAGACAGCGTATCTTCCCGCCGCCGCCGACGGAGCTATGATCGCCGGCGAAATAGCGCTGCCGGTAAAGCGGATCGTCAGACGCGCCAGCCGCGTTCAGCGCATCGATGTTCGTCCACAAGGTCGGCTCGAACTCGCGCCGGCGCTCATCGAGGGCAACGGCGTGCCGTGCGGCGCGCACCAGACCCGAAAGCTTCGCGTCGTGAAAGGCATAGCGGCGGTTCCAGAGCTTCGACAGACCAAGAAAACGGTTCGGCACGCCCAGTGCACCCACCGTGTCCCACACCCCGAGATAAGCCAGTCGCAACAGCAACGGCGGCGTCAGGCGCAGATCGCGGGCGTTTTCCTCATAGGCATCCCTGTCTGCTTCGCTGGTCATGAGGTGGGGCGAGACCGCCATGCGAAATCGACGGCTCGCGTCACTATCGGGGTGCGTGTCGGGATCGCGACTGCGGTAGCGGGCCAGCACCTCGGGCAGGCGCGCCAGCTGCATCCGGTCGAGGATGCCTGTCGAACGGATCAGCCCCGTCAGCGACCGAGCCGTAAAAGCCCCGCGCGAGAAGCCGAAGATGAAAATTTCATCGCCGGGCTCGTAAAGGAAGACCAAGTGCAGATAGGCCTCGGCAACGTTCTCCATCAGCCCGAGACCCATTGCCCCGCCCAAGAGGCGGTCCGCAACGCGCCCGACCGGTGTAACCCCCCGCCGCCCCGAGCCGACGCCGGGCACATAGACAGGCACCTGCATCACATCGTCGCTGTCCACCGGCATGAGCGCACGCGCGAGCAGCACGACATTGGTGGGATAGCGGGCAGCCACGTGACCCCAAGTGCCGTCGCAGAGGATGACGATACGCTTCATGACGCTACCCTATCGCAGAACCGGCCGATCGGTAAGCCGCCGCACCCTTGCGCGCGGATCGGCGATAGGGCAAGCGAACCCCCGATCCAGACAGGAGACACGCATGGCTGACGGCGCGATGGACATGATGGATGCGACCCCGACGAAGGAAATCTCCGTCCGCGAGGCGTTTGGTATCGATACCGACATGACGGTGCTCGGCTTCGAGGCGCCGTCGGATCGCACGCCGCCGATCGATCCGACCTACCGCTTCGATCCCGATACGACCCTCGCGATCCTGGCGGGCTTCGGCTGGAACCGGCGCGTGATGATCCAGGGCTATCACGGCACGGGCAAATCCACCCATATCGAGCAAGTCGCCGCACGGCTCAACTGGCCCTGCGTCCGCGTCAATCTCGACAGCCACATCTCGCGGATCGACCTGATCGGCAAGGACGCGATCCGTCTGAAGGACGGCGTGCAAGTCACGGAATTCCATGAAGGCATCCTGCCTTGGGCGCTGCGCAATCCGGTGGCGATCGTGTTCGACGAATACGATGCCGGACGCGCCGACGTGATGTTCGTGATCCAGCGCGTACTGGAAACCGACGGCAAGCTGACGCTGATGGACCAGAACACGATCCTGACGCCGCACCCGTCGTTCCGTCTCTTTGCAACGGCAAACACGGTCGGCTTGGGCGACACGACGGGCCTCTATCACGGCACACAGCAGATCAATCAGGCGCAGATGGATCGGTGGTCGCTTGTGGCGACCCTCAACTATCTCGAGCATGATGCCGAAGTTGAGATCGTCGTGGCCAAGAATCCTGATTACGACACCAAGGATGGCCGGCAAACGATTTCGCGCATGGTGACGGTCGCCGATCTGACCCGCACGGCCTTCATGAACGGCGATCTGTCGACGGTCATGTCGCCGCGCACGGTCCTTGCCTGGGCGCAAAATGCGGAGATTTTCCGCGACGTGGGTTATGCCTTCCGCCTGACCTTCCTCAACAAGTGCGACGAATTGGAGCGGCAGACTGTGGCCGAGTTCTACCAGCGTTGCTTTGACGAGGAACTGCCGGAGAGCGCGGCGAGCATGTCGCTCGGCTGACCCGCTCTGTCCGCGCCGCTTTCTCACAAGCGAGCGCGCGGCACGACCCGTCCCTTCGCGTTGCGCCCGCACCAGATGCTTGTGCGGGCGCAGCGGCATGTATTCTATTGGTCCGTCACTGGAGCCTTAACGCCGCTTCTGCTTCAGGACACCTGCCGTTAAGTGACCACCACCGCCCACCGCCGGAGATAGCGCGACCGCATCCTGCAGGCCCTTAAGTAAGGGACGATGCCTTCATCGTGAGACGAGGCATGTACAACCGGATGTCGCGCCACGCCCACTCGGTCGGAGATGAAAAAAGGCGGCCTGAGACCGCCCTTTCCCGTCTGTTAAGGCCGGCTCAGTCAGCCTGCATACGCGACATATGTTGCAGGAACATCTGCGGCGTCATTCCCGGCGGCAGGACAACAACTGTGTCGCCGTTCGCATCCTGGCCGATCTGGATGCGGTTCGACATGTCGCCCTGAGGCATCATGTTGCCGCGCTGCATGTTGCCGGGCTGCATGTCGCCCCTCTGCATCATGTTTCCCTGAGGCATGTTGCGCTGTTGCATCCCGCCTTGCATCTGGCCGCGATTGTCGCGGCTGCGCATGGAGCTGTCGCGCCGCATCTGTTGCTGCCGCGCGGCGCGCATGCGAAGGTCGGTCAGCGCCGAGACGTAACCCTGACGGTAGCCCAGTTCATAAAGTTCGCGAGCGAACTCGTTCATGTCGAACCCGGCAGCGTCGAACTCGAAATTGGTCTCGTCCATGTCGCCGCTGGCGGCCTCCGTCTCCCCCATCGGGTCGGTAACGCCGATCGTTGGCGCGTCGGCCGACCGGATCGCGCCAGTCGTCGTGCCGTCCAAGCGCTCGTTCTCACCAAAGGCGAGCTCGTCACGCCTCTGGCTCTGGCTGTAGCTTTCCGCGGTGCGGCCGACGTCGGACTGGCCGTCATCCGCAGGCATCTGCTTCGCCGAACCAGTTTCTTCGCTTGCCGTGTCCTGCCCGGATGCCTCGGCGCCTTCCTGCGTCATCGGCGCGGGCTGACGCGTTATGATGCGAATCGTCGCGCCCGAGATGGGATCAATCCGCTCGATCATGCGTTCGCCGTCGCGCAGGGGCATGTCGTTCTGCTGCGCGAGGGCAGGTCCACTTGCCAGCGCCAGCGTTGCGACGGTGGCGAAAATCTTCGTCTTGCAGGTTTTCATGTCGTTCTCCCAATGTCGTCCACCGACCGGATTTCGCATGGGATCGATGGTCCCTGTTCCAACCCGCTGACGCGCAGGAGGTTTCCTCGCGTCTTCGCCCCGCATTGCGCTTCGCCGTCGCTCCACTAGATTGCACACCATGAGCATGCCCCCAGACAATCCCGCCGATCCGTTCAAGAAGGCGCTGGCCGAGGCCACGAAGACGATGGCCGATGACCCGGACCTGTCCGTCAGTTATTCCGTCGATCCGCCGGGCCGCACGAACGAGACCATGCGTTTGCCGCAGGTGTCGCGGCGGATGACGCGTGACGAGGTGTTGCTGGCGCGGGGTACGGCGGATGCCTACGCGCTGCGACACCGGCATCACGATGCCGCAGTCAACGCCCGTTACATGCCGCAGGGCAATATGGCGCGGGACCTTTACGACGCGATGGAAACGGCCCGCTGCGAGGCCGTCGGCGCGCGCCAAATGCCGGGCACAGCGGGAAATATCGACGCCAAGATCGGCGTCGAGGCCGCGCGCAAGGGCTACGGCGACATCACCGACAAGGCGCAGGCGCCGTTAGCGACCGCGGCCGGTTACTGGATCCGGCAACTTGCCACCGGCCGCAACCTGCCGAAGGGCGCCGACAACGTCCTGGAGCTCTGGCGCGGCTTCATTGAGGAGGCGACCGGCGACCGCCCCGACAAACTTCAGGAGGTGCTGGGCGATCAGCAGGCCTTCGCACGCTTCGCCCGCCAGTTGATCGACGATCTCGGATACGGCGACCAGCTCGGCGACGATCCCGACATGGACGACGAGGAGGAGGACGAGGGTACCGCCGACGAGGAGGAACAGGAGCCCGACTCGACCGGCGAGAACGACGACGACCAGGAAGACGAAGCCAGTCCCGAGCAGAGCCAGGAGAGCGAGGACGACCCCTCTCAGGCGCAGGTCTCGATGGACGACATGGCCGAGGACGAGGCCGGCGAGGAAGCCGAGACGCCCGAGTCGGACGAGGCGACGGACCCCGCGCCCCCGCCCTCCGTCTCCGATGCCGATCCAAATTACACCGTCTACACCGATGCGCATGACGAGGTCGTCGGCGCCGAAGACCTCGCCGAGCCGGCCGAACTGGAGCGTTTGCGCGCATATCTCGATCAGCAGCTCGACCCCCTGAAGGGCGCGGTATCGCGGCTTGCCAACAAGTTGCAGCGTCGATTGCAGGCACAGCAGAACCGGTCGTGGGAGTTCGATCTGGAAGAAGGCATCCTCGATGCCGGGCGTCTGGCCCGCGTCGTGGCGAATCCGACGACGCCGCTTTCCTTCAAGATGGAGCGGGACATGGAGTTCCGCGACACCGTGGTCACGCTGCTTCTCGACAATTCCGGCTCGATGCGCGGACGACCGATCTCGATTGCCGCGATCTGTGCCGATGTACTCGCCCGGACTTTGGAGCGGTGTGGCGTCAAGGTCGAGATCCTCGGCTTCACGACCCGTGCCTGGAAAGGCGGGCTTTCGCGCGAGGAATGGCTGAAGGACGGCCGCCCCGCCGCGCCCGGCCGCCTGAACGACCTGCGCCATATCATCTACAAATCCGCGGATGCGCCGTGGCGGCGGGTGCGGCCCAATCTCGGGCTGATGATGAAGGAAGGGCTTCTGAAGGAGAATATCGACGGCGAGGCGCTGGAATGGGCACATCGGCGCATGATCGGCCGCCCCGAAGCCCGCAAGATCCTGATGGTGATCTCCGACGGGGCGCCCGTCGATGATTCCACGCTGTCGGTCAATCCCGCCAACTTCCTCGAAAAGCATCTGCGCGATGTCATCGCCATGGTGCAGAAGCGCCGCGCGGTCGAACTTCTCGCCATCGGAATCGGCCATGACGTCACCCGGTACTACGACCGGGCCGTCACGATCACCGATGTGGAGCAACTCGCCGGCGCGATGACCGAACAACTCGCGGGCCTGTTTGACACCGATCCGCGCAAGCGCGCGAGGGTGATGGGCATGCGCCGGGTGGCTTGAGCCATCAGCCGTTCCCGTAGAGGTTGCCGGTGCGGTGCCTCTGCAAAAACACCTTGAGGCGCCCGAGGGGCTGGCCCCTCGGGCCGCCGGGTGCTCAAAGGGCGGGAAACCTTGCCGGAGAGCCGCCGATGTTCCAGACCTTCGCCGTCACCGCCCGCCCCGATGCCGCCCCGCCCCGCGTCGCCGCCCTGCGCGACTGGATGCGGTCGACGGACCTCGACGCCTTCCTTGTTCCCCGCGCCGACGCGCATCAGGGCGAATATGTCGCGCCCCGGGACGAGCGCCTTGCCTGGATCACGGGGTTCACCGGATCGGCGGGATTCGCCGTCATCCTGCGGGACAGGGCCGCGGTTTTCACCGACGGTCGCTACCGCGCGCAGGTCCGGGTGCAGACCGACGCGGAGACGTTCGAGCGGGTGGACTGGCCGGCCACGACCCTCGCCGACTGGCTTTCCGAAGCGATGGCCGATGGCGGGCGCCTCGGATTTGACCCGATGCTGCACAATGTGCGTGAAATCGAAGGCCTGCAGAAACTTGAGGCGGTCGAATTGATCGCCTCCGACAATGGCGTCGATGCGATCTGGTCCAACCGCCCCGATGCGCCCGCAGCGCCGATGACCGCCTATCCAGAGGAACTTGCCGGGCACAGCGCGGCGCAGAAGCGGGCCATGATCGCGGACGTGCTGCCCCGCGACAATGTCGCCGCCTTTCTCACGAACCAGCCCGACGCGATTGCGTGGCTGCTGAACATCCGCGGCGGCGACATCGCCCGCACGCCTATCGCGCAGGCCTTCGCCCTGATCCATGCGGACGGGAAGGTCGATCTCATCTGCGACCCGACCAAGGCCGATCCGGTCCGCGATCATCTGGGGCCGGATGTCCGGGTGATCGAACCGGCGCACCTGACGGATCATCTCGCCGCACAGGAAGGACGCGTCGGGCTCGATCCCGCAACCTGTCCGGTGGCACTGGCCGGGGCGCTGGCCCATCCGGTCCACATGACCGACCCGATCGCGCTGCCCAAGGCCTGCAAGAGCGACGCCGAGATCGCCGCCACGCGCGAGGCACATCTGCGCGACGGTGCGGCGATGGTGCGCTTTCTTCGCTGGCTCGACCAGGACCGGCCCGGCGACGCGGCCGAAATCGACGTGGTCCGCGCGCTCGAAGACTTCCGGCGCAAAACCGGGGCGCTGCGCGACATCGCGTTCGAGACGATCGCAGGGTCCGGCCCGAACGGCGCCATCATCCATTACCGCGTCAACGAGGAGACGAATCGTCCCCTAGGCGACGATCCGACGATCCTCGTGGATTCCGGCGGCCAGTATCTCGACGGGACGACCGACATCACGCGCACGATCGCGCTGCAGCAGCCGCCGGGAGAGATTGCGCACGCCTTCACCCGCGTCCTGCAGGGCATGATCGCCGTGAGCCGCGCACGCTTTCCTGTGGGCGTCGCCGGGGCGCATCTCGACGCGCTGGCCCGCGCGCCCTTATGGGCCGAGCACAGGGATTACGACCACGGCACCGGCCATGGCGTCGGCGTCTATCTTGGCGTCCACGAGGGCCCGATGCGAATCTCCCGCCCGTCGCAGATCCCGCTCGCGCCGGGCATGATCCTGTCGAACGAGCCGGGCTATTACCGCGAGGGCAGCTACGGAATCCGGCTCGAGAACCTGATCGTCGTGCGCGAGGCTGCGCGGATTGAAGGCGGCGACGACCGCGCCATGCTCGATTTCGAGACGCTGACATGGGTGCCGATCGACCGCCGCCTGATCCTGCCCGACCTGCTCGGCCCCGACGAACGCTTCTGGATCGATACGTATCATGCGGAGGTTCTCGCCCGCCTCGCCCCGCGTCTCGATACGGCCGACCGCGACTGGCTTGTGGCCGCCTGCGCACCGCTCTGACGCGGCTTGCCGCCCGATGATGCACCCCATAGGGTCGCGCTTCAGATCGAAGAGGAGATCGTTCATGGCCAATATCGAGATTGCGCCCGCCACGGGCATCTGGAGTGTTCGCACGACCGACGGCGTCCTCGTCGAGAGCCGCAACGCCTTGGCTCTCGTCGAGGATGGCGGACCGGCTGTCATCTACTTCCCGCGCGAAGACGTGGCGATGGCACTGCTCGAGCCTTCGCAGACACATACCCAGTGTCCGCACAAGGGCGAGGCAAGCTACTTCACCTATGTCGGACAATCCGACCGGATCGACGACGCGGCCTGGAGCTACGAGCACGTCATGAAAGCCGATGCCAAGCCGATCGAAGGCTACCTTGCCTTCTACGACACGAAGGTGACGGTCGAGCATATCTGAGGCGGTTGTCGCGAGGGCCGGTTGACGTTCATCCACCGGCCCCGCCCGTCGTTCATTCCGGCCGCACGACCTTGCCGGGATTCATCAGCCCCTCGGGATCGAGCGCGCGTTTCAGCGCACCCATCACGTCCCAGGCCTCGCCATGCTCCGCCTCCATCAGGTGCAGCTTGCCAAGGCCCACACCATGCTCTCCGGTCGCCGTTCCCCCGAATTCCAGCGCATGAGCGACCATAGCGTCCGACAGCCGCTTCGCCTCATCAATCTCCGTCTGCGATCCGCGGTCCACCATCAGGATCGCATGATAGTTGCCGTCCCCCACATGGCCCAAGATCGGTCCGTCGAGCACGGAATCCGCGATTTCCGCCTCGGCCCGCGCGATGGCTTCGCCCAACCGTGACACGGGCACACAGACATCCGTGACGATGGCCGTCGCTCCCGGCCGGCTGGCGAGGATCGTGTGGTAGGCGCGATGGCGCATGGACCAGAGCGCCGTCCGCTCCTCTGCCCTGATCGCCCAGCGGTAGTCGCCACCGCCGTTTTCCGCCGCCACCTCGCCCATTCGCGCGGCCTCTGCGGCGACGGCATCGTCCGTGCCGTGGAACTCCAGCAGCAGATGCGGCATCTCGGGCAGGTCGGCCCCGTCCGCCGCATTGAGAATACGCACCGTCGCCACATCGACATATTCGATGCGCGCCGGCGTCAGGCCGAGCTGCATCGCTTCGATCACCGCCGTGATGGCGCCCTCCGTCGTCTCGAACCCGCAGACCGCCGACGCCACCGCCTCCGGCTGTCCGTGAAGCTTCAGCGTCAGCTCCGTGATCAGGCCCAGCGTTCCCTCCGCACCGACGAACAGGCTGGTCAGGTCATAGCCCGCCGAGGACTTGCGCGCGCGGCTGCCGGTCCGGATCACCCGCCCGTCGGCCAGCACCACCTCCAGCGCACGCACATGGTCACGCATCGTGCCGTAACGGACCGCCGTGGTTCCGCTTGCCCGCGTGGAGGCCATGCCGCCCAGACTGGCATCGGCGCCGGGATCGACGGGGAACATCAATCCGGTCGCCCGCAATTCCTCGGCCAAACGGCTGCGGGTGCAACCGGGCTGGACGCGCACCAGCATGTCGTCGGCCGTCACCTCGAGCACCGCATCCATGCGCCGGAAATCCACCGTGACGCCGCCGCGCGGTGCCGAGCCGTGTCCCTCCAGCGCCGTCCCGGTGCCCCAGCCGATCACCGGGACGCGGTGGCGCGCGCAGATCCGGACGATATCGGCGACCTCCTCCGTCGTCTCGGGATAGGCCACGGCATCGGGCGGCATCTCGGGATGCCACGTCTCCGATCGGCCATGCAGCGCCAGATCGCTCTTTCCGAGTGCGAGGCGTTCGCCTAGCATCTTCGACAATTCATGCCTCGCGTCGTCCGGGATCATCGGCCCCTCCCCCTCCTCGTCGTGTGGCCAAGCGTGAAGGGGGTTGGCCGAAAGGACAAGGGTGCGCGACCCCTCCTCCTCCGCAACCGCGTCGCCCGCAAACGAGTCACGCGGTGGCGCATCGGTGCGGCTGCGAAATGCCTTGGCGGAGAGCTGGTCGCTGATCCGCAGGCGGGGCCCTTCGAAGTTCCAGTTCTGGTTCATCGCGCTCGCGGTAGGGGTCGCGTCCGGATACGCCGCCGTCGCCTTCATGACCGGGATCGAACTGCTGCAGACGGCGCTCTACGGCACCGACGACCCGCGCCGCCTGCACAGCTTCGTCGAGACGCTGCCGTGGTTCTGGGTCCTCGTGTTGCCCGCCATCGGCGGGCTGATCGTGGGGATCCTGCTGACGCGTTTCACTCCCGATGCGCGCGTGCGGGGGCCGGCCGAAGTGATCGAGGCTTCGGCCATGAAGGAAGGCCGGGTCGAGCGTCGCGCCGGTCTCGCCTCTATCGCCGCCTCTCTCATCACCCTGTCCTCGGGCGGCTCTTCGGGTCGGGAGGGGCCGGTGGTGCACATGACCGGCATGATCGCGGGCTGGGTCTCGAACCGGCTGAACGCCGACGGCGTGACGGGGCGCGACCTTCTGGGCTGTGCCGTTGCCGCGGGCGTCGCGGCGAGCTTCAACGCTCCGCTGGCGGGTGCGCTCTTCGCGATGGAGGTGGTGCTGCGCCACTTCTCGGTCCACGCCTTCGCGCCGATCGCCATCGCCGCAGCCTCCGGATCGGTCATCAGCCGCACCTCCTTCGGCGACGTCACCGAATTCGCGCTGCGGGAAACGAACACGCTCGGCTTTTACGCAGAGCTTCCGGCTTTCGTGCTTCTGGGCCTCGTCTCGGGGCTGGTCGCGGTAACGCTCATGCGGTCCGTCTTTCTGGCCGAGGATGCCGCGACCGCCATGCAGGCCCGCCTGTCGCTGCCCCCGGTCCTGCGTCCGGCGGTCTCGGGCCTGCTGCTCGGCGCGCTGGCGCTTGGCTTTCCGCATATCATCGGCGTGGGCTACGAGACGACATCGGCGGCGCTGTCGGGGGACCTCGTCCTTCACGAGGCGGTCGTCTTCGCGGTTCTCAAGGTCATCGCGGTGTCGATAACGATGGGCGGACGCATGGGCGGGGGTATCTTTTCGCCTGCGCTGATGGTGGGGGCGCTCACCGGGCTGGCGTTCGGCTCCATCGCGACCGGCGTCTTCCCGGAGATGTCGGGCTCGGAGACCCTCTATGCACTGGCGGGAATGGGCGCAGTGGCGGCCGGGGTGCTCGGCGCTCCGATATCGACCACGTTGATCGTTTTCGAATTGACGGGCGACTGGCAAACCGGTCTCGCCGTCATGGTGGCCGTGTCGATCTCAACCTCCCTGTCGTCCCGACTCGTCGACCGCTCCTTCTTCCTGACGCAACTCGAGCGGCGGGGCATTCATCTCGCCGCCGGACCGCAAGCCTATCTTCTGGCCATGTTCAAGGTTTCGAGCGTCATGAAGTCGCCGGACCATCCCAAAGCCCCGTCCGAGGATCGCGTGCGCCGAGCAGTCAACGAGGCCCTTTTTGTGGCTCCGGGCGATACGCTTGAGAAGGCAATGCCGTTATTCGAACGATCGAACGGCGACTTTCTGGCCGTCGTTCGCCTGGGCGACGGAGCTGACGGTCCGGAGGTGCTGGGCGTCCTCCTCCATGTCGATGCGCTGCGCGTGTTCAACCGCGCCCTCGCCGCGACGGCGGCGGAAGAACATTCGTGACGTGACCTCAGGCTGCGGGCGGAACCGCTTGGGGCCCAACAGCTCCCGAAGCGAAAGCGGCACCTGCACCTCACGCATATCTGACGGATTTACTCGCGCAAGTGATGTCCTGGGATGCCGGTCCGGCGCCGCGCGTCAATCGATGGCCGACGTCCCAAGAACGGCCCCCACGATCGTCGCACGATCCACTCCGAAATGTCGATAGAGATCGGATATTCGCCCCGACTGCCCGAAATGCTCGACGCCGAGCGGGACCGTCCGATGGCCGGCCACGCTACCCAACCATCCGAGGGTCGCGGGATGGCCGTCAATGACGCTGACGATCGTGCAATGCGGCGGCAGCGTCCCCAGAAGGCGCTCCACATGGGATCGCGCGCCGGGCTTGCCGCGCCGGCGCATACGCTGCGCCGCTGTCCATCCTGCGTTCAGGCGGTCGGCCGACGTGACGGCGAGAACGCCGACATCGCGGTGCTGCTCTCCAAGCATTCCGGCGGCGGCGATGGCCTCAGGCGCGACGACGCCTTGATAGGCGACCACGATTTCGCAATTCGGTCCCGGCGGGCGCATCCAGTATCCGCCATCGATCGCGCCCTGACGGAACGCCTCGTCGCGGCGGCGGCCCGGTTGATCGATCACATGGGTCGAGAGGCGCAGATAGACCGAGCCACCCGTCTCGTCGCGCAGCCATGTCCGCTCGTCCGGATCACCTGCCCCGTCGCGTTGAATGTAATCGAGGGCCCAATCCATGATCTGAGCAAGTTCGTCGGCGAAAGCGGGCTCGAACGCCGCGAGCCCATCCTGTGCCAGGCCGATGAGCGGCGTGCCGATAGATTGATGCGCACCGCCCTCGGGCGCGAGGGTGACGCCCGCCGGCGTCCCGACGATCATGAACCGCGCATCTTGGTAGCAGGCGTAGTTGAGCGCATCGAGACCGCGCGCCACGAACGGATCGTAGACGGTGCCGATGGGCAGCAGCCTCTCTCCAAAAAGCTCGTGCGACAGGCCCGCCGCGCCGAGGAGAAGAAACAGGTTCATCTCGGCAATGCCCAGTTCGATATGCTGCCCGTCCGGCCGGAACTGCCATTTCTGCGTAGAGGGAACGCTCTCGGACCGAAACGTATCGGCCACCGCCTCGCGCGCGAAGAGGTGCCGGCGGTTGACCCAGCTCGACAAGCCGGTGGAGACCGTCACGTCCGGAGATGTCGTGACGATCCGCCCGGCGAGATCCGAATCCGACTTGGCGAGGTCATCGAGAATGCGGCCGAAAGCGGCCTGGGTCGATAGCGCCTCGCCCGCGGGGGGCGCGATTTCCGGCACGTCGAGGCGCGGCGCCGCGAACCGCCGCGGTCCGTGCCTGAAGAACGGGACCTCTTCGAGAAAGGCCTGGAGGGCCGCCGGCTCCTCCACCGTCGCCATCGGGTCCCACTCCGCACCCGCGGGCACGCCGGCCGTCTTCTGAAACTCCTGCATCTGGGCGCGCGTCATGAAGCCGCCGTGGTTGTCCTTGTGCCCGGCAAGCGGCGTGCCCCAGCCCTTGACCGTATAGGCGAGGAAGCACACCGGCCGGTCATGGTCCACGGCGGCGAAGGCTTCGGTCAGCGTCGAGAGGCAGTGCCCTCCGAGGTTCGACATCAGGGCCCCGAGTTCGCCGTCGCTGCGCCGCTCCAGAAGTGCGCTGACATCGCCCTGATCGCCGATGTCGTCCATCAGCCGCTCGCGCCACGCCGCGCCGCCCTTGTAGGTCAGCACCGAGTAGAGGTCGTTCGGGCAGTCGTCGATCCAGTCGCGCAGCGCCGCACCGCCGGGTTCGTCGAACGCCGCCCGCTGGAGCGCACCGTGCTTGAGGCGCACGACATCCCAGCCGAAGGTTCCGAAAACCCGCTCCACCCGCTGCCATAGCCCCTCGCGGACGATCCCGTCGAGGCTCTGGCGATTATAGTCGATGATCCACCAGACATTGCGCAGGTCGTGCTTCCACCCCTCCTGCAGGCACTCGTAGACATTCCCCTCGTCCAGCTCCGCATCGCCGACAAGCGCGACCATCCGGCCGATCGACCTGGAGTTCCACTTTTTCGCAGCGATGTAGTCCTGCACCAATGACGCGAAGGCGGTGATACCGACGCCCAGACCCACCGATCCGGTCGAGAAGTCCACGTCGTCGGTATCCTTGGTGCGGGAGGGATAGGACTGCGCTCCGCCAAAGGCGCGAAACGCCTCCAGCTTCTCCTGGGTTTGTTTGCCCATCAGATACTGCATCGCGTGAAAGACGGGCGAAGCGTGCGGTTTTACCGCCACCCTGTCCTCAGGCTTGAGCGCGGTAAAGTAGAGCGCGGTCACGATCGAGACGATGGACGCGGAACTTGCCTGATGCCCGCCCACCTTCAGCCCCTCGGGATTGTCGCGCACATGGTTGGCGTTGTGCACCATCCAGCAAGCCAGCCAGAGTAGCCGGCGCTCGATGATGGCCAGTTGGTCAAGGTCGCGAGGGGTCGTCATCTCGGCTCCTTCAGCTGATGGCGGTTCTCGGGGCGTTGAGACGCGCGCCGGTCCCGGCATCGAACAGGTGCATCTCGGCCAGATCAACGACAAAGCGAACATCCCGCTCGGGGGCGAGCCGGGTGCTTGGCCGGAAGATGCGCGCGGTGATCTCGTCCTTGCCCATTTTCAGAAACAGCAGGGCTTCGCCGCCCAACGGCTCGACCAGCGTGATGTCGGCATTGAAGGCGAGCGGTCTCGCCATCGACCCCGCCATCCGCTCCGGCGCGATGGCCTCCGGACGCAGCCCCAGCGTCACCGCCCTGTCGGGGCCGACCTGGCCGAAGATCGCGGGGTCGAGCGGAAGCGCGGGCCAACCCGGCGCCGAGACCGAAATGCCGTCGCCATCCGCAACGGTGCGGGCTTCGATCAGGTTCATTGGCGGACTGCCGATAAAGCCTGCGACGAAACGGGAGGCGGGAGCGTGAAAGACCTCGTAGGGCGTGTCCACCTGCTCGATCCGCCCGTCACGCATCACCACGATCCGGTCGGCGAGCGTCATCGCCTCCACCTGATCGTGGGTGACGTAGATCACGGTCGTCCGGACCTTGTCGTGCAGCTTCTTGATCTCCGTCCGCATCTGCCCGCGCAGCTTCGCATCAAGGTTCGACAGCGGTTCGTCGAAGAGGAACACGTCGGGATTGCGCACGATGGCCCGCCCCATGGCCACCCGCTGACGCTGACCACCCGACAGGGCGGCAGGAAGGCGCGACAGGAACTCCCGAAGCCCGAGGAGCTTGGACGCCCGGTTCACCTTTTCCTCGATCTCCTCCTTCGGACGCTTGGCCATGCGCAACCCGAAGCCCTGGTTCTGGCGAACGGTCATGTGCGGGTAGAGCGCGTAGTTCTGGAAGACCATCGAGATGTTGCGCGCGCGCGGCGGCAGGTCGTTGACCACCCGGCTGCCGATCTGAATCTCGCCGCCCGAGATCTCCTCGAGCCCCGCGATCATGCGCAGCGTGGTGGACTTGCCGCAGCCCGAGGGGCCGACGAAGACGACGAATTCCTCATGCGCGATGTCGAGGTCGAAATCATGGACGGCCTGGAAGGCGCCGTAGCGCTTGACCACCTGTCTGAGTAAAACTTCGGCCATGGCGACCCTCCCTATGCCTTGACCGCGCCGGCCGTGAGGCCGCCGACGAGGTATTTCTGAATGAGTGTGAAGAAAATCGCGGGCGGGATCAGCGCCAGCGTGGCGGCCGCCATCATCTGCCCCCAATCCACGCCGGACTTGCCGACGAAGCTGAGCAGCCCCACCGCGAAGGTCTTCTTCGTCTCGGAGGTGATGAGCATGAGCGAGAACAAAAGCTCCGACCAGGCGGCCGTGAAGACGAAGCCGAGCGTCGCGCCGATGCCCGGCAGCATCAGCGGCAGGATGATCAGGATCAGCGCCTGAAAGCGGGTGCACCCGTCGATCATCGCCGCCTGCTCCAACTCGCGTGGGATGCCTTCGTAGAACGAGTGCATCAGGAAGGCCGCGAACGGCAGGTTGAAGGCGGTGAAGACGACGATCAGCCCGATCCGGGTGTTCACCAGACCGATCGGAGCCAGCAATTGGTAAAGCGGCGTGATCACCATCACCAGCGGGAAGAGCTGCGTGATCACCAGGAAGACCATCAGCGCGCGCTTGCCCGCGAATTCGAACCGCGAGAAGGCATAGCCGATCCCGGCCGCAAGCAACGTGACGGCCACCGCCGTTCCCATCGAAACGATGACGGTGTTCCCGAAGAATACGGGAAACGGGCTCTCTTCGATGACGTAGGTGAAGTTGGCGAGCGTGATGCTCGACGGCCAGATCGTCGTCCCCTCGGAATAGAGCAGGTTGTCCGGCGTCAGCGAGATTCGGATCAGCCAGAACAACGGGAATAGCGCAAAGGTCAGATAGGCCAGCCGCACCAGCCACAGCGCGGCCCCGGTCATCGTCTTCATTGGCCAAGCCTCCCGCGGATAAAGAGAAGAAGGACGGAATACATCACCAGCAGCACCATCAGGACGGTGGCCAGCGCCGAGGCATAGCCAAAATCCATCGATTTATAGGCGCTGGTAAACACGTAGTTGGGCAGGGTCTGCGACGAGTTCGCCGGCCCGCCCTCGGTCATCACGAAGATCAGGTCGGGTGAATTCGCGACCCACACCGTGCGCAACAGGATCGTGATGGTGATCATCGGCATCAGGAACGGCACGGTGATATGGCGAAACGACTGCCATGCGGAGGCGCCGTCGATGGAGGCGGCCTCGTAGAGATCCTGCGGGATCGAGCGCAGCGCGGCCAGCAGCGTGATCGCGAAAAACGGCACGCCCCACCAGATCATCGCTGTGATCGGGCCGTAAAGCGCCAGATCGGGGTCGGAAAGAATGTTGCGTGGCGCGTCCAGCACGCCCACCGCGGTCAGCCATGCGGGCAAGGGGCTGACGATCGGGTTGAAGAGCCACTGCCAGTTCAGGCCCGACAGAAAGGTCGGCACCGCCCATGGCAAGAAGACGAGCGACTGGAACACCGCCCGGCCCGGGAACGGCTTGTTGAGGATCAGGGCGAGACCGAGGCCAAGGCCAAGCTGGAATGCAACCGACCAGAAGGTCCACCGCGCCGTGTTCGCCAGCGCCAGCCAGAAGGTGCGGTCGGTCCAGAGGTCGATGTAGTTCTCAACCCCGTTCCACCCGCGCGACATCGGCCGGAAGATGACGTAGTTCTGGAAGCTGAACGAGATGCCCACCGCCAGCGGCACCAGCATCACGAGCGCCACGATCGAAATGCCCGGGGCAAGATAAAACCACGCCTCGGCGGCGGCAAACCGCCGCCGAGGTCTTGACGGCGAACGCCCGGAAGTCGCCGGGCTGTCCGCAGCCACGCTCATTGCTCGGACATCCAGCGCTGCTGGGCCGCGGTCAGGAAGGTGTCCCATTCCTGCCCCAGTTCCTCGGCCGTCATCTGGCCCAGAAGGGCGGCTTGGCTGGTTTCGACCGCGATCACGTCGAAGAACTCGCCAAGCTCGGGCAGGTGCGCGGGCCAGGTCATGAGGTCCCAGCGGTCGTCCTCGAGTTCGGTGAAGAAGCCGGCGAATTGCGGATCGTTGTAATACGCGTCATCCGCGGGGATCTCGACCGCCGGGACGATGCCCATGAACTTCGCCCATTCCAGATTCACCTCCGGCGCGAGCAGCCGCCCGATGAAGTCCTCGGCGAGTTCGGGGTTTTCGGACGTGTTGGTCACCGCCCATCCGATCATCCCGATCGGCGGCGAGATCTGTCCGGCCGGACCGATCGGCACCGGCGCCACCGCAAAGTCGTCGCGGCCCATACGCTCGCGCACCTGGATCAGCGCGTCGGGATCCTGATCCATGAAGGCGCAGGTTCCCGAATAGAACCCCGAGACCTGTTCGTTAAAGCCCCAGTTGACCGAATCTTCCGGCGCCGCGCCGTCGTTGTAGAGGTCGAGCATCATCTGGATGCCCTTGATGGCCTCGGGGCTGTCGAAGATCGACGTGCCGTCCTCCTCGAACCAGCTGTCGGCGCCGGTCATCGCCGAGACGGCAAGCCACCAGCCGACGAACCCTCCGGAAGAGCCGCGCAGGCAGTAGCCGTATTTTCCGTCGATTTCGGAGATGGCCCGCGACATCTCGTTGAACTCCTCCCACGTCTCGGGCGGAGCGTCGTATCCGGCCTCGGCCAGAAGCGGCTTGTTGTAGTAAAGCGCGCGCACGAAGTAGCCGTAGGGTACGAAATACGACGTATCGTCATAGATCTTGGTGAAGTCCATCGTGGCGTCGGTCAGCTGCTCCGCGCCCTCCCACTCGTTCAGCCAAGGCTCGAGGTCGCGCACGACATCGTTGATCGCCAGCGTCGAGATCCAGCGCTCCGGCATCTCGATCACGTCGATCGGCTGCCCCGACATGGTCATGGTCAGGATGCGCTCGAAGGCCGAGTCCCAGGGAACCGAGATCAGCTCGACATCCACATCCGGATGGTCCGCTTCGAACGCGGCGACGATTTCGTTCATCAGGCCGGTACGTTCGTTCGTGGTGAGCACCTCCACCACACGGAGCGTTTCGGCCGATACGATACTGCCCCCTGCGGTGGCGAGCGCCGCAGCCGCCAAAGTGGTTCTCAGTCTCATTCACTCTCTCCCTTGTTGAGTTGCGTTCCAGCTTCGCTCACGCCTCTCCGGGCGCTTCGCTGATCTCCAGCGCGTGCTCGATGTCACGCCAGATATCCTCCACGTCCTCGAGCCCGACATGCAGGCGAACCATGTCGTCGGAGACACCGAAGGCGTGGAAGGAATTCGTCAGGCCGGGCTGGATCAGGCCGAGCTGCGTCGGGAAGGCCAGACTCTCGTGGCCGCCCCAGCTGACGCCCAGCCGGACCAGCCGCAGCGCATCGCAAAACCGCCGTGCCGCCTTCGGGCTCTGCATCCTGAAGGCAAACAGGCTCGACCATCCCGACAGGGTCGAGCCGTCGAGCGTGCCGCCGACCCCCGGATGCCGCATCTCGCTCACCGCCGGGTGCCCGGCCAGCCGCGTCGCGACCTCCAGCCCTGAGCAGTGGTGCTGCCGCATCCTGAGCGGAAGCGTGCGCATGCCCCGGATCAAAAGCCACGCATCGAACGGCGACAATTTCGCCCCGAGGCTGGGATAGGCGACGCGATTGATCTGCGCGATCAGGTCCGCTCGCCCGCAAACCACGCCCGCGACCGTGTCCGAATGCCCCGAGAGGTATTTCGACGCCGAGTGCAGTACGAGGTCCACGCCGTGCTCGATTGGCCGCTGGAAGGCTGGGCTCGCCCAGGAATTGTCGATCACGCTGATCGCCCCGGCGGCACGCGCGATTGCGGCCAGCGAAGGCAGGTCGAGCACGTCGAACGTCATGCTCGTCGGGCTTTCGAGGTAGAGCAGTTTCGCGCCTTTCACCGCCCCCTGCACGGCGGCGATGTCCGTGCCGTCGACGAACACCGTCTCGACCCCCATCCGCGCCATGAGCCCGGTCATCAGCCGGTAAGCATCCGGGTAGACGTTGTTCACGCAAACCACCCGATCGCCAGCATGCAGAAGGCCCAGCAACGTCGCCGAAATCGCGCCCATGCCGCTGGCGAAGCCGCGCGCATCCTCGGCCCGCTCGATCGCTGCGAGCTTCTTCTCGAACGCCCGCACCGTCGGGTTCATGCCGCGGGTGTAGATCGGGTTGCGCTCGGGGGCGCGAAAGGCGGCCTCCATCGCGTCGACGCTGTCGAAGGTGAAGAGGCTCGTCTGCGTGATCGGGGGGACGGCGGCGCCGCCGGTGTCGCTGTCCTCCGTCAGGATCGTGGCGAAATCGGCGGGAATATCGGGGTCACTGGTCATGGCGCAGGGCGGCCTCCACGAAGTCGATGATGCGCATCACGGCGGCGACGGCCCCGGCCTCGTCCCCCTCTGCCACGGCTTCGTAGAGCCGGCGGTGATCCGGCTGGCTCTCATCCGCGTAGGGTTCGGTCACGAAGGGATTTTCGCGCGAGCCGTTGAAGGCGTCGGAGATACGGGTGATAATTTGCTGGAAGATCTGCAGGTAAAGCGGGTTGCCGCTGGCCGTGAACATCGCCTCATGGAATGTCCGGTCCTGCCGTATGGCAAATCCATGGGCCGCATAGGCGGCTTCCATCTCCTCCAACGCAGCGCGTATCCGCTCGACGTCCTCCGCCCGCCCCCGACGGGCGGCAAGCCGCGCGGCGTCGGTCTCGATCGCGCGGCGCAACTCGAGGGAGTTCAGCACGGCCTCGCGCTCCAGATTGATCGTCACCGGCACGTGAAGCGAGGTCGCGCGGATGTCCTGCGCCAGATAGGTGCCGCTGCCCTTGCGGATTTGCACCAATCCCATCGCCTGCCACGTCTGCAGCGCCTCGCGGACGGTCGAACGGCCAACGCCAAGCTGCGCCGCCAGCGCCCGTTCTGTCGGCAGCCGGTCCCCGGCCTTCAATTCGGCGGCCTGAATATACGCGGTAAGCGATTTGAGAATGCGTGTGGCAAAGCCGTCCCGCTCCAGCGGACGAAGGGAAATCTGAGACTGCTGCGAATCGCTGGCCATGGCTTGCCTAATATTGGTCTGACCACCTCACCTTTTCGACTGGGTGACGTGATGTCAACAGGCGGGATGAGCGGATTGGCCCGGCTATTTATTTGGCACCATCGCAGATCCTTTGGTCGCTCGTGTCGGTCGATGCGAAGCAGACGCATAACGGCTCTTGCCACGCTTGCGACACGGCGCCGAGATCACGCCGCGCCTGTTCTGCCGGAAGCCGTTCTCACAGCGAGGTTGAAGGCTGACAGTCAAAGGTTTCACCGCCGAGATCGAAGCTGACGAGAAAGGGTGCTGCGCCTGTGGTGCCGGCCCGCAAGAATCGCGGTTGACGGACAGAAGCGGACCTGTAGGCTGCAACCAATCAACGAATGGTTTTGACATTGGTTCAGAGCGCCCCCTCCCCTTCCGCGGCTCCTTTGCTTGACGTGCGGGCCCTGAGTCTCGGCTTCGGCACCTCCAAGACGAGATTGCTCGATGGCGTCCGCTATTCCGTCGAAGCGGGCGAGACGCTCTGCATCGTCGGGGAATCCGGCTGCGGCAAGAGCGTGAGTTCCCTCGCCATTATGGGCCTTCTGCCTCAGGGGGCCGCGCACATCCACGAAGCCGACATCCGCTTTCGCGGGGAGCGGTACGACCTGAATGATATGGCAGCCCTGCGCCGTCATCGCGGCGCCGACATCGCGATGATATTTCAGGAGCCGATGACCTCGCTCAACCCCGCGTTCAAGGTGGGTGACCAGATCGCCGAGGCCGTCACCGCGCATAACGACGTGTCCGAGGCGCAGGCCCGGGACCGCGCCGTGGAAATGCTTCGCCGCGTCCGCATTCCCGCCCCCGAGGCGCGGATGAACGAATATCCCCACCAACTTTCCGGCGGCATGCGCCAGCGCGTGATGATCGCCATGGCGCTCGCCAACGACCCGGCCCTGCTGATCGCCGACGAACCGACTACCGCGCTCGATGTGACGATCCAGTCCCAGATCCTCGACCTGATCCGCGATCTCCAGGCCGAGACGGGAATGGGGACCATCATGATCACGCACGATCTGGGTGTCGTGGCCGAAATCGCCGACAATGTCGCGGTCATGTACGCCGGCACCATTGTCGAGGCAGGTCCCGCCGACGCCATCTTCAACGATCCGCAGCACCCCTACACGATCGGGCTCATGTCCTCGATGCCGCGCCTGACCGGACCGCGCGAACGCCTGACGACCGTTCCCGGCACCGTGCCGACGGTCGAGACGATGCCCGCAGGCTGCCGCTTCTCCACGCGCTGCCCCTTCGCGCAGCCCGTCTGCGCCGAGACCCCGCCCCAGCGCGAATTCGGCAGAGGCCACCGCGCGCTTTGCCATTTCGCCCCGCTCGATGACCGGCTGGAGCGAAGCGCATGAGCGACATCATCCTGAAGGCCGCGAACCTGACCCGGGACTTCAAGGTCGGCGGCTCTCTGTTCGCGAAGCCGAAGATCCTCCGGGCCGTCGACGACGTTTCCCTGTCGGTTCAGCGGGGAGAGACGCTGGCGATCGTGGGCGAATCCGGCTGCGGGAAGTCCACGCTGGCCCGAATGCTCATGCGGCTGATCGCGCCGACCTCCGGGGAGATGGAGTTCGAAGGCCGCCAGATCGACCGTGCCGAGGGTCGTACCCTGCGGGAATTGCGGCGCGACATGCAGTTCATCTTTCAGGACCCGTTCAGTTCGCTGAACCCGCGCATGAGTGTGGGGCGCCTCGTCGGTGAGCCGCTTGAGACGCATGCCCCCGAGCTTCCGGCGAAGGCCCGCAGGTCGAAGGTGGCAGAGCTTCTGGCGCAGGTCGGGCTGCGTGCCGAACATGCCGACCGTTATCCGCACGAATTCTCCGGCGGACAGCGCCAGCGCATCGGCATCGCCCGTGCGCTCGCCTCCGGACCAAAGCTCATCATCGGCGACGAGCCTGTTTCGGCGCTAGATGTCAGCGTGCAGGCACAGGTCATCAACCTGCTTGCCGATCTGCGCGACCGTCTCGGCCTGACGCTGGTGGTCATCGCTCACGACCTCGCCGTGATCCGTCATATGAGCGATCGCGTGGCAGTGATGTACCTGGGTGCGGTTATCGAGGAAGGCCCGACCGACGAGATCTTCACCAATCCGCGCCACCCCTACACAATGGCGCTTCTCTCGGCGATTCCCGTAGCCGAGCATGGCCACACCCGGCAACGGATCCCCCTGACCGGAGAAATGCCCAGCCCGATCGACCCGCCATCCGGCTGCCGTTTCCACACCCGATGCCCCTTCGCGCGCACTGATTGCAAAACGGCCGCCCCGCCCCTGCGCGATACCGGCACCGCTCCGGGCCACCGCGCCGCCTGCCACTTCTTCGAGGAGATCGCAGCCGAAGCCCCGCCGCCATCCGCCCCGCAAGACAGCAACCGCACCGATGCCGCCCGCGCGCGTTTCGCGCTCTATGCCGAGGCGATCGCCGGCACCGGGACCCGTCCCCGGGAAACGACCTGACACACGAAGAACCGCCCGCAAGAGGCGGCAGACCCTCAGCAAGGAGAAGACCAGAAATGACCCTTACACGCATGACACTCGCCGCCGCGCTTCTGGGGGCGACGGCCCTCGGCGCACAGGCGCAGGATCTCAGGATCGCGCTGCAATCGGATGCCGATGTGCTCGATCCTGACCAGTCGCGCACCTTCGTCGGACGGATCGTCTACGCATCGCTTTGCGACAAGCTCGTGGACATCACGCCCGACCTCGAGATCATCCCGCAACTCGCCACCGGCTGGGAATGGTCCGACGACAACAGCTCCATCACCTTCACCCTGCGCGAGAACGTGACCTTCCACGACGGCACAGCGTTCGACGCCGAGGCCGTCGCGCGCAACATCGCGCGCAGCCAGACGCTCGAAGAAAGCCGGCGCAAGTCCGAACTGACTTCGGTCACGGGCACCGAGGTCCTTGGTGAATACGAGATCCGCATCGACCTCGCCGGTCCGGATGCAACGCTTCTCGCTCAACTTGCCGACCGCGCAGGCATGATGATGTCGCCCGACGCATTCGACGAGGCGGGCGCCGATTTCGGGCTGAACCCCGTCTGCTCGGGTCCCTTCGCCTTCGATGAGCGGGTGGCTCAGGATCGGATCGTCCTGACGAAGTTCGACGGCTACTGGAACGCCGACGAGATCAACTTCGACAGCGTCACATTCCTGCCGATCCCGGACACGACCGTGCGTCTGGCAAACCTTCAATCCGGCGACATCGACATCCTCGAACGTCTGGCCGCGACCGACCTGGAACAGGCGCGGAACGATGCCGGCATCAATGTCGAAAGCGCCGTTTCACTCGGCTATCAGGGCATCACCTTCAACGTCGACAACGGGGAACGCGGCGACAATCCGTGGGGCAACGATGCTCGCCTGCGGCGCGCGCTCAGCCTCGCCGTCGGCCGCGACATCATCAACCAGGTCGTCTTCGAAGGCGCTTTCGCGGCCGGCAATCAGCCCTTCCCGCCGAACTCGCCGTGGTACGACGAGGACCACCCGATCCCCGAGCGTGACGTTGAGGCCGCGCGGGCGCTTCTGGAGGAGGCCGGATACGGCGACGGCATCACCCTCGAGGTGCAGGTTCCGAATACAACCGTTCCGCTCCAGCTGATGCAGGTGGTCCAGTCGATGGCCTCCGAAGCCGGCATCAATATCGAGATTACATCGAAGGAGTTCGCCACGCTTCTGGAGGACCAGTCCGCAGGCGATTTCACCGCCAGCCAGATCGGCTGGTCGGGCCGTGTCGATCCCGATGGCAACATCCACCAGTTCGTCACCACCGAAGGCGGACTCAACGATTCCGGTTACTCGAACGAAGAGGTCGACCGGCTTCTCGACGACGCCCGCACCACGACCGACGAGGCCGAGCGGAAGGAGTTCTACGATCAGGCACGCGACATCCTGAACGAGGATGCGCCGATCGTGTATCTCTACCACCAGACCTGGATCTGGGCACTCGACGACGACATCGAGGGCTTCGTCCCCTACCCGGACGGCATGATCCGCCTCGAAGGCGTCACCAAGACCGAGGGCTGATCCCTCCACCGGCCCCGTGCACTGCGCGCGGGGCCGCCCCCGAAGCCAGAGTGCCGCCGATGCTGTCCTTCATCCTCCGCCGCCTGCTGATTGCGATCCCGACGATCATTCTGATCTCGGTCTTCGTCTTCGCGTTGCAGAAGCTGTTGCCGGGCGACCCTGTCCTCGCGATGGCGGGCGAGGAGCGCGACCCGGCAACGATCGAATATCTTCGCGAGAAGTACCGGCTGAACGACCCGATCCCGGTGCAGTACCTGACCTGGGTCGGCAACGCGCTGACCGGTGATCTTGGCATATCGCTGCGGACCAACCAGCCCGTGCTGGAATTGATCGGCGAGAAGCTTCCCGTCACGATCCAGCTTGCCACGATGGCGATGATCTTCGCGCTTGCGATCGGTATCCCGGCGGGCATCCTGTCGGCGGTCCGCAAGGGCACCGTCACCGATTACGTCGCGAATGTCGTGGCGCTATCGGGCCTGTCGATCCCGAACTTCTGGCTCGGCATCATGCTGATCCTGCTGGTCTCGGTGAAATGGCAGCTCCTGCCTGCCTCCGGATACGTCCCGTTCGACGAGGACCCGGTGCGGTCGATAAAGGTGATGATCATGCCGGCCTTCGTCCTCGGGACGGCGCTCGCCGCCACGCTGATGCGCCATACACGCTCCGCGATGCTGACCGTGCTGACGTCGGATTACGTCCGCACCGCCCGCGCCAAGGGTCTATCGGAGCGGCGGGTGATCCTGAAGCACGCGTTCCGCAACGCGCTGACGCCCATTGTGACGCTCTCGGCGCTGCTCTTTGGTGAACTCATCGCCGGCGCCGTCCTGACCGAGCAGATCTTCACCGTGCCGGGCTTCGGCAAACTGGTGGTCGATGCGGTCTTCAACCGCGACTACGCCGTCGTGCAGGGAATCGTCCTCGTCACCGCCGTGGGCTTCATCGCCATGAACCTCCTGGCGGATGTCGCCTACGTCCTTCTCAATCCGCGCCTGAGGAAGCAGTGATGGCACAGGTCGCTACCCCGATCACGGTTGACGCCGAAAGCGCGAACGATCCCGTCCTCGATCGGAAGCCCGAGAACCGCGTCTGGAGGAAGTTCCGCACCCACCGCTCGGCCATGCTGGGCGGCATCCTCGTCACGTTCTTCGTGGCCGTCGCGATGCTTGCCCCCGTCCTGCCGATCCCCGATCCCGTCGCGACCGACTGGGGCGCGGTGCGTCAGGCTCCTTCGGTCACCCATCCGTTTGGCACCGACGAAATCGGCCGCGACGTGCTCTCGCGCATGATCTGGGGCGCGCAGGCCTCGCTTCTCGCGGGTGTCGTTTCGGTCCTGATCGCGGTCCTGATGGGCGTGCCGCTTGGCATCGCCGCCGGCTATTTCGGCGGCTGGATCGACGCGGTGATCTCGCGTTGCACCGAGGCGCTTCTGGCCGCGCCGTTCCTGATCCTCGCCATCGCGCTCGCGGCTTTTCTCGGGCCGTCGCTCACCAACGCGATGATCGCCATCGGCATCTCGGCCACGCCCCTCTTCGTGCGCCTCACCCGCGGGCAGGTGCTCTCCGTCGCGACCGAGGATTACGTCGACAGCGCGCGGGCGATCGGCCTCCCGACACACAAGATCCTCGCGCGCTACATCCTGCCCAACATCCTGCCGCCCGTTCTGGTGCAGGCGACGCTGACCGTGGCGACCGCCATCATCGCCGAGGCGTCACTGTCGTTTCTGGGCCTCGGCCAGCAGCCTCCCGCGCCCTCGTGGGGCTCCATGCTGAACACGGCGAAGAACTTCCTCAATCAGGCGCCGTGGATGGCGCTCTGGCCCGGCATCGCGATCTTTCTCGTGGTGCTCGGCTTCAACCTGCTGGGTGACGGGCTGCGTGACGCGCTCGACCCCCGGGAACAATAACGAACCAGAGGCCCCATGAACGATTTCACCACCCGCCCCGACATCCGCGGCACCTTCGGCGTCGTCACTTCGACGCATTGGATCGCTTCGGCCGTAGGAATGTCGATCCTCGAAAAAGGCGGCAATGCCTTCGATGCCGCCGTCGCCACGGGCCTGGTCCTGCAGGTGGTCGAGCCGCATCTGAATGGCCCCGCGGGCGACCTGCCGGTCATCTTCCACAGCGTGCAGACCGGCAACGGGGTCGTCGCGGCTCAGGGCCCTGCGCCCAAGGCTGCCACGATCGCGCACTACAAGGCGCAGGGGATCGAGTTGATCCCGGGCTCGGGTCTTCTTTCCACCGTGGTCCCGGGCGCCTTCGACGGCTGGATGTTGATGCTGCGCGACCAAGGCACGATGACGATCCGGGAGGTGATGGAGCCTGCGATCTTCTATGCCCGCGACGGCCATCCGATGCTGCCCCGCGTGGCCGATACGATTACCGGGCTGGCCGAGTATTTCGCTTCGGAATGGCCCAGCTCGGCCGAAACCTGGACACCCGATGGTCAAGTGCCGGCGCCCCACGCGCTGTTTCGCAATCCCGACCTCGCCCGCACCTATGAACGTCTCGTCGAGACGGCGGAGGCGGCGGGCGACGACCGTGTGGAACAGATCGACGCCGCTCGGACCGAATGGGCCGAAGGCTTTGTCGCCGACGCCATCTTCGAATACCTGAAGGATGCGGAGGTTCACGACGTCTCGGAGCGAAAGAACCGCGCCGTTCTGGCCCCCGCGGATATGGCCGATTGGCGGGCCGAGATAGAGGCGCCGCTCGCCTACGCGTATAATGGCTGGACGCTGCACAAGACCGGCCCTTGGGGTCAGGGCCCCGTGCTCCTCCAGACGCTGGCGATCCTGAAACATTTCGACCTCGCATCGATGGATCCGATGGGCGCGGATTTCATTCACACGGTCGTCGAGGCAATGAAGCTCTCCTATGCCGACCGCGAAGCCTATTACGGCGACCCGAAGCACAGCGAGGTGCCGATGGAGCATCTTCTGTCCGACGCCTACAACGCCGAGCGTGCCGCGTTGATCGGGTCCGACGCGTCGGCCGAACAGCGTCCGGGCCGCGTGCCGGGACTCGAGCATCAGGCGGATGCCTATATCGCCCGCGCCGCCCGTGACTTCGGCGTCAGCGGCGTTTCGGCCCAGGAACCGACCATGGCGCACCTGACAGACAAGAAGGGCGACACCGTACACCTCGATGTCATCGACCGGTGGGGCAATTGCGTGGCCGCCACCCCGTCGGGCGGCTGGCTGCAGTCGAACCCGGTGGTACCGGGCCTCGGCTTCCCGCTCAATTCGCGCGCGCAGATGTTCTGGCTCGAAGAGGGCCTGCCGACCTCCCTCGCGCCCGGTCGCCGTCCACGCACCACCTTGACGCCGACCTTGGCCGAACACGAAAACGGCAACCGCCTTGTCTTCGGGACCCCCGGCGGCGATCAGCAGGACCAGTGGCAGCTTGTCTGGTTCCTGCGCTTCGTTCATCACGGCTTGGGCCTGCAGGAGGGGATGGACGCCCCCCTGTTCCACACGATGCACTTCCAGGGATCCTTCTTTCCGCGCGCCGTGAAACCGGCCGAGATGATGATCGAGCCCAATGTCGGCGAAGACTGCATCGCCTCCCTTCGCGCACGCGGGCATCACGTCACCGTGGCGGCACCATGGACGGTCGGACGGCTTACGGCGGCACTTCGGCGTGCAGACGGGACCCTCACAGCCGCCGCGACGCCCCGGTTGATGCAGGCGTATGCGGTGGGTCGCTGAAAATGACATACTCGATCATCGCACGCCTGCCGGAAACCGGTGAGATCGGCATTGCCGTGGCCTCCCGGTTCTTCGCCTGCGGCGCCATCGTTCCGCACATCGGCACCCGCTCCGCCGTCGCGACGCAGTCGTTTGTGAACCCGATGTGGGGGACCGAAGGCCTGTCCCGTCTTGAGCGTGGAGAGCCGGCAGAAGCCGTTCTCGCCGATTTCGTCGACCGCGACGGGGGACAACATATCCGCCAGTGCCACATGCTCGACGCGGCGGGAAAATTCTCGGCCCATACCGGAGCCGACTGCGTCGATTGGTGCGGACACCTGACTGGTGAGACCCATTCGGTCGCGGGCAACATGCTGACGGGCGAGGCGGTGGTCCGCGCCACCTTCGATGCCTATGCCGAGGCCCCGAACCTGCCGCTGCCGGAACGGCTTCTTCATGCCATGCGCGCCGGGGAAGCGGCGGGCGGCGACAGGCGCGGGCGTCAGGCGGCGGGATTGAAGATCCACCGCGGCGAAACCTATGCCATCCTCGACTTGCGCGCCGACGACCACGCCGATCCTCTCTCCGAACTCGACCGCCTTCTCGACGTCTCGCGGGAGCGTTACGTGCACGTCGCGCAAGTCTTTGCAACATCGGACAATTTCGCCGGCAGCATGGACCGTGCGCCGATCGATGCGGCCATAACCGCCGAAGAAGACCGACGCAGGGAGTCCGGCATCCCAAGCCGCTCGCAAGCGACAGACACACAAGGCGCCTGACGTGGAAGACCAACTGGGAGCTCTCGTTTCGACAATCGCCCTGCCTGCCATTGCCGCCGGGATCTTCGGCGGCATTCTCGCGGGCCTCCTCGGCGTGGGCGGCGGAATCGTCATCGTCCCCGCTCTTTATTTTGCGCTTTCGTTGACAGGCATGGATGCGGGTCAGGTCATGCAGCTCTCGGTCGGCACATCGCTGGCCACGATCATCTTCACCTCGCTCAGCTCCTCCTGGGGCCACTACCAGCGTGGCGCGATCGATTTCGATCTTCTGAAGCTCTGGGGCCCGTCGATCCTCGTGGGCGTCGTTCTCGGCGGCATCTTGGGCGGCGTCGTATCGGGCCTCGCCCTGATCGCGGTCTTTGCGATCGTAGCCCTTCTCGTCGCGCTCGACATGATGTTGCGAGGCGGCGGTGACATCGACAGCCCGCGCAGCTTCTCGAAACCCGTCTGGGGTTTCTTCGGGGTCGTTGCGGGCATGATCTCGGCCATGATGGGCATTGGCGGCGGCACTGTATGCGTGCCGCTCCTGAGCTTTCTCGGCTACGAGATCCGCCGCGCTGTGGGCACTTCTGCCGCGATCGGCTTCATCATCGGCCTGCCCGGCGCGATCACCTACATCCTCACCGGGTTCGGGCAGGAAAACCTACCGCCGCTCTCGCTCGGGTACGTAAACATTGCCGCTGCACTCATCATCATCCCGCTCACAATGGTCTTCGCCCGCGTCGGCGTCGCGATCGCCCATAGGATACCACGCCGCGCCCTGCGGCTGACTTTCGGGCTGTTCCTGCTGGCCACGTCGATCCGTATGTTCATCGACCTTTACAGGGCGATCTGATCATGGCCGACGAGGGGGGGCTTGTTGAAAGACTGAGCGAGTTGCTCGCATCCGGCGAGGTGCCCGTCGACGGTCGCCTGCCCGCCGAACGCGATCTTGCCGAACGCTTCAGCGTCAGCCGCGCAAAGCTCCGGCTGGCGCTTGATCGCCTTGAGAAGGAGGGCACGATCTACCGGCGTCAGGGCCGCGGAACCTTCGCCGCACCGCCTGTCTCGCACGGATCGACGGCACTCTGCCGCCTTGCCCGCGAAGCGACGCCGCAGGACGTCATGGAAGTTCGGTTGGAGATTGAACCCGCTCTTGCCGCCCATGCCGCCACACGGGCAAGGAACGGCGATCTCGCGCGGCTTGAACAGCTCATGCTGGCGACCATCGATCTGGCGGAGCGGGCGACCTACGAGACCGCCGACGACATTTTTCATTACAACATTGCGGTGCTCGCGCGGAACCCGCTCTTTCTCGAGATCTACGATTCCATTCGCACAGTTCGAAAGCTTGCCGCTTGGGGAAACATTCGCCGTGAGAGCCACACGCCGGAGGTCATGGCTAAGTTCGGTGAACAACATCGGGCCCTCTTCGCCGCGATCTCCTCCCGCGATGGCCCCAAAGCTGCGCGCCTGATGGAGGAGCATTTGCGCGACGTGAACCATATGGTTCTGCGAGGGGTCAGGCATTCCGGCGCATAGCTTTTTCGGCGCGTGACCGTCGCGCCCACAACGCGCAGCCTTTGGCGTTCGCGTGGCGCCACTCCAGCCGGGAGGTTCGGATTGAGGTCTGAGTTCTTGTGGAGCTCTGACCGGCTGCTCCCGCAAGGAGCAATAGCAGACTGTCTGACATAACCTACCTGCACCTCAGTCAGTGGATGATGAAAAGTGCTGCTTGGCGTCGAGTATCTGGACGCCGTGGGAATCTGGTCGATCACAGTGCGGCTTAAAGGCGCACCAGTCTCGACGAGACCTTATCGGGAACTTCGACAGAAGCAATAACTGCAGCCCGTCGATTATAGACGCTCGAAGGCCGACCAACGTTCATATTCCGGTCAATAACGTTTCAGCCGCTTACTGCCAGCCGTCGGGGCACCGAGGTCACCTTTCCGTTGATCTCCCCCAGAAAAGGCACCGTGGCTCAAGATGCAGGTCGGCAAGATGCTCTTGGACTGCAGAACAAAGTTTGTTGGGTGTCGTGTGCTTGTGAACAGGGGACAGGATCCGTATCCCCGTCCGGGACTTTGCGCAGGATCGACCTTGCCAAAAAGAAGGCGGCCCTGCGAAAAGTGTGTGATGGTGTGGGATGGAAGATAAGGACATTTAAATGACCGAAGGCCATCAGGTCCTTTTTTTCATCGCGCTGCTCCCTTTCATCGGCGCTCTCTTACCGGGATTGATGATTCGCGCTGGACGCACGGCCTGTGCGAGTTTCACGGCCGTGCCCACGGCGCTGGCGCTCGTCATGCTGCTGACCCTCGCTCCGGCAGTGTTGCGCGGGGAAGTTGTCCAGGCGGAAGTCGAGTGGTTGCCACAGCTGGGCCTGTCACTGTCGTTCTTTGTCGACGGGCTAGGACTTCTGTTCGCATGCATGATCCTCGGCGTCGGTCTGTTGATCACGCTTTACGCACGGTTCTACCTCTCGAGCGCGGACCCGATGGGGCAGTTCTATACGTATCTGCTGCTGTTTCAGGGCGCGATGCTGGGCATCGTCATCTCGGACAACATCCTGTTGATGCTCATTTTTTGGGAGCTGACATCGCTCGCGTCCTTCCTTCTGATAGGTTATTGGAAGCACCTGCCCGAGGGCCGGCAAGGCGCGCGCATGGCGCTTGCCGTGACGGGCGGAGGCGGGCTTGCCCTGATCGGCGGCATGCTGATCCTCGGCGACATTGCAGGTAGCTACAGCCTGACTGAAATCCTGCAGCAGGGCGAAGCGATCCGGGCGTCGGATTGGTATCTGCCTGCGCTGATCCTGATCCTGCTCGGCGCCTTCACCAAGTCCGCACAGTTCCCGTTCCACTTCTGGCTACCGCATGCGATGGCCGCGCCGACGCCGGTTTCGGCCTACCTGCACTCGGCCACGATGGTGAAGGCTGGCGTCTTCCTGATGGCCCGGCTGTGGCCGGTTCTGGCGGGGACCGACGCGTGGTTCTACATCGTGGCCACGACTGGCTTAGTGACCATGGTTCTCGGCGCGCTGATCGCGCTGTTCAAGGACGATCTCAAGGCGCTCCTCGCCTTCTCCACGGTCAGTCATCTCGGTCTGCTGACGATGCTTCTCGGCTTCGGGACACAGGCCGCGGCGGTGGCGGCTGTGTTCCACATTATCAATCACCTGACCTTCAAAGCCGCGCTCTTCATGACCGCCGGCATCATCGACCACGAGACCCACACCCGTGACATCAAGCGTCTGGGCGGATTGCGCCACCTGATGCCCGTCACGTTCGCGATCGGGACGGTGGCGGCGCTGTCGATGGCCGGAATTCCGTTCTTCAACGGCTTCCTCTCCAAGGAAATGATGTTGGAGGAGGCATCCCACACCGGTTGGGCCGGCAGCGCCTATGCCGTCCCGGTGCTGGCGACGCTCGGCGCACTCCTGTCGGTCGCGTACTCCCTTCGCTTCATCGGGCACGTATTCCTCGGACCTGTGCGCGACGATTATCCGCACAAGCCGCACGATCCGCCGTTCGGGATGTGGGCGGCGCCCGCGCTCCTGGCCGTTCTGGTTGTTCTGATCGGCGTGATGCCATTCTTGGCCGAGGGGATCGTCACTGCTGCCGCAAGCGCGGTCACGGGCACCGACCTGCAGCCGTACCTCAAGATCTGGCACGGATTCACCCCCGCGCTCTGGATGTCGATCATTGCCGTGATCGGTGGCGCCGTCCTGCTGCTGCTTCATCGCCCGCTCGACCGGATCTGGATCTCTGCGCCGCGGCCCGAAGCAAAACCGATATTCGATGGGATCGTGACGGGGGCAGCGGCGCTGTCGCGGCGGGTCGCCGAAGGCACACATAATGGCGCGATCAGCCGCTACCTCGCGATCTTCGTGACCGCATCGGTGGCGCTCGGCGCCGTCGCCTTTTCCGGTAGCGGGCTGTCGGAGCCGACGCGTCAACTTCTGCCCGTCCCTGCGGTGGTGGCCGTGGGCTGGCTCATGTTGATCGTCGCCACAGTTGCGGTCGTCACGATGCACCACCAACGGTTCCGCGCATTGGTTCTGGTCGGTATCATCGGGCTGTCGATTTCGGCAGGCTTCGTTTATCTCTCCGCGCCCGACCTCGCCTTGACGCAAATCTCGGTCGAGACGGTCACGATCATGCTTCTGCTGCTTGCGCTGCACTACCTCCCCAAGACGACCCCCAAAGAGAGCCCGTTGGGCATGAAGATCCGCGACGGCCTCATCGCACTCGCTGCAGGCGGTGGTGTCGGTGCGCTGGCCTACGCGTTTCTGTTCCGGGACATCGACACGATCTCGGATTACCACCTCGCCAACGCCTATGAAGGCGGGGGCGGGACGAACGTGGTCAACGTCATCCTGGTGGATTTCAGGGGTTACGACACGTACGGTGAGATCATCGTCCTCGGTATCGCAGGTCTGGTCATCTACGCGCTGATGCATGCCCTGCTGGACGGGCCGGCGGCGCGGCGACTGAAGAACAGCGACTATACCCATAACCGCTCACGGGACCGGCATCCGATGATGATGGTAGTGGCGACGCGCGTCCTGCTGCCGATTGCGGCGGTGGTGGGAATTTACATCTTCCTGCGCGGGCACAACCAACCGGGTGGCGGCTTCGTCGCGGGACTGGTGGTCGCGATTGCGATCCTCATGCAATACATGGCATCCGGTTTTGCCTGGACCGAGGCCAGACAGCGCATCGAGTACCACACCATGATCGGCGTGGGGATCGTTGTGGCGGGACTGACCGGCGCGGGTTCCTGGCTGGCGGGGCGCCCCTTCCTCACGAGTGCCTACACGTACATCAACTTGCCTCCGATCGAGGAGTTCGAGTTGGCAACGGCCATGATCTTCGATCTGGGCGTGTTCCTGACCGTTCTGGGCGCAGTCATGCTGATGCTCTACAGCCTGTCGCGAATTGCGCGGCATAGTGGTGAGACGGTGAATACCGAACCGATGGATTACGATCCCGCCGAACGAAGCACCCAGAGCGGGGCGGAAAGCTGATATGGAATTCATCATCGCAAGCGCGATCGGCGTCCTGACGGCCGGCGGCACCTACCTCATCCTCCGGCTGCGGACCTTCCCCGTCATTCTCGGGCTCGCGCTGCTGTCATATGCCGTCAACGTCTTCCTGTTCGCCAGTGGCAGGCTGGCCATCGACATGGCACCGATCCTGTCGAAATATGGCGATCCGAGCTACACGGACCCCCTGCCCCAGGCGCTGGTCCTGACGGCAATCGTGATTTCGTTTGGCATGACGGCCGTTCTCGTGCTGATCGGGCTCGGCGCCTTCCTCGAAGCAGAAAGCGACCGCATTGATATGGACCGAGGCGAAAGCGACAGCGACCAGAACAAGGATGCCGCGCAATGATACATTGGATCATCGCGCCCGTCATTCTTCCGGCGCTGCTTGCACCCATCATCGCTTTCGTCATGCGCCACGACATCACCCTCGCTCGGGTGACCTCGATCTTGGGCACCGTCCTTCTGCTGGCCATAGCCATCGGGCTCACGATCCTTGCGGCCGGCGGAGAGACGAACGTCTATCGGCTGGGGGATTGGCCGGCGCCCTTCGGCATCGTGCTGGTGCTCGACCGTCTCTCGGCGCTGATGGTCCTGCTGACCGCGATCCTTGCCCTGATCGTGCTGATCCATGCCGTTGCCACGGGGTGGGACGCGCGTGGCCGGCATTTCCACGCACTGTTTCAATTCCAGCTCATGGGCATCTGCGGCGCCTTTCTGACGGGGGACGCCTTCAATCTCTTCGTATTCTTCGAAGTGCTCCTGATCGCGTCCTACGGGCTGATGATCCACTCGGGTGGTCGCGAGCGTATGCGCGCCGGCGTGCAATACGTGGTGATGAACCTTGCGGGCTCAACGCTGTTCCTGTTCGCGCTCGGCACGCTCTACGCAAGCACCGGCACCTTGAATATTGCCGATCTTGCCGTTCGCATCTCACAAATACCTGTTGAGGAAGCCGCGCTGGTGCGGGTTGCGGCAATGCTGCTGATGGTCGTCTTTGCGGTAAAGGCCGCGCTTTTTCCGGTTCAGTTCTGGCTGCCCGCAACCTACTCGAACGCCCCTGCCCCGGTCGCGGCGCTTTTTGCGATCATGACCAAGGTGGGTGCCTATGCGATCCTTCGCTTGCACACGACAGCCTTCGGCCCCGGCCTTCCGGCGACGGAAGGAATGGCAGGTGCCTGGCTCTTTCCGGCGGCCATCGTCACCATCGCCATCGGGGCTTTCGGAGTACTGGGCGCGCGCCGGTTGATGCCTCTCATCGCGTTTTCGGTCGTGGGCTCCATGGGTACGCTCTTCATTGCCGTCGCTGTCTTTTCGCCCGATGCCACGACTGCAGCACTCTACTACATCGTCCACTCGACATTCGCCGCCGCATGCCTGTTCCTGATCGCCGATCTCGTGATCGCAAGGCGGACGGAAGACCGGCTGACAACGATGCCTCCGATCGCCCAGAACGGATTGTTCGCTGCGCTGTTCTTTGCCGCCGCCATCGGCATGGCCGGGCTGCCGCCATTGAGCGGGTTCCTTGGCAAGCTCCTCGTACTCGATGCCCTGCGGGTGCCGGGACTGATGGGATGGGCCTGGACTGCGGTTCTCGCGGGATCGCTCTTGACCATCGTCGGCTTTGCCCGCGCGGGCAGCACCCTGTTTTGGAAGCCTTCGGCGGTGGTGGCGAACGCTTCCGGTACGGTGGTGGTCCCCGGGGAAGTCGTTCGCCCCGCCACCAGCGTCACGCCGGCCGAAGTTGCGCCGTCAATCGCAGCGCTGGCGACGCTTGCCGCATTGTCCATCTTTGCCGGACCAGTCTCGGCTTATCTCGATGCAACATCGGCTCAACTTTTCAATCGCACCGGCTACGTTTCAGCGGTTCTGAATCCGGTGGAGGAGAACTGACCGATGCTGACGCGACTTATCCCGCATCCCCTGCTGAGCGTCACCTTGCTGCTGGTCTGGCTGGGCCTCGTGAACACGCTCACATTGGGCAGTGTTATCCTCGGCGCCGTGATCGGTCTCATCGTCCCGATGCTCACGGCAGCTTATTGGCCCGAACGACCGAAGATCGGCAAACCTCTGCGCGTGGTGGAATATGTACTGATCGTTCTTTGGGACATCGTCGTCGCAAATTTTCAGGTCGCGGCCATCCTGCTGTTTCGCCGCACCCAGAACATCCGTTCGAAGTGGATTCCTGTGCCCCTTGATCTTACCTCGGCCGAGGCAATCACGGTCCTCGCGGGAACGATCACGATGACCCCTGGAACCGTGTCCACAATGCTTTCGGCGGACGGAACGAGCATCCTGGTGCATTGTCTTCACACCGATGACCCGGACGAAGTGCGCGACACCATCAAGTCGCGCTACGAACGTCGGTTAAAGGAGATATTCCAATGATCGAAGCAGCGCTCTTGTTCACCACGACGTGCTATGGCGTGGCACTCCTGCTAAACCTCTGGCGTATTGCGTCAGGGCCCGACGCGGCCGACCGAATCCTCGCACTCGACACGATGGTCATAAACGTGATCGCACTTCTTGTACTTTATGGAATTTGGCGCGGAACGGCCATCTACTTCGAGGCGGCTATGCTTGTCGCCATGGTCGGCTTTGTCTCGACCGTGGCCTATTGCCGTTTCCTGCTGCGCGGCGACATTATCGAATGAGGTGAGAGAATGAATTTTGTCGCAGAACTTCTAATTGCCGTTTCTCTCGTCATCAGCGGCATCTTCGGATTCGTCGGATCCTTCGGGCTGGTAAAGCTGACATCGACCGTGCAAAGGCTCCATGCGCCCACCAAAGCGACGACGCTTGGCGTTGGCGGCATCTTGGTGGCATCCATGATTTTTTTCTATGCAAAGAACGGTCACCTGTCGGTGCATGAGTTGCTGATCACGCTCTTTCTTTTTCTTACAGCGCCGGTCACCGCAAGCTTCATCGCAAAAACTTACATGGCTCGCAACGTAAGCAAAAGAGAGTTGCCTGAAACTAATGGCAAGTACGGCTGGTCAATTTATGACGACTGCCCAGATACCTAATTGTTCCGTCCCGGATGATCACCTTTCCCCGCGACGATCCGCGCTCTTCATGGCAAGATCGGTTCTGAGGGACCTTCGAGACGGGGCACGACCATGCTGATACATCTTCACAAGCAGGCCACGACCACGCCGAAGGTGCGGGCGGCGATCCAGGCGAGCACGGAGCCTGCTCCGGTGCTGGCCGAGCGCTTCGGCATAACGGAGCAGACCGTTTACAAGTGGCGCAAGCGCGACAGCGTCGCGGATCGCAGCCACACGCCGCACAGGCTCCAGACGACGCTGACACCACCGCAAGAGGCCGTCGCGGTGGCCCTGCGAAAGGCGCTGCTGGTGTCGCTGGATGATCTGCTGGCGGTTGTGCGGGAGTTCCTGAACCCGAACGCCTCGCGCTCGGGGCTGGATCGCTGCCTGCGCCGGCATGGCGTGGGAAACCTGCGCGACCTGAAGGCCAAGGCGG
>NZ_CYPR01000198.1 GCF_001408515.1 Jannaschia seosinensis | reverse complement strand
GCCCCTCCCGCAAAGGCGGTGAGCCGATCCGCGTGGCGTATTGCTGGGCGCACGCCCGGCGCAAGCTGAAGGAAGTGTTCGATCGCGACGGCTCCGAGATCGCGGCCGAAGGCCTGCGCCGCATTGCCGAGTTCTACAAGGTCGAGGCTGAGATCCGCGGCATGAGACCCGGTCAGCGGCTCTCGGCTCGGCAGACACGAACGGCGCCGCTTGTCGCCGCCTTTGGCGAATGGCTGCAAGAGCAGCGCCTGCGTGTCTCCGCCAAATCGCGTCTCGGCGAGAAGCTCGCCTACATCCACTACCACTGGGACGGACTGCAGACCTTCCTTCGGGAGGGGCGCGTCGAGATCGACTCCAACGGCGTCGAAAACCTCATCCGCCCGATCGCTCTGAACAGGAAACACGCGCTCTTCGCCGGGCACGACGAAGGTGGGAAGGCTTGGGGGCGCATCGCGTCTCTCATCGAGACCGCGAAGATCAACGGCGTCGAACCCTTCGCCTATCTAAAGGCCACCTTGGAGGCGATCGCGGACGGGCACCCCAAGAGCCGGATCGACGAACTCCTCCCCTGGAACTTCAATCCGTCAAGCTGAAACCAATGTGGGGCCCAGCTCCCGCTTACGATCGACCAGGACTTGGTGAACTATGATTTATCGGCCGACGACCTTGCCGATGCAGCCAGCATTCCGGACGAGCAGCTTTGCGTCGCAGAGGCGTTTGTGAGGTTCGCACAAAAACAGAGCTTCGATTTTTGGAGCCTTGAGTAATGGCTACGTTTAGCGCCGTCTCGCTCAGCAATATCGAGTATGTTCGGCTCGATGCAGATTTCTACCGCCCACACTATCTGGAAGACGCCAAACTTTGGCAAAGGATAGGAGACAAAATTGGGGCGGTAAGGCTATCGCACCTTATCACAACACCAGTCAGGACCGGGAGAACCCCGAGCGAACGGCGTCTTCTAATTGACGATGTGCAAGTGACATTCGTTAAGACTGACGGCGTTAGGGAGGGTACGATCAATTTTGAGAGTGCCGGGATTTTACCAAATCGTGTGCTGAACAGGTCTGACATTATTGATCCAGACTCAGTAGTGATGACAATTATCGGCGCCACTCCCGACATTGTAGGAAGGGCAGCAATCATTCGCGCCAATAATCCAGTATACGTCACAAATCAGAATGTCGCGGTGATCAAGACTAACGACAAGTGCGATCCATACTTCCTACTTGCCTATTTGCAGGCAAAACTGGGCAGGAATCAAGTCTGGCGCCACTCGCGTCGGACTGGGCAAGTTAATTTAAACTGTCGTGAAGTTGAGCGCTTAATGGTCCCTTTATTCAAACCTGAAATCCAGAGACAGATTGGAAACCAAATCAGAAGAGCGCTTGCCGCAGCTGACGACGCAGTGAGACTTGTTCATGACGCGCAGGGTCTTCTTGAAGACGAGATTGGCATCATTGGCGGCGATGATGGTGGCTTAGTCTTCAGTTGCGCTACTGCATCCACTGCGTTTGATGCCGGGCGCATCGATGCCGAGTATTTTAATCCCCATTTTTCGGCTGTCCGCCAACAAGTGTTTGACTTTAAGCATGGTTTTACGTCACTCTATAGTATTTGCAGATCTATAAGGCCAAACTTTGATCCCAAAGCCGCATCAGGGACGACGCAAAGATATATTGAACTTTCAAATCTGAATTCCGTGTTGGGCACCGTTGATGGCTATATGGTGTGTCCAAGCGAAGAATTCCCTTCGCGCGCACGGCGGCGTGTATCCGCCGGTGATGTTTTGATCTCCTCAGTGGCCGGAAGCCTTGATAGAGCTGCCATGGTATCTGAATCCGAAGTTGGCTGCATTGCATCGACAGGCTTCTTTCAACTTCGGCCGGTACAGGTTTCTTCCGAATTTCTTTTGATTCTGACCAAATCTTACATGATCAGAACGCAGATGATGCAGGAGGCCACTGGAGGAATTCTATCCGCAGTTCCGGAGTCGCGCCTAAGGCGAATAATGGTGCCCAAGGTTCCTCAGGATATACAGGATTTGATAACTTCCCATGTTCGGGAGTCATACGCAAAGCGTGACGAGACAAGGCAACTTTTGGAACAAGCCAAGGCACGCGTCGAACAGTTGATCGAGGAGGCGGTGGCGGCATGAACCTCTCGACAGAAGACAAGCGCCTGCTCGAGGAACTGTGCAAACAGCATGGGGTCAACCCGGACAAGGTGGTCAAGCTGCTCGACACGGTGCGGGACTATGAGTTCAAGGAGCGCCGCATCGGCGTGTATGACGCGCTGCGCGAGATCCTCAAGTCGTCGACCGGGAATGCGCCATGACGGACGGGTCCGAGGTCGATCGCTATGTGAAGGACCCGAGCCTGTTGCTGGAGCTCTGCCAGGAGGTCATCGACCGCCTGGACGCCGGCACGGAAACCGACGACACCGCCGCCATGGAGGCGCAGCTGCGCGAGATCGCGAAGGCGATCGACAAGCTGGACAAGATCGGCGTCGCGGTACCGGACGCTCTGCGGGCCGAGAAGACGCGGCTTGCCGCCGCCCTCGGTGTCAATGCTGAAGCCGTGCAGGTCCTCAATCACCTCACTGACGAGCTGGAGGAGCTGCTGAAGGGCCTGAAGGCCCGTCTCGGCCGCACTTCGGAAGGTGATACGACGAAGAAGCCGCGCGCAAAGCGCTCGCGCTCTCCGAAAACGCCCAACGCCACGCTTCGCCAGCTGATCTTGGAAGCACTGCGGCACCACGGTGGCTCCTGCCATAAGAACGACGTGCTGCAGTACATGGAGGAGAAGCTGCAGGGCAAACTGCTGCCCGGCGACATGGAATGGCGCGAGACGACAAGGGACCACGCCTGGCAGAACAACGCCTGCTGGAAACGCTACCAGATGACCGAGGATGGCGTTCTCAAGACGGGCTCGCCCCGAGGGAACTGGGAGCTGAGTGAGGACCACGCATGAGATTCGTCAAGCTCACCATCGAGAACTACAAGTCCTTTCAGTTCGCGACCGAGATCCCCTTTCCGTCAGATGGCGAGGGCCGCAGCATCTTCCTGATCGGCGGGCTGAACGTGGCCGGAAAGACCTCGATCATGGAGGCCATCAACTTCTGCCTCTATGGCGCGAAACCGGACACGATCTTTCGCAACATCAATCGTCGGGAGAAGGCCAAGGGGAACGCAAACGTCGTTTTCGAGCTGGTCATGGAGATGGACGAAGGATCCGAGCTGATCGTCAAGCGGTCATGGAGCGCCGGTGCAGTCGCCGACCCAAGGCCAAAGGATCTGAGCGAACGATTGGTCGTTGTTCGAGACGGCAAGCGCGTGTCAGTCCAGAACCAGGAAATTTGGCAGGACATCATCCGCGCGGCTATCCCGCGGGGGATCACCCAGTTTTTCTTTTTCGACGGTGAAAAGATTCAAGAGATCGCAGCAAAGACCATTCAGAAGTCCGCCTGAAGTCATCCCTTGAGGCCGCGTTGGGCATTCAGAACATAAACCGACTGGCGTCTGACCTCGCGTACATCAAGCAGGAGGAGCGCAAGGGGTTCGTCGAGATTTCCGACGAGGATCTTGAATTCAAGCAGAGTGAGCTGAGAAAGGAAAAGAGCAAGCTCACGCGAAAAAACAACGAGCGCGCCGACCTACAAGGTGAACTTGCGGGCTTTAAGGAGCAACTCTCCGACGCAAAGAAGCGCTTCGAATTTACCTTCCAAAGCGAACCCGAGACCCGTGAGGCCATGCGGGAACAAGAAAAGCGGCGGATCCAGGCGACAAACCGACTCACTCAAGTCGAAAACGAAATCCGGGCCCTGTGCGAGAAGTCTCTTCCCTTCTCCCTGGCTGGTAAGTTGTTCGACGGGCTCCGGCAGCAAATCGACAAGGAACGGGAGTCCGCGACTGGAGCAGCCATCAAGGAGAACGCTGCTGAATTGGCTAAGCGACTCGTTCGCGTCGTCGAGGAACCGGAACCGATCTACCGAGAGCAGCTCTCACCGGAAAAAATGTTGGAGTTAGAGAGCCGCATAGTACGGCTGCTAAAAGAAGGAGATGGTCGGGGCGATGTAACAAAGATTCTCGACCTTTCAGATCGCGACGTGGCGCGCGTGCTTAATCAAATGGAAAACCTCGAGCGAAGCGAAGTCTTCCTAATTCAGCCTCTCATTGAAGAAAAAAGGCAGCTCGAATCTCAAGTACGCACGCTTGAAAGCAAGAGTGCCCTCGGAGCAATGACAGAGTCTGAGCGGGAACTATTTGAGCAGCTGCAAGGAGATATGGAAAGCTGTTCAACTAATATTGGGCGTAAAACGGAACATTTACGCATTCTAGAGGAAGAGATCATTGCGCTCGAGAAGCGAATTGGCGACATAGAAATTGAGATCGAGAAGCTCTATGAAAAGCACAACGTCTCAAAGGATAAGGCGGAGTACATTCAGGAGTGCGACTCCATTGCGAGTGTGCTCAATCAGTTCATGGTGCGTCTGCGAAAGAACAAGGTGCATCTTCTCCAAGAAAAGACTTTTGAGATGTACCGGCTTCTATCGAGCCGAAGTGGGTTGATCAAGGACCTGACCATTGGCGACAAAACTTACGAAGTTCGCATAAGCGATCGAAATGGGCATGAGATCAAGAAGTCCGGTCTGTCTGCGGGTGAGAAAGAAGTTTTTGCTGTTTCCCTTTTGTGGGGGCTCGCTCAGACGAGTCAGCTCAAATTGCCGATAATCATTGAGACGCCGCTTTCCCGTTTGGATAGCACGCACCGCGACAACATTGTGAACAACTATTTCCAGAATGCAGGCGATCAGGTCGTTATTCTCTCAACTGACACGGAGATCGACACGAATTACTACAGGAGCCTTGAGCCTCACCTGAGTGGTGCGGGCTGCCTAGAATTCGACCAAAGGCAAGAGCTTACTACCTTTAGATCCGGGTACTTTTGGGAGAGATAGTCCGTGGCTGATCGACTCTATACCTCAAGTGAGGCTGATGAAATTTTGAGCGCCCTCCGGTTCGAGACAAAACTGGAGAAGGTGACCCTTGCCAGAATGGCATTTGCGCTGTCGGTTGCACAGATCGGCAAGGATGTTCCATCGAGCCCGAATTTCAGTGGCGGCGAGATGAAAAGGCCAACTTTTTTGCTGATGATAAAGCGTTTGTACGGGCGCTTCTATCATACGCTTACAAAAAGCCTGATCTCAGCGAAGATGAACTGTTTTCCAATCGCGCTCTCACAAAGAACCACATCGACCACGGAGCATCTCTGTTGAACGACCTGTTTCAGTCGTGCGGGCGCAGCGGCGATGGCCTCATCTCCGCTCTTGTAGAGAAGGTAGAATTCTCAAGTCGCAGGGAGAATTTTGGACAGGGACTGGAAATATTTATTGGGCGCACGCTGTTGCAGCGAAACGAGTTGGTGATGAAGCTGAACAACACGTCGCGACATGCCAACTCACACTTGGCAATCATGGGCAAGCCTGGCGTAGGAAAGACACAATTTCTCTTAAAGCTGCTGGCTGATATTCGCATCCAGTCGAATTTCCAAACGAATTTTATCTACTTTGATTATAAGGGTGACGTGGTTGATAACGAAAACTTTGCGAGTATTGCAAAGGTTCAGCCATATCGACTTTTGCAGACGGGTCAAAGCCTGCCAATAAATCCTTTCGTTCTGCCTTCGTATGGTGATCAAAATATAAACATTTCTGCGCGGGAAAAGGCCGAAAGCTTTGCCTCAATTAACGCTAAGCTAGGTGTCGTAGAGATATGCCCAAAAGTTGGTGACGGTCCTCATCAGGCGGCGGTTTGAAGTTGCTTGATCCCGTCCTTGAACTCAATCCCCTGAATGACGTCGGGCAGACGGTTTGGCCCGTTGATCTTCCGCCACTTCTTCTTGGCTGACTTCATGAGTCGGAAGACCATGGCGAGGGCGGTCTTGCGGTTCAGGCAGCCCTTGGTTTTGCGGGTCCGGTTCCTGACCGTGGCGAAGACACTCTCGATCGGGTTCGTGGTCCGAATGTGCTTCCAGTGCTCGGCCGGGAAGTCGTAGAAGGCCAGCAGCTCGTCACGGTCTTTCACCAGCTTGGCCACAGCCTTCTCGTACTTCGCGCCGTAGATTTCGACGAAGAGATCGAAGGCGGCATTCGCCTCCTTCTTCGTCTCGGCCATCCAGGTGTCTTGCAGATCG
>NZ_CYPR01000197.1 GCF_001408515.1 Jannaschia seosinensis | reverse complement strand
CCTGCTGCTTCACTGAGGAACGATTCCCCAGCCGTCATCGCACATGACGGCACCGGAGGCCGCATAGTGCTCTCAGCGCCGTCTGCCGCAATCCGGCCCTTCACGAGAGGGGATTGGATGGCCGGCCCAAAAGACACGCCGGGAATAAATGACAAAGGCAGGAGGACATCGGCCCCGGCCATAGGCTGACCCTTCAGACACGGAAATCTTCATGTCCGAAGAACAACGTCTCTCCGACGCCCGCAATTTCATCGCCAACTGCGATGCGGCTCCGCTCGGTTTTTTTCCCGGTGAGCGCTGGGGCGCACTGGTCCACGCGGCGGAATTTCGCGCCGGAGAAAAATAAACGGCTCGCCCTCGATGCGATGGATGCCCTGTCCGGTATCGCGCGCTCTCACGGCGCAACGGGTATCAACTCGACGGTTTGATCGTCATCCTGTCGCTCGAGGCAGACTACACGACTCCCACCCGCAGCCGTCTCGGGACGACGAGATTTCGGGCGACGAGAGGCGTTTCGGGACCGGACCGCATCCATCGTCGGACCTCATCGAAGCCGGTCCGGAACCAGGATTTCGAGCAGTATCCGTGCTTCTTCCGGGCGGGGTATTTGTGTCCCATGAGCTGGGCTGCAGCACGGCAGATGAGGGCGATGGCAATAGCGGTTATGGCGATGAGCAGAGACAACCTGGACGCGAGCGTCAGGCGGGTGTCCTCCAGGTTCAGCCCCCGCGTCTTGCTGTCGGCGAACAGGCACTCGATGAGCCAGCGCTTCTTGTACTGCCGCAGGATGTGCGCGCCAGTGGCTGGATAGGGCGAAGCCACCACGAGAAGCTCGCCGCCCTTGATACGGCGCGCACCGAAGTGGAGCTCGAGGTCGGGGTGACTCGCTCTGCCAGGCAGGACGGCCGTGAAGCCCCGCACACCCCTGCACCGTGACAGCAGGGAGCGCAGGTTCAGCTCGCGGCCGTTGGTACGGACTATCTGGCCCTCCTTCATGCGGATCGCGAAGGGGATCTCCTGCTCGACGAGAAAAGTGAACCATTCCTGACCGATGAACTCACGATCCGCCAGCAGCACCCGAACGGTTGAGGCGTCGAAATACGCGAGATACCGCTTCATCAGCGCGATGCGCTGCGCGGTCGTGCTGTTGCCGGAATGCGGGAGCATGGTCCACATCAGCGGGACGCGGAACTTGACCGTGATGACGGCCAACACGAGGACGTTAACGTCGGTCTTGCCGATCTTCCAGTTGGTGCGGTCGAGACAGAGATGCCAAGGGCGAGGATTGCCGAGCAGCGAGATCACGATGCCCACGCTCCAATCCTCGGGCAGGCACACGTGTTGGAAGAAACGTTGCAGACGGCGATAGGTCGATGCAACCATGGCGCGACTTGGCCGCTCGCTCGCGATATGCGTCAGGTTCACCGTTCGGGCGCTGATCATGCCAAGCAGGATCATGCAGAGCGTCTCGAGCCGTGACTTGCCCAACGGCACATGCGGAGTTAGCGTTTTCTGGAGATCGGCGAGAGCACGGATATTCAAGGGACCGTTCCTTTGGCGAGGTCGAGTCCACCAGAAGAATCTCTCTTGCCGGTCTCGGCCACCCCAAAAACGGCTGTGTCGTGTAGTCTGGCCTTCTCGTGAATTATCCGGGTTAATTGCGAAACGCATTCAGCATCAGGCACGCGATCTTGCCGCGCGAAATCCTGGACCAGATGTGCTGGATCGGCGCGTGTCGTCGCCCTTCGGCTATGTGTTCCGTCCCGGATGATCACCTTTCCCCGCGACGATCCGCTCTGTTCATGGCAAGATCGGTTCTGAGGGACCTTCGAGACGGGGCACGACCATGCTGATACATCTTCACAAGCAGGCCACGACCACGCCGAAGGTGCGGGCGGCGATCCAGGCGAGCACGGAGCCTGCTCCGGTCCTGGCCGAGCGCTTCGGCATAACGGAGCAGACCGTTTACAAGTGGCGCAAGCGCGACAGCGTCGCGGATCGCAGCCACACGCCGCACAGGCTCCAGACGACGCTGACACCACCGCAGGAGGCCGTCGCGGTGGCCCTGCGAAAGGCGCTTCTGGTGTCGCTGGATGATCTGCTGGCAGTTGTGCGGGAGTTCCTGAACCCGAACGCCTCGCGCTCGGGGCTGGATCGCTGCCTGCGCCGGCATGGAGTGGGGAACCTGCGCGACCTGAAGGCCAAGGCGGCCAAGCCGAAGCACAGCGCCTTCAAGGCCTACGAGCCGGGCTACCTCCACATCGACGTGAAANACCTGCCGCAAATGGCCGATGAGACCCGCCGCCGTTACCTCTTCGTGGCCATCGACCGGGCGACCCGATGGGTCTTCATCCGTGTCTTCCCGGCAAAGACCGCGGCCAACGCACGGCGCTTCCTGCGCGATCTGGAGCGCGCCTGCCCGATCCGCATCCGCACCATTCTCACCGACAATGGCAAGGAGTTCACCGACCGCCTTTTCGGCCTGCGCAAGCGGACTGCCACGGGAGAGCACGCGTTCGACGCGCTTTGCGCCGCCCTCGACATCGACCACCGCCTGACCCCGCCGAAGTCGCCGCAGACCAACGGAATGGTCGAGCGCTTCAACGGCCGGATCGAAGAGGTCCTGCAGAGCCACCATTTCCGATCAGGCGAGGACCTGGAGACCACGCTCCACCGATACGTCTGGCTCTACAACCAGCAGCTCCCGCAATCAGCGTTGGCCAGCAAGGCGCCCTTGCAGGCCATGAAGGACTGGCACAAAATCAAGCCAGAACTGTTCAAGAAACAGCCATACTACCTTCCGGGATGTGACGCTTAACCGCTAGTTCGATGCCTTGGCCGAGGAACGCCGCACATGATCCGCACCTACAGTACCGCGCAAAGCCGATTGCATCTCAGTGATGTGGCCGATGGTATCGATTTGGACGCCACATGGATCGATCTCTTGAGCCCCGACCCCGAGGAGGTGCAAGCGGTGGGGGCCCGTCTCGGGATCGGCATTCCCGACCGCGCCGACATGGAGGAGATCGAGGTTTCCTCGCGCCTGTACCGCGAGAACGGTGCCGCTTTCATGACGGCGATCCTGCCGGCACATACCGATGGCGACGATCCGGAGATGGCGCCCGTATCGTTCATTCTGTGCGGCGAGCGATTAATCACGGTGCGCTACCACGATCCCCGTGCCTTCACGACCTTTCCGAACCAGGCACAGAGGACTGCGATG
>NZ_CYPR01000196.1 GCF_001408515.1 Jannaschia seosinensis | reverse complement strand
CCTCTGCCGCCTGGCAGGCCAGCCGCAGATGGCCGGGCGCTTCCTTGAGGAAGACGCCAGCCTGGATGCGGTGCGCGCGAGCCTTCTTGACGCAAAGGCCGAGGCCGCGCCGCAGATCAATCCGCATCACCCGCAACCCGGGCGCAGCGAGACCACGCGCCCCTGGGGCGATGTCATCGCCCGCACCTTCAAGTTGAAAGGATAAGCCATGCCCTCGCTCACAGAAGGCACGCACCCCGGCGGCTTCCTCGTCTGGGAAGTGCTGCGCGACTACACCCGCGAGACCATCACCGTCGCCGCGGGCACGCTCGCACCCGGCACGGTCCTGGGCAAGATCACCGGCTCGGGCAAATACGCCGCGCACGATCCCGCCGCAATCGACGGCACCGAGACCGCGGTCGCGGTGCTGTGGGGCAAGGCGGATGCGAGCGCCGGCGATGCACCGGCCGTCGCCCTCGTCCGCGGCCCCGCCATCGTCAACCCTCACGACCTCGTATTCACTGGCACGCTCGCTGAGGCCGAGATCACGGCCGCCCATGCGGCGCTGCTCGCCGCGGGCATTCTCGTCCGCTGATCCCGCGCCACCCCCCAATTCCTGACCCGGAGGCATTCCCATGGCCACCATGGACATCTTCGAAGGCGATGCCTTCACCATTGTCGAGCTGACCCGCGCGCTCGAGAACATCCCCTTCAAGCCCGCGATCCTCTCGGGGGCCGGGCTCTTCGGCGCCCGCGGCGTCCGCAGCCGCACCGTAATGATCGAGAGCCGCGACGGCACCCTGTCGCTGATCCCGTTCTCCGAACGCGGCTCGGCCTATGAGAGCCAGATCCCGGAGCGCCGCGAGATGCGCGCCTTCGTCTGCCGACAGTTCAAGAAGCAGGACGTGCTCTGGGCCTCGGAGATCCAGGCAGTCCGTGACTTTGGTTCGGAAACCGCCGTCCAGCAGGTGCAGACCGAGGTGGCGCGCAAACTGGGCCGACTCAGGAACGATGCCGAGGCGACGTTTGAGTTCCACCTGTTCAACGGCATCCAGGGCGTGGTGAAGGATCCCAGGGACGGGGCAACGGTCATCGACTACCACGCCGAGTTCGCCATCACCCCGGCCGCGGAGGTCGACTTCGATCTGGACAATGCCACCCCGGCTTCGGGGGCCTTGCGCAAGCGCTGCCAAGCCATGATCGAAAGCGTCGAGGACAGCCTCGGCGGTCTCGCCGCCGGTCAGGTGCAGCTGCGCGCCGAATGCGGCTCGGCCTTCTTCGCCGATCTGGTCGCCCACAAGGAGGTGCGCGAGACCTATCTAAACACTGCCGCGGCCGCAGATCTGCGCGGGCGCGTGGGCGAGGAGGTCAGCTTCGGCGGCATCACCTTCCGGCGCTATCGGGGCGGGCTGGGCTTCGGCGTGTCCACGGACAAGGCGTACTTCTACCCCGAGGGGGTCGAGGGGCTGTTCGAGATCTACTACGCCCCCGCCGACACGTTCGAGACAGTCAACACGGTGGGTCTGCCGCTCTACGCGCGCATGATCCCAGACCGCGACCGGGACGAATGGGTGCGCCTCGAGATCGAGAGCAACCCGTTGCCGATCTGCACCCGCCCGCAGGTTCTGCGCTCGGCAAGGCGGACCTGATGATGGCTGTCGCAATGGCGTTGGACGCCCTGTTCGCGGATGGCAATGTCGCACGCGACGCCGTCTACACCCCCGAGGGTGGCGCACCCGTCCTCGTCCGGGCCGTGGCGCGCCGGGCGGACGACACCACCGGCTTCGGCGACGCGCGCCTCTGGTCGGAGACCACGCGCATCGATCTGCGCGTCGCGGAAGTCCCGACCCCGCGTCCGGGCGACCGGATCGAGATCGAGGGCGAGGCCTTCCTCATCCAGGGAGAACCTGTCCGCGACCGCGAGCGGCTCGTCTGGACTGTGGATTTGCGGCCGGCATGAAGCTGAAGCTCGCCCGGGATCACGTTACTGGAAGCGTCTCATCGCGCTCTTGAACGAAGTCGAGATGTTGTCCCAGGCGTTTTCCATTCCTTTGCGCATGTCATCCCACGCCGCATCGCTGGCGTTTTGCGCCTCTTTCAGCTTCGCCTGAGCCTCGTCTCGCTGAGTGCGCATCTCAGCAAGCTGCTTTTCGTTATTCGCCTTGGCATCGGCTTCCGCAGCCTTGGCCTGGGCCTGCAACTTGTCGATGTCTGCGTTCCACTCGTCCAGCTTCGCCTTCATCTTCTCCACGTACACGTCACGATCGCTCATCATCTTCTCCTCATTTTAGAAAGCCAGTGTGTCACATGCAGGCAGGAAACTGAATGGCGACCTCGATGAAACTGAAGTTCGACACCACGCCCGATCTCGTCGCCGCCATGGCCGCGGAGGTGAATGCCGGCGAGAAGGCGGTCTCCGCCGCCATGCGCGAGGCCGGGACTGGCCTCAAGACCGCTTGGCGCGGCCAGATCACAGGCGCCGGGCTCGGCCGGCAGCTGGCGAACTCGATCCGGAGTCAAACCTATCCCAAGGCCGGCGAGAGCCTGAACGCTGCGGCTCTGGTCTGGTCGAAGGCACCGGTGATCGTCGGCGCCCACGACACCGGGCCGCTGATCCGCTCGAAGAATGGTTTCTGGCTCGCGATCCCGACCGAAGCGGCCGGGCGCGGGCTCCGGGGCGGCAAGATCACCCCCGGTGAGTGGGAGCGCCGCCGAGGGCTTCGCCTGCGCTTCGTCTATCGCCGCCGCGGCCCTAGCCTGCTGGTGGCCGCCAAGGCGCGGCTAAACACACGCGGCCAAGCGGTCGCCTCGCGATCGAAGACCGGCCGCGGTCAAGTGACTGCGCCGATCTTCCTGCTAGTGCCGCAGGTTAAGCTGCCGAAGCGGCTCGATCTCGACGGAGACGCCGAGCGGGCGCTCGACAGCGTGCCGGGGCTGATCGTCGCGAAGTGGGTGGGGGGGAAGCTGTAGCGCCAGCAATGCGGACCGAGCTGCCGTTCATCGGATGTCCGCTTTCCGTAGAAGAGCAAACGTCACTGAATAGCACATTCGGCGGACGGTCCGGCCGATGACGCTATACACCTTTGCGGCACAACCATTGGAATTGCCCCGACGCTTTAGCGGGAAAAAAAGCACTTATTGGACGCACAGGGATGCCGTCACCAATCCTCCGGGGATTCGTCAGTTGCTCGCGCTGCAATCGCCCCTCCCACAATCGCCAACCGCTGCCGTCAATGCGTCAATGTCACCGGGATCACCGTCTCCCATGGCTGTATTTCCAGACGTGGCATAGCTCGCATTCACGACGGTGTCGCCATCGTTGTGACCGTCCAATATCGCCGCAGAACCCAGTATGGCCGCCGAGGTAACCGCGGCGCTGCCGAGTCCAGACGCCATGACCGATCCGACTCCAGGAGAAGAAGCGGACTCGCGGGCGATCACAATCGTCTTGCCGGGTTGGCTAATATCGTAGGTCGTCAGTGCGGTAAGCACGGGGGCACCTCCAGACGTGTCGGCGGCCACGGTAACGACGTCCTGGAGAACGCGGCCATTCGCCAACTGATACGCCGGAAGTGCAGTAGTCCCGGTCTTCGCACAAGCCGATAGCGCAAGCAGCATCCCGACCGAAAGCGCCCCCACTGTATATGACATGACTACCTCGGTCAGTTGCTTGGTTTACAGTCGGCATGGTCGCCGGGACAGACTACAGTGACCGCATCAATGTCGGCGTCACCGGCCGAATCGTTGCCTGAATTGCGATAGTTGACGGAAACCTCTTCGAGAGCGTTGCCGGTTCCGTCCAAGTAGCCTTTTGCCATTAAATTGGGACGAAAGATGCGCAGCGTAGTGTCCAAGGAGCCCACTCCGCCGAGCTGCTCGAAGAAACTCTGCATGCCGTCTTCGCGCCAAAGCGAAAAGGACTCGAGCCCTTCAAATACAAGCGCACCTTCAAGACCACTGGTATCCGCGGATACATCGGTTACCTCAAGGCGAGATAGTTGAGGTTCTTCGGCCATGTTGAGCATTGCCGCGACGAGATTTGGCTCCGCTCCGACTTCCGTGGCGGCGAATTCATAAACCACCACCGGGACGGTTGACTGCGCTGAAGACTCGTCCTGAGCAGTATCCTGTGCTTGTATTGGGGAAGATAGCCCCGAAAGCAACAAACCGGCTGCGAGAGTCGTTTTTTTCGTGTTCGACATTTTCGACATTACGGGCTCCATCTCTGGTAAAACGGATTAGCTTATCAGCCAGCTTGTGCTTCGACCGGATTAGAATTCTCGAGCAATGCGCGTCGCGTGTGGGACTACCGAAAAGACGTCGAGCCGGCGAAACATAAGACGCTCCAACTTCATGTTCCAAGGTCAACTCAGCACCAGAGCCGATGTTCCCGCAGACATGATAGCGTCGCTACTGCGCTCCGCGGATCAGGCCGCGTGGAAGCCACAGAAGGAGCTCAGTGACGCAGAGACGGGTTGCCGTCCGCCGGCTTACGAAAGCTGACGTTCGCCGCGGCCTGTAAAGTGGCAGAATAGGGCTCGAAGCGGACCTTTTCTGCACCTGCACAATACAGTGAAACCATGCCCACCCTTCGCGAAACCATCCTCACCGCGCTCTACGCGCGGCTCTCGGCTCTGCCCTCCACCGCGCTCCGCGGCGACGTGCTGCCTGAGCGCGTACCGGCCGAGGGCCTGCTGATCCTGCGCGACGGCGAACCAGGCGAGCCCGAGGTGACGCTCTCGCCTCTGCGTTACCACTACCAGCACCACGTCGAGATTGAAGCAGTCGTGCAGGGCACCGCCCGTGACGAAGCTTTCGATACCCTGACCGCCAGCATCGGCGCGGCCATTGCCGCTGACCGTACACTTGGCGGTCTCTGCGATTGGGTTGAGGCCGAAGCGCCGCGGTCGGTCGATTTGCCTGTCGAGGGAGCGGCCAGCCTCAAGGCCGCGATGATCCCGGTGGTGCTGCATTATGTTTTAGCTGATCCGCTACGCTGACGAAGCAGCACTCACCGTCGCTTCGACGAACCGCGATGTCGCCACACTTTCCCACGCCGGCGTGCGCATATCAGCACGCGGGAGATAGTTGGCTGGAGGCGTGGAACATCCACGGCCAGCAGCAGAAGGCCGAGCGGCAGCATCCAGAGGCCGAAGATCGGAAGTATGGACAAAAAACTGCCAATGATGAGGGCGCTGGCGATCGGGAACCGAAGCTTTTGTAGGCGTCCGTGCAAGAGTGGATCAATGACTCGGCGTGTCGCTGGCACTCGCCGGGCAACCGCTTCGAACTGACGATGCAGTCGGGCTTTTTCATCAACCATCTCGGGCTCATCAGGACTTCATCTTGAGGTCGGCAGTCACTGGCTGCCTTCGAACCACAACCGCACCAGGCAGTGGCGGTTTCCTTTTAGCAGGCTGCTGAAAAAGCCTTGAGTGCCCATCTTCGACTCCTACGACGACACATCATATCGGTTTTGGAAGCGCCTGCGCACAATATCTTGTCATCCCTTCGAGACGGCTGATGCAGTTCGTCGAGGTCCATTTTCTTTTTCAGCAGCCTGTTAGAGATCACCAAGGAATTTCACCATGGCACGAGCCCAGGGGGCGCGGGCGCTGATGGCGCTTGCGTTCGAGACGACCTATGGAACGCCGCCTGCCAGCGGCTTCACCCGCATGCCCTTCGCCAGCACCTCGCTGGGGGCGGAGCAGCCGCTGCTTAACTCGGAGCTCTTGGGCTACGGCCGCGATCCGCTGGCGCCGATCAAGGACGCGGTCACGGCCGACGGCGATGTCGTCGTGCCGCTCGACGCGGAGGCCTTCGGATTCTGGCTGAAGGCGGCCTTCGGCACACCCACGACGACCGGCGCGGTGGCTCCGTACAGCCACGAGTTCCAGTCGGGGTCCTGGACTCTGCCCAGCCTGTCGATCGAGACCGGCATGCCCGAGGTGCCGCGCTATGCGATGTATTCCGGCTGCGTGCTCGACCAGATCACCTGGCAGATGCAGCACTCGGGGCTCCTGACCGCCACGGCGCGGCTGGTGGCGCAGGGCGAGGCGGTCGGCACGACCACCAGCGCGTTCGGCGAACCCGCCTCACCACCCGCTGCGCTGGAGCTGAAGCGTTTCGGCCATTTCAATGGGGCGATCACCCGCAACGGCACCGCACTCGGCAACGTGGTCTCGGCCGAGATCACCTATGCCAACAACCTCGACCGGATCGAGACCATCCGGAGCGACGGCCGTATCGACGGGGCGGACCCGTCCATCGCCGCGCTGACCGGCCGGATCGAGGTGCGCTTCGCCGACCAGACGTTGGTGACGCAGGCGATCAATGGCGAAGCCTGCGAGATGGAATTCGCCTATGTGCTGCCCTCGGGCGAGAGCTTCGCCTTCACCGTGCACGCCGTCTACCTGCCGCGCCCGCGGATCGAGATTTCCGGGCCGCAGGGGGTGCAGGCCACCTTCGACTGGCAGGCCGCGCGGGACAGCGTCGTCGGCCGGATGTGCACCGCAACCCTGATCAACGACATAGAGGTGTACTGACGATGCTGACGCTCGACCTGACCAACGCGCCGCGCTGGCATGACCTCGCGCCCGGCGTCCGGGTGCAGCTGCGCCCGCTCACCACCGCGGTGATGGTGGCGACGCGCAGCGATCCCGCCGTGGAGGCCCTCCCCGAGGAGGCGTCCGACGAGGAGCGCGCCGTCGCCTTCGCGAAAGCACTGGCGCGACGGGCCGTGCTTGCCTGGGAGGGCATCGGCGACGCCGAAGGCAACCCCATCGATCCAAGTCCCGAGACTATCGACGCGCTGCTCGACGTCTGGCCGATCTTCGAGGCCTTCCAGCTGACCTACGTCTCCAAAGGCCTGCTGCTGGAACAGGAAAAAAACGCCTCCGCGCTCTCGCCGAATGGTCCTTCGGCGGGGGCGAGCGCTACTGCGAAGCCTGCGCACCCTGCGAGGACCGCGAGCAAACCTGCCCGGACTGCCCGGCGCGGCTGAACCGTCCGGAAACTCCGGAAGGTTGGCAGGTCTGGGATTTGGTCGGCCGCCTCGGAGGTCAGCTCCGGGTGCTGCCCGGCGCGGTGATCGGCTGGGACATGTCGGCGGCGCTCGCGCTCGGTGACGCGCTCGGCGTGTCGCCGCTCGCCATGGCCGAACTGCTGCCGGTCATCGAGGCGGTGATGGTCGCAAAACTCAACGAACAGATGGATCACTCCCATGGCTGAGAAGAGGGTCAGCGTCCGCCTCGCGGCCGTGGGCGGACGGCAGGTGCGCGCCGAGCTGGAAGGTGTCGGCGAGGCCGGGTCGCGCGGTTTTGGACGGCTGAGCCGGGAGATGGAGGCGGCGAACGCACGGCTCGCGGCCTTTTCACGGCGAGTCCGGGTCGCGGCGGCCGCCGCCGTGGCCGCCGCAGCCGCCGCTGGCGTGGCGATGATCCGCTCTGGCCTGCAGACCGTCGACGCGCAGGCGAAGCTCGCGCAGTCGCTCGGCACCACGGTCGCCTCGATCCAGACGCTGGAGCGGGCGGGCGAGCTAGCGGGCGTGTCGATGTCCGGCATCGAGCAGGCTACCAAGGATCTGACGCGCCGTCTCAGCCAGGCGGCCGCCGGGAGCGGTCCCGCCGCCGACGCGCTGGACCGGCTCGGGCTCTCGGCCAACGAGCTGATCGCCCTGCCGCTGGACCAGCGGGTCGGCGCCATCAACGCGGCGATCGAGAGCTTCGTGCCCGCCGCAGAACGCGCCGCCGTGGCGGGGCAGTTGTTCGGCGAGGAAGGCTCCATCGCCATGAGCCGGATCGACACGGCAACGCTGCGCCAGGCGACGGAGGATGTCCTCGCCTTCGGTGTCGTCGTCTCCGAGCAGGATGCCGACCAGATCGAGCGCACTAACGATGCGATCTCCCGGCTCGGGCTGATCTGGCGCGGGCTGTCGAACCAGCTCGCGGTCGCCGCGGCCCCCGCGCTGGAAGCCGTCGCCAACGCCATGGCTGCGGTCGCCAGCCGCACCGGCCCACTCGGCGTCGCGATCCGCGGCCTCTTCGATAACATTGGCCGCCTAACGACCTATGCATTCGCCTTCGGCTCATCCTTCGCGGCCTTCCTCGCGGGACGGTGGGTGGCTGGCATGGCCGCTGCTGCACTGTCTGTGCGCGGTCTCGCCACGGCGCTGGTCGTTTTGCGCGGCGCGCTGATCCGCACCGGCATCGGGGCGCTGATCGTTGGCGCGGGCGAGCTCGTCTACCAGTTCACCCGGCTCGTGTCCGGCGCGGGCGGCTTTGGCGAGGCGATGTCGCTCCTGAAGGACCTGGCGGTCGAGGTCTGGGAGCGGATCAGGATGGGCGCGGCTGCGGCGGGCGCGGCCGCCACGGCGATGTTCTTCGACCTGAAGGCCGACGCCGCGTCGGGCATGCAGAGCGCCATCGAGAGCGTCGTGGGTTTCGGCAACACGGCGGCGAACACGTTCGAGGGGGCCTACGAGGCGATCAAGGCGATCTGGGGCCTGCTGCCCGCCGCCATCGGCGATCTCGCGTTCCAGGCGGCCAACAGCCTGGTCGACGGCGTCGAGGCGATGCTGAACGGCGTGGTCTCGCGCATCAACGGCTTCATCGGCGGCATCAACCAGGGACTCGAAGCTCTCGGCTCCGAGAGGCGCATCTCGCTGGTGCCCGATCTCGACCTTGGCGAGATCGAGAACCGCTTCGAGGGTGCAGCAAGTGCCGCCACGACAGCGGCGCAGGCAGCATTCGACCGGGCCTTCGAGGACAACCCGCTCACTGCGCCCGATCTCGGCCTGACCGAGGCGGCGAACCGCGCGCTCGAGTCCGCGAACCTCTATCGCGGCGCCGCGCGCGATCTGGCCGAAGGGGCCCGTGCGCCGCTCGAAAGCTGGCAGGCACTGCGGGATGCCATGCGCGGCACCGATGAGGACGGAGCCGATGCGCTGACCGAGGCCACCGGCGCTGCCGAGCGGCTGGAGACGGCGCTCGGCGATGCCGGACGCGCCGCGACAGGCGCCGGTGCGGCGGCCGGAGCTGCCGCCGCTGCGGCAGAGCCCGCGAGCGAGGCAGCCGTCACCGGCTGGCAGGCGGTTTCGGCCGCGCTGTCGGACTACGCCAGCAAGGCCCGCGAGATCGGTGGCGATATCGGCCAGAGCCTCGTCAGCGCGTTCCAGTCGGCCGAGAACGCGGTCGGCGAGTTCGTGAAGACCGGCAAGCTGAACTTCCGCGACCTCGTCACCTCTCTCATCGCCGACCTCGCCAAGCTGGCCGCGCGCCGGTTCATCCTGGGCCCGATTGCAAATGCGCTATCCGGCGTTTTCGCCGGCGCGGGTGGCCTATTCGCCAACGTCCTGCATGCGGGCGGTATGGTGGGATCCGCGGGGCCCTCGCGCATGGTCCCGGCCATGGCCTTCGCCGCCGCCCCGCGGATGCATTCCGGCGGCATGGCTGGCCTCCGCCACGACGAGGTGCCCGCGATCCTGCAACGCGGTGAACGGGTCCTGTCGCGTCGCGAGGCGCAGAGTTACGGCGCGGGCGGCGGGCTCAACATCACGATCATGGCCCGCGACGCCGAGAGCTTCCGGCAATCGCGCACGCAGGTCGCGGCCGACATCGCCCGCGCGGTCTCGCTCGGGCGGAGGGGCATGTGATGGCGTTCCACGAGGTCCGGTTTCCGGACAACATCAGTCGCGGCGCGCGGGGCGGGCCGGAACGGCGCACGCAGATCGTCGAACTGGCCAGCGGAGACGAGGAACGCAACGCCAGCTGGGCCAACTCGCGACGCCGCTACGATGTCGCCTACGGCATCCGCCGAGCCGACGATCTGGCGAATGTGGTGGCCTTCTTCGAGGCGCGAAACGGGCGCCTGCACGGCTTCCGGTTCAAGGACTGGGGTGACCACAAGTCCTGCCCGCCATCGGGAACGCCATCGCCGACAGACCAGGCGATCGGCACTGGCGACGGCGCCACAACCGCCTTCCAACTGGTGAAGCACTACGCTTCGGGAAGCCAAGTGTGGGTGCGGACGATCACCAAGCCGGTCGCCGGCACGGTCGTCATCGCGCTCGATGGCGCGGAACAGCTCGGCGGCTGGTCCGTCGACACGACCACCGGCGTCGTGACCTTCGACAGCGCGCCCGCTGAGGGCGTCGCCGTCACCGCGGGCTTCGCCTTCGACGTGCCAGTCCGCTTCGACACCGACGTGCTCGACGTGACACTCGACCTCGAGCGGCTCGGCTCGATCACCTCCATTCCGCTTCTGGAACTGCGCCGATGAAGACCCTTGATCCCGACCTGCAGGCCCATCTCGAAGATGGCACGACGACGCTCGCCTGGTGCTGGCGGATCGCGCGCGCCGACGGCACGAGTTTCGGCTTCACCGATCACGACCGGACGCTCAGCTTCGACAGCCTCGATTTCGAGCCCGAGAGCGGGCTGACGGCGTCCGAGGTGCGCTCGGGCTCGGACCTGTCCGTCGATGCGCAGGATGCCGAGGGTGTGCTGACCTCGGATCGGATCACCGAGACCGACATTCTCGACGGCCGCTGGGACAACGCCGAGGTCGAAGTCTGGCGGGTAAATTGGGCTGACACGTCGCAACGCGTGCTGATGCGGCGCGGGGCCATCGGCCAGATCCGGCGCGGGCGGCTTGCCTTCGTCTCCGAGGTCCGCTCGCTCGCCCATGTCCTTGGCCAGACGGTCGGGCGGACCTTCCAGGCGACCTGCGATGCCGCGCCCGGCGATGCGCGCTGCGGCGTCGATCTCGATGATCCGGCGTTCAAGGGCACGGGCACCGTCATCGATCTCCTGCGGGACCGGGCCTTCACCGCTTCGGGCCTCGGTGGGTTCATATCCGGCTGGTTCACCTTCGGCACGCTCGAATGGACGAGCGGCGCGAATGCGGGGCGGCGCACCGAGGTGCTCGGCCATGACGTCACCTACGGTATCGCTGTGCTGACCCTGCTCGAAGCCCCGGTGCGCACCATCGCCGGGGGCGATGCCTTCACGATCCGCGCGGGCTGCGACAAGCGGATCGAGACCTGCGGCGCGAAGTTCGCGAACACAGCGAACTTCCGCGGTTTCCCGCACATCCCCGGCCAGGACGCGATTCTCCGCTACGCCACGAAGGACGGCGGGCACGAGGGGTCTGTGCTGTGACCTCCGCCGATCCCGCACGCGTCATCGCCATCGCGCAGTCCTGGCTCGGCACGCCCTACCACGACCAGGCGAGCCTTCGGGGCGTCGGCTGCGACTGCCTCGGCCTCGCGCGGGGCGTCTGGCGCGAGGTCGTCGGCCCCGAGCCGTTCCCGATCCCGCCCTACAGCCGGGACTGGGGCGAGACCTGGCCGCGCGAGGTTCTGGCCGAGGGCGCGCGGCGCATGATGATCGAGGTGGAAACGGCAGCTGCTAGTCCCGGCGGGCTGGTCCTTTTCCGCATGCAGCCGCGCGCCATCGCCAAGCATGTCGGGATCCTGACCGGCCCCGCCACCTTCCTCCATGCCTACGAGCGCCTTGGCGTGATCGAGGAACCGCTCACTCAAAGCTGGCGGCGGCGCATCGCCTTCGCTTTCCTGTTCCCGCAACGCTGAGACCTCGACATGGCAACGCTTGTCCTCGGCGCGGCCGGCGCCGCCATTGGCGGTTCGATCGGCGGCGCGATCCTCGGCGTCAGCGCCGCCACCATCGGCGGCTTCATCGGCTCCAGCATCGGCTCGGTGGTCGACAGCTGGATCATCTCGTCGCTGGCGCCCACCCAGCGCATCGAGGGCGCGCGGCTCAACACGCTGCGTATCACCTCGGCCACCGAGGGCGCGGTGATCCCGCGGCTCTACGGTCGCATGCGGATGGGTGGCAACATCATCTGGGCGACCGATTTTCGCGAAGAGACGAAGACCACCACGCAGGGCGGTGGCAAGGGCGGCGGGGGCGGCAAGGTCAAGACGACCGAGTATCTGTACTACGCCTCTTTCGCCGTGGCGCTTTGCGAGGGACCGATCAGCGGGATCGGGCGCATCTGGGCCGACGGCAAGCCGATGGACCTCTCCGGCGTCACTTGGCGTTGGTATCCGGGCGACGAGGGGCAGACGGCCGATCCGTTCATCGCCGCGAAGATGGGCGCGGCCAACACGCCCGCTTATCGCGGCACGGCTTATGTGGTGTTTGAAGAACTCGACCTCAGCGCCTTCGGCAATCGTCTGCCGCAGATCAGCTTCGAGGTGTTTCGCCCGCTCGCCGATCCCGACACCGCCGAAGGGCTGACCCGCGCCGTCACCATGATCCCGGCCTCGGGCGAGTTCACCTATGCGACGCAGGCGATCCGCAAGACCGATGGCGGCACGACGGTGCCGGAAAACCTGAACGCGCTGGCCGACTCCACCGACATGGTGGAGGCGCTGGACCGGCTGCAGGCCATGGCGCCTGCGGTCGAGAGCGTCAGCCTCGTGGTGGCGTGGTTCGGTGACGACCTGCGCGCGGGCTCCTGCAAGGTCCGGCCGGGCGTCGAGGTCTCGGCCAAGTCGACCACGCCCTCCAGCTGGTCGGTGAACGGCGTCAGCCGCGCCGACGCCTTCCTCGTCAGCGGGGACGACCAGGATCGCCCGGTCTATGGCGGTACGCCGTCGGACTTCGCCGTCGTGCAGGCGATCCAGGAGATGAAGGCGCGCGGGCTGCGCGTCACTTTCTACCCGTTCATCCTGATGGACGTGCCGCTCGGCAACACGCTGCCGAACCCCTATTCCGACAACGCCGCCGAGACCGGCCAGCCCGCTTTCCCCTGGCGGGGCCGGATCACCTGTTCTCCGGCTGCGGGCTTCGCCGGGACCGTGGACAAGACCGCCACGGCCGCCACGCAGGTGGCGGCGCTGTTGGGCGCGGCCACGCCTGCGAGCTTCAGCATCTCTGGCGAGAGCGTAAGCTGGACCGGCACGCCCGGCGACTGGGGCCTGCGCCGCATGGTGCTGCACTACGCCCATCTCTGCGCTGCGGCGGGCGGGGTCGATGTGTTCCTCATTGGGACCGAGATGCCGGGGCTGACGACGATCCGCTCGGGCGCGTCCACCTATCCGGCCGTGCAGGCGTATCGGGACCTGCTTGCGGATGTGCGCTCGATCCTCGGGGCTGGGACCAGGATCGGCTACGCCGCCGACTGGTCGGAGTATTTCGGGCACCAGCCGGGCGATGGTTCCGGCGACGTGTTCTTCCACCTCGATCCGCTCTGGGCCGATCCGGAGATCGATTTCGTCGGGATCGACAACTACATGCCGCTTTCGGATTGGCGGGACGGCTTCGAGCACGCCGACGCGGCTGAGGGCTGGCCCGCGATTTACGACCGCGCCTATCTGCAGGCGAACATCGCGGGCGGCGAAGGCTTCGACTGGTTCTACGCCAGCGCGGCCGACCGATCCGCGCAGGTCCGCACCCCGATCACCGATGGTGCCGCGGCCAAGCCGTGGGTCTTCCGCTACAAGGATCTGCGCGCCTGGTGGTCGAACGCGCATTACAACCGCCCGGGCGGGGTGGAGAGCGGCGCGCCGACGGCATGGGCGCCGCAGTCCAAGCCGATCTGGTTCACCGAACTCGGATGTCCGGCCATCGACCGGGGCACGAACCAGCCCAATGTCTTCTTCGACCCGAAGTCGTCGGAGAGCTTCACGCCGCATTTCTCGCGGGGCTGGCGCGATGACGCCATCCAGCGCGCCTATCTCGAGGCGACGTATCTCTGGTGGGGCGACGCCGCGAACAACCCGCTGTCCTCGGTCTACGGCGGCCGGATGGTGCATGTGCCGGAATGCGCCGCCTGGACCTGGGACGCACGGCCGTATCCGTTCTTCCCGGCGCTGACTGACGTCTGGACGGATGGGGCGAACTGGCGGCTCGGCCACTGGCTGACCGGGCGGCTTGGGGCGGTGTCGCTGGCGGCGCTGGTCCGGCACCTCTGTCTGCGCGCGGGGCTCCCCGAGTCCCGCATCGACGTCACCGGCCTCTGGGGCGCGGTCGAAGGTTACGCAATCACGGCGCTGGAAAGCCCGCGCGCGTCGATCACCACGCTGTCGCGCCACTTCGGCTTCGATGCGGTGGAGACCGAGGGGGTGATCCGGTTCGTCATGCGCGGCCGGGCCTCTGTCGCCACTCTCAGCCCCGACGACTTGGTGGCCCCCCGCGAGGGCGACGTGCTGGAGCTGACGCGCGGCCAGGAGACGGAACTGCCGCAGGCGCTGAAGTGGCAGGTCGCGCGGGCCGACGAGGATTACGACGCGGCCCTCGTCGAGGCGCGGCGCATCACCGTGGACACGACCCGGATCGCCTCGGAGTCCTTCCCGATGGCCGTGCCGCCCGAGGAGGCGGAGCGGCGCTGCCGCCGCGCCCTGATGGAGGCGTGGGTGGGTCGCGAGACGGCGGCCTTCCGTCTGCCGCCCTCGCGTCTCGCGCTCGATCCGGCAGACGCGATCCGGCTTGCGCATGACGGGCGGCTGGTCGATCTGCGGCTGGTCTCCATCGCCGACGCCGAGGCGCGCGGCATCGAGGCGGTGCGCCAGGACCGGGCGACCTACGACCTGCCGCCCGGCGATCCCCGCGCGGCGTCACTGACGCGGGCGGTGGTGTTCGGCGCGCCCGAGGCGGTGCTGATGGACCTGCCGCAGCTGACCGAGGACCAGCCCGCGCATCGTCCCTTCGCAGCGGCGCATGCCATGCCGTGGCCGGGAGAGATGGCGGTGTTCCGCAGCCCTTCAACGGACGGGTTCGAGTTGCTGACCACGTTTGGCAGTCGCGCCCGGATCGGGACTCTCGTCTCCGACTTCTACCCGGGGCCGACGTCGCGCTTCGACCTCGGGAATGCGCTGGTGGTCGATCTGCTGACCGGAACACTGGAGAGCGTGACCGACCTGACGCTGTTCGGCGGCGCCAACGCGCTGGCAGTGGAAAGTGCCACTGGCCAGTGGGAGATCGTGCAGGCGGGCGCGGCGGAACTGCTGGCGCCCGGCCGGTATCGCCTGACCCGGCTCCTGCGCGGCCAGCGCGGCACCGAGGGCGCGATGGGCAACCCGGCGCCTGCTGGCGCGCGGGTCGTGATTCTGGACACCGCGCTTGCGTCACTGCCCATCGCCGAGGCCGATCTCGGCATCCCGTGGAACTGGCGTATCGGCCCAGCAAGCCGCCCGGTCAGCGACGAGACCTATGTCGCGCAGGCCTTCACGCCCGAAGGCGTCGGGCTGCGGCCGTTCTCGGTCGCCCATGTCGAGCAGCCATGGCGCACGCCGCGCTCGCCCGGCGATCTGACCATCCGTTGGACGCGCCGGTCCCGCGCGCTCGCGGCTGACAGCTGGGGCGGGCTTGAGGTGCCGCTGACCGAGGAACTGGAAGCCTACGAAATCGAGATCTTCGACGGCGCCACGGTTAAGCGCGTGCTGAGCACGGCCACCACCAGCGCCGTCTACACCGTCGCCCAGCAGACCGCCGATTGGGGCGGGCCGCTCGACCCCGGCGACACGCTCGACATCCGTATCTTCCAGCTCTCCGCCCTCGTTGGGCGGGGCGCGCCGAAAACTGTCACGCTGACCTTGTGAGGACCCCATGTCCGACGCCACGACCCATCTCCTGCTGCCCTACATCCTGGCGGCGCAGGCTCAGAAGCATGTCACCCACAACGAGGCGCTGCGGATCCTCGACGGGTTAGTGCAACTCTCCGTCCTGGACCGCGACCTGACCAGCCCGCCCGGAAGCCCCGCCGACGGCGACCGCTACATCGTCGGCTCGGGTGGAACGGGCGACTGGGCGGGGTGGGACCTGAATGTCGCGCTCTGGACGGACGGCGCGTGGCTGCGCCTGCCGCCACGGACAGGCTGGCGGGCATGGGTCGAGGACGAGGGCCTCCTGCTGGTCTACGACGGCGCGGGCTGGATCGGGACGACGCCCGCGGCGCTGCAGAACATGGCACTGCTCGGGGTCGGCGCCACCGCGGATGCGTCGAACCCGTTCTCAGCCAAGCTCAATGCCGCGCTCTGGACGGCGAAGACCGTCGCCGAGGGCGGCACGGGCGATCTGTTCTACACCATGAGCAAGGAGGGTGCGGGCGACGATCTCGGTCTGACACTCCAGACCAACTTTGTCACCAAGGCGCTGGTCGGGCTCTTCGGGTCGGACCGCTTCCGCCTCTCGGTCTCCGCCGACGGCAGCACCTTCTTCGATGGCCTCAGCGTGGACAACGCCACCGGCGTCGTCGACCAGCCCCGGCTCCCGCGCTTCAAGGCCTACACGAACTACGACAACTATGTCGGCGTCGGGACCTGGACGAAGATCGGCCTCAACAACACCGACACCAACGATCAGGGCGCGTTCGACGCCGCGAACAACCACTTCGTCGCCCCGGTTGACGGCACCTACCTGTTCGGCGCGACGCTGCTCTACAAGATCAACGCCAGCGCCACGGCACGCATGCGCGGACGGCTCGTGCTGAACGGCACGACGGAAATCCGCGGCTCCCTCGGCGAAATCTCCGCCACCCACGTCTCGCTCGCCACCGCCATCTGGCTGCAGACGATTGTCCCGCTGACGGCCGGCGATACCGTCGAGCTGCAGGGGTATTTTCGGGTCGCGGACGGCTACTTCGCCGCCGATCACACGTCCTTCTGGGGCTGCAAGATCGGATAGCCGAACTCTATTCTGTCGAACGCAGCGAGCGCCCAGTCGTTCGTCGGTAACGTTTGATCTCGCTCGCTACCCGAATTTCCCGCTTGAGCGACCGCCGACGCCGCACTTCGAGCCTGCACCTCCCAAATATAAGGCTTGCACTGACAGGCCTTCGCGATATTGCGAGCGAATTAGCGGGCATCTTCATGTTCTTCCTGATTGGTCTCGCCCACTGTCAATGCGGTGTTAGAACTCTACCGATAACGCGATTACGTTGCCGTCCCTGTCAAATTCCGCCTTGACGGCGCGTAAATCCACGTTTCGGAGTTTCAGTTTGCCCATTTCTTCAGCAAGCAGGACGGCATCCAAACGGCGCTGATGACTGCCGTCCTTTGGGGTATCGACGGCGCGTTCCGACAAGTCGCCGATCAGCGCAAGCGCGGTTTCAATACGTTCCCTATAGTCCTTTACACCGCCTCCATTGTATTCCACGGCGCCGTCAATCAGTCGGGCGCGTGAAAGGTCGCCACATTGGTAGGTCTTGTCGCCCGCTTTCGTATTGATGCGATGAATCAAATAGACGACGCCCCAGTAATAGCTGTGGGCGGGTGTGAACTTGCTGTCGTCATGCCCCTTCTTCTCGTCCCCCAGTTTGCCCATGGCCGCATTGGCATCGAACCCGTTGAAAGCCGCGGCGGCAGCGGCGACTTCGTTGGCCCAGAGATTTGTCAGACTTGGGCCGCGTACAATACGCGAGCCTTGACCGGACTGACCGGTCAATTCCTTCCACCATGCATCCTTGGGATTACCCGACTGCATGGGATCACGCTTTGGTTGGTTGGCGCCTGCGGTTCCATGGGCGCTTTCGACCCAGGAGACGGCACGCAAAATGCGCAAAAGCCGCGCCCGGGCTGTTGCGTCAATCGCTTCATCGTGTTTTTGCCCCTTGGCACAGCCTAGAAAAGTGATGTGGAAGTCGAGCGCGGCACCGGTAATTGTCTTGACCGCATCCCATTTGGTGGCCTCGCTTGTCCTGATTTGATCGACTGACTCTTTCGCAGGCATCTTTAACCTCCTCATGTCAATTTTCTGGGCCGCGGGACGGCGAGGCACGTGCGGCCTCTTCACTCTTTCTGCGGCGGTGAAACAAGGTCATCTTCGTACTTCGGCAATTGCGCGCCGCCCGACCGGTCCGTTTTGGTCAGAGTGTAATGGGGCCAATCGATCGTGTCGGTCAGGTCAGTCGTGCGCCACTCAAAGATCGCATTTTTGCGGATGTGCCCGGTGGCCAAGTCGCTCAGGAGATCTTGGAACTGGACCCGGTCGGGGGCCGGGGCCGCGGCGTGCATCAGGGTTCGCGACACCGGTTGTCCATCGGCGTCTTTTGCGCCGAGGGCGATCACCGAATAGACCGCCGCGGGGCGCGGGTCGTCGGCGCGTTCAGCGAGCGGCAGTTCCAGCCTCAGCGCGCCGCCGTTGAACCCGTCGTTGGGCGTCAGCTCGATCAAAAGCCGGTCACCGGGTGCGGGTCTAGGGGCGGTCGACGTCTTCGGTTCGAGAAGCCCAAGCGGCAGGCCATACGGCTGGGCATCGCCGAGAAGCGGCAGGGCAACCTTGCCCGCGAGCTGCAGTTCAACCGGCGCTGACGGTGTCGCGTCACCGCGTTTGGGGATCAGCGCCAGTTTAAGGCTGGCCGCGATCCCCTTCCTCTCAAAGGCGCCGTCCTCGATCGAGCCGTAGGCAAAGTACAATGTCTGCGTCAGCGCGTACTGCGTTCGGTCCGCAGTCAGAACAAGTGCAAGCGATCCGCCGTCGTTCCGAATAACCTGGGAACTGGAGCCGGGGCACGCCAGTGCGCGGTCAAAGGCCGGATCGGCGAACAGGAAGCTGCGCCGCTCTATATCGAGCGTGGGGCGTCGTGCCGGCTTGCGCCCAATCGGGAAGGACAGCGCGGTGGGCTCGCCGGTGATTAAGGCAGACACTTCGCCTTGAGCCAGCAGCGCCGTTCCATCGGTTGGATCGAAAGGCGCAGCCTTCTGTTCGTCTGCGAACGACATCTGCAGGGTGGCTGGCGTGTTCGGGTCCGGATCGGCCAAAGCGCTGAGCAACGGTCCGAGGTCGCGGCCCGCGAAGGCGAGTTCTAGCGTTAGCTCATGCCTGGACACCTTCCCTACGCTGGGCTGCGAGACGGGCTCGTGCCAGTCAAGGCGGAAGGCGTCGATCCGGGTCTCGCCCAGGGACAGCCAGGCACGAAGATGGTATGGCGCTTCTTTGGTTCCGCGATACAGAAACCCGCTCTGTGCCAGCGCCTCCATCACCGGAGACTTGCCGGCGTGTGACAGCGTCAGGCGTAACTGGAACAGTTGCCCCCTCTCCTGCGAGTTGCGCACCTTTCCTGGGTCCAACGAGAGGGTCTGAAGATCTAGGATGAAGCGGTCGGTCTCTGCCAAGCGCCAGAGCGAGGAGGCGGCACATCGGACGGCCATAGGCAGGGCCAGACCGCCCGGCGCGGTACGGTCGAACAGCGAAACATAGGTGCGCCGGCGCGAAGTCAGATCGAAATTTGGATCTTCGGGCAGCGCGGGACTGCGCGGGGTTCTTAATTGCCGCGCCAAGACTGGCGATAGGACCGCCGATCGTCCAGCGCCCCGCGCGCCACGGTCGATCAGATCGGACCGGTTGCCGTCGCTGAGGAGAGCGTCGATGAAGGTCTCATGCACGCCGGGCCGTTCTCCGATCAGTGCGCGGGAGTAGATCGCGGGAATTACCCCCATCGTCGCGGGAAGCAGCGAATTGGTGGAGGTGCTGCCGTCTTCGGCAGACTTGGCCATTGCCTGTTGCAGCGCCTCCTCCCGGGCCTCGCGGATCGGAGTGCGCGCCCGGGGGGACAGAACCGCCAAATGCCGCGCAGGCGGCGCCCGCAGCGCGACCTTGTCGAACTCGTCGCCATGGTGGAAGACCACGCGCGCTTGCGTGACGAGGTAGCGCGCCCTGTCGGCCCGTGTCGCCACCGCGGAGCCGGTCGATAGAACTGCGACGCGCCCTGCCAGCCCGGCTTTGGACGAGATCACAGGCGCGTCGACGCGGCCATCCATGGCAAACCGCGCCGCACCTTGCGCGTCAACAGCTTCAGGCCAGCCCAGCGCGGGAGAGGGATAGACCTGCTGATGCGCATCGAAGAGCTGCGACTGCTCCCTGCCAAAAGGGTTGTCCGCGCGGTCGATTGGCACCGGCCGCACATCGCGCACCCGGATATCGGGCTCCTTGCCATCTTCGCCGCCGGTACCGGTCTTGCGGCCCAGCAACGCCAAGCCGACCGCCACGGCATCGGTGATCTGCGCCTCGGCTAGGTCGGCTAGGCGGGATGGGCCCAGCAGGTCCCACGCGGTGTCGATCTCGGCGATATCCGGCGGAACATTCAGGGCGAAGAAGCGGGGCGCCCTGCCTTTGTCCAGCGCCACCAAGTGCAGTTTGGTTGCCCGTTCCAGCGCGGCGGGCGGCGCGGCAATCGATTCATGCGGGAAGGCCAGCGCGACAGCCGAGGCATTGGCGCGGTGGCGCACGGACAGAATGCGCCAGTCCGCACGCTTGTCGGGATCGATGTACTTCAGCGTCTGCTGCAACGCGACGAGCGATGGCAGGAAGAGCGGCCAAGTCTTGACGTCCCCCACTTTTGCATCCGCCGGGTCGCGTTCGACAAAGGCTTGCAGGCTGGGCCAGACGAGGTCTGCCGCACCGCCGATGCCCGGTTTCGTCGCCAACAAGGCGTCAAGCTCCGCCTTGCCCAGAACACTCGACGGTACTTGAACCAGGGGCGGCAACGCATCGGCGGCAATCTCGAACGGTGTCGCATCGTCGACGGGGGCTCTCCACGCGTCGCCTTCGCCGAACACCATCAGATCGCAGAACGACTTGGGCAGGTCCGACGCGCCGGTGTCCATGCCGATCGCCCAGGGCAGGCCGAAGGCATGGGTCGTCTTGTGATGTACGAACACGCAGGTCCCGCCGCCGACCAGGATCAACCGTGTGTCGTGGCCGTCGGTGCGCAGCAGCGGATCGTCGAATCCGCTGAGCATCAGTGACCGATCGCCGATGCCAGCATATTCGGGGCGTTTGTCGATCTCGCCGCGATAGCTCGTGCGGCCGCCCTCGAACCGCGGGCCAAAGGCCTTGCCCGTCCAGTCCTGCTGCCACAGCTGTTCTGAGGTCAACTGCACATTGTCAAAGCTGCGCCAAGCCGCCAGTTCGGTGTTGTCGCGCAGCAGCCGGTGGCGCACCTGAAGCTCCAGCGCTACGGACCGCGTCAGCCGGACCGTGGCGCCGTCCCGGGCAAGCGCGGTAACGGGAATCGGGCTATCGCGCAGTGACACGCTAACATCGTGCCGGATCGGCGCAACGTTTCGGGTTTCCACGCGCGCGGCCTTGGCAGGATTTCCGGGCGCCTTGACCGAAAGTCCGTCCGGGTCCCAGGAGATGCCGCTCTTCTGGAACCTCAGCGCACCGTCCTTCACCGCCTCGCGGGTCAGCAGGACCTCGCTGTCGCGGGTTTCGCCCGACCAGCGCGTGTGGCTTGTCAATGCCACTTGCACACCGTTCGCTTCGCCCGCCATGCGCGCCTGAACCAAGCCGGAGGCGAGTGGCCAGACGGGAATTGCAGAGCCCGCAACCGTCCCGGTCACAAGGCCCGCGCTAAATCGCCATTCGTCGACTGTCGTCAGCATCATCCCCTCGATCGGACTGGCCATCGTGGAAAGGCCGCCCGGTTCGAGGTAAAGCCAGATCGCGCCGCGCGCGTGATCGATCCGTATTTCCGGCGGATCTGTATCCTCGTAGCCAAGCCAGCGGATCATGCCGCCGGTCGTGTCCAAAACGTGCGGCCGATCCGCCCCTTGCGTCCCGATCTCTACCCGCGCGTCGAGGGTCACATCCAGTCGCCATCCGGAGGTCCCAGGACCGACCTGTTCCAGCCGGGCGGCGGCGATCCAGACCCCGTCCGCCGGGCGCGCGTCGGGATGCGTGAATTGATAGGTCGGGTGAGCCGCCTTTCCATCGACCTCCATCGCAAGCGTCACGTCGTAGTTAAACAGCGAAAACGAGAGCTCGATCCTGCGAAAAACCGGATCGTCACTCAGCTCGCCCAACTGCGCAGCAAGCCGCAAGCCCACCGGGTCCGCAACGGTGCTTGTGGCCCCGGCCAGCCGCAGGACCAGCGCGGCAACCAGCGGAAATTCGAGGCGTTCGGGGTCCTTGTCCGAAAGGACCAGATCCAGGCCGCCGGCGGACTCCAGCGCTCGGATCCGCGCCTCTTTGGCCAGGGCCAGCTTGCCGCCGCTTCGCCCGAATTTAATTTCGACAAGCGGTCCGATGCGGTAGGGCGTTTCCTCCCCGAACGCTTCACGTGTTTCCGGGTCGGTCAGCGGGCCCTCCAGGCTGGCGCGGCACAGCACGCAGATTTCCTTCGTCCCGACGTGCAGCAGGCGCAGCGGCGTCAAGGTCAGCCCATTGTGCCGGATCGAGAAATCGGCGCTCTCCATCTCAGCCCGCCGTTCGAACAGGCGCCATTCGTATAAGGCATCCTGCAAGGCTCTGGCCGCGAAGGGGGTCGGGTCCGGACCGAGCCGACCCTCTACGGGGTTCTTCGTGCCGTCGAACACGCCGTCTTCGTCATGCGGCAGGTCGCGCACCCAGAACAGGGCGTCAGATCCAAGTCCCTTCACGACAATTGCATCGTTCCACGTCACCAGATCGCGCCCTTTGGACCGGACCTTGCCGTTCCCATCGCGGTCGCGGAACCGGGCGGGGCGGGACACGCCGTCCTTCGTTGTCCGGGCGCGCGCCATCGCGGTGCCACGCGTATCGGACAGACTGGTGGGATCGTCGTTCTCAAGACTCTTGTCGAGATAGGCGTCGGGCGCAAACCCGGCCAGTTTCAGCGTAGCAACATCCTTGCCGCCCTTGGGATGCAGGGCCCCGTCCTCCTCCGTGAGGCCCAGTGCGAGCGGCTCATCCTCACCGCCCATCGGGCCAAGCAGCGCCGTCTCACCGCTGAAGGGCGTTGGTTTCACGCGATCCCACGTTAGGCTGTAACCGCCCAGCGGCAGGTTGCCCGAGGGGAACGCATAGTCGCGGACAAAGGTCACCGTGGCGTCCGCACTATAGGGCGCGGCCAGTGCGATGGGGCCGTCCACGGGCACGCCGTGGCCGGCCCAGGCTGTGGCCCGCACGCCTTGAGTGCGCGTCGTGGCAAGGGCAAAGGCGCGCTGCGACCACAGCAGGGATATCTGCGCAAGATCGAGCACTCCGGTCACCGGCGCCGGGGGCGGCGGCGTGTCGGCCGCGGTGCCGGCCTCGGCTTCGGGGTCGGGTTGGGCATATAGCTCGTCGAGGATCGGTAGATCGAAGCGCAAAGAGACGTCGAAGCTGTCCCGGCCGGGCCGTGTTCCGGGCGCCCAGGCATAGTCAAGCCCCGGCGCCGTGGGTGAAACGAAGTTCACCGACGGCACGCCCCAGGCAGGCAGATCCGCCTTTTCGACCCAAGGCCAGGTGACGGACGGCGTCTTGACGGGGTCGTTCGCGACCTTTGCCAGCGCGGTGCTACCGTCCGACTCAAGGCGGATGATACCATCCAGTTCCACGGGCACCACCGCCCGCATGTCGGACGGCCGCGTCTCGGCGCCGCTGGCCAGCATCGGGACGGCCGGGATCAGGGGCAGCCCGACAATCGCGGTCCAGTGGATCGCGGGGATCGACTGTGCCATGGTCCCGTCCAGCGTCAGGCTCCACGCGCCGCCCGTCGGCGTCAGCTGAAGGCTGGCGTTCCGCGCGATCCCGGAGCCGAACCTCGCGGGTAATTCGCGCAGATGGCCCGGATCAGTGCGGCCGGTCGGCAGCAGCCGCTCGCTGGTGGGCGCCTCTTCCGCCGACCACAGAGCTTCGCGCAGGGCCCCATACGGGGCCGCGAAGTTCAGTGCGATGGCGCCAGCCGCGGTGGCGGTCCAACTGACCGAAACGTTCACGTCCTCTGCCCCGTCGACTGCCATTGCCAGATGCGTCTGACGGAAGACACAATTACCGATCAGCGAGGATGCGCTGGGCAGCGGATTGGCCTGTTCTTCGGGCACGAAGGGGGCGGCGGCGATCTGCAGGGTCCCGTCTCTGACCGGAAGAAACGCCCAATCCGGCACAGTGTCCGGCACGGCGCGGCGGGCGCCTGCCTCGGCGATCGGGACGTAGACCTCCAAGGACGGCGTGGCCAGCGTCTTGAGCTCGTATTTCTCGCCCCCTCCATAGGTTGCCGTTATTTCCGGCCGATCCTTGGACGGATCGGGGTTGGCGGCGGACCGGAACTCCAGATGCGTCTTCTTTCCCTTTCGCCACAATGTCAGATCGGCCGAGCCCGCTGCGTCCAGGCTGTCCAACCTCGCCACGGCGGGCGTTTCAGAACCGAACGGCGTGTCGGTTTCCAGGCGCAGCGCCAGAACCGACGGATCTACCCGGATGCGCCAATCCGCCGACTTGTCGAGCGCGTAAAGGTGCAGACCAGTCTTGTCTTGTGACAGCTGCCAGGCAAATGGCGGCACGGCGGCGCGGGTATCGGCTTGCGCTCGCAGCGGTGCCTCCTGCTCCTCGAGCGCGTTGAACGCCCTCTGCCACAGTGCGGAGAGGTTTGGCGGCGGGCCATCGGTGTCGAGGATGGCGACTAGGCGTGCGAGGAATCCGGTGGTGCCGTCCGGTTCGATGCGGACTCGCACCGGAAGCGTATCGGGAACGTTCGGGACAATGTCGATCAGGGGATGGGGAAGGCGCACATCGATCTCAATCCCATCCGGGACGAGGCGAACCAAGGGCCCAGTTCCCTTGCCAGCGTCGTCTCCGACCAGAGGATGGCCTTGAAAGATCGTGTGTTTGCCCGGGCTGTAATGCAGAAACTCCGCTAGGCCATTTTTATTCTTCTTTGCCCGCGGAACACGCAAGGCAATACGCCCGGCCACGAGCCTCTGGTCCGGCACGACGATCAGTTTCTTGGGGTTTGGTCGTTCTTGCTGGTGATGCCAGTCCCAAGGGTTGGGCCATGGCTCTGTCTGGGCGAGCAGCACATCGGCACGGCCGGTGCCAGTCGGCTGCACGGCATCGTGGAACCCGTGCGGCGTATCCTTGGGGCCATGAAGCTGAACGAAGGCGGGTTTCTCGAGGTCCAGTCGCCCGCGCAGAAGAGGCGGCTCGTGCAGTTCGACCGGATCTCCGATCACCCGTGTCTCGGCCTCGATCCGTGCGCCAAGTCCGCGCAAGGTTGGAGTGTGTTCGACCAGCGGTTCTTTTTTCGCTTTGGGAACTTCCATGAACAGATCGGCATCGAAAGTCCAAAGTGCGCCGTCCTTCCACCGCGGGCCGATGATGAGGATTGAGCGGAGGGGTCGGCTCATGTCTCTTACTCCGTGCCGAGAGTCAGGTCGATTAGCGCCGTGTCGGCCTGCGCGTTGCCGCGGTAGGCCGATAGCCGCAGCCGCGCGCCTTCGCCGATCACCCGTTCGCGGATGGCGCCACGCACGATGTCCTTTATCTTTGCGGGCACGTTGTCCTGCTCTGCCCGGTCCGGAAGCCAGTGAACACCGGCGAAGATCGAATCCGAAACCGCCGCGCTGGTCAGGTCCTTGACGGCGACAGCTTTGTCCGCCACCGGCCAGACGATCGTCACCTCGGCGGCGGGCGTTTGCGCAAGTTCCAGGGTGTCCAGCGCCCGTGCCCGAATGCGCTCGTCGCTGCTCGGCGCCGCCTCCAGCGCGTCGATCAGAGTAAGCAACTGCGAGTCCGTGATCCCTGTGCCGTCATCCGCTTTGTAGCGCAGCAACCGGAAATGCGCGTAGGGCGCGGCTAGACCGCTGATCTTGCTACTGACCTCGGTCCGCCGGTAGACGGCGGTCAGTCCCGACTTGCCGGTCGGCAACTGCCGGCGGCGAAGCTCACCAAGGGCCCTCATGATCCGGTTCACTAGGTCGCGGGTCTTGCCGGGCAGGTGTTCCGCCCAACCGCGGCTGCGCCGCGCGGCGGAAACGGGGATCCCGGCCTCCAGCTTGTCGGGAAAGGTGAACGCGCCCTCGGTCGCGCCCGCGCCCGTGACCCCCGACACGTCTGGCGCCAGACCGAGCGGGAGGGCCGCGGTGATCTTGTCCCCTTCGCCCGCGGCCGTCAGGTCCGTGATCATCTTGGCCACTCCGGGCACATCGTCATAGGCTGTTAGGGCACTTACCAGATCGGCCACTCCATCCAGGTCTTCGACGATGAATTCGAACGTCCGCTGCGGGGCCCAAAGCAGCCACACCTCTGCGTCGAAATCGGTCGGAAGGTTGGTGAAGCCGCCTTTGCCATCGGCAGTTGGATCGGGCAGATGGATCTCCTCCGGTGCTTTTCCAGAGGGCAGCGTGGCGGTCAGTCTCAGGCGCCAGTTCCAGTAAGGTTCAGGCTTCTGCCCTGACAGCGTCACTGTCTTTGCCACCGCGTCGAAGCTGTTGGACAGGAGCATCGGGTGATAGAGACTGGCCAATGGGTTCTTGACCTCCTGCGCGGGCAGCACCTCGATAAGCGGCGTGGCTGTGGCGAGGTCCGGGGCCAGGGTGCTGATACGATAGCTCGCCTGCGCATCCGGCAGCCGGTAGACGGTGGCGACCTTGGCGGGGTCGTCGCCCGTCCAGGCGGTGATGTCGACGTCCGGCATGAGATCGATATTGCGCACCATGGGAAGGTCGAAGGTGACCTGTGCCTTCAGCGTGCCGTCGTCCTCGACGTAATCGAAACGCCACGTCGGAACTTTCGCCGGGACGTGGTGCCGCACGCCGCCGCCCTTCTCGCGCGGCGGCAAGCGCAGCACGGCACCGGACGAAGGCAGCGGCACCGCAGAGACGTCCGAGACCACGACACCCGCCGACTGGTGCACCATCGCGATCAGATCAAAGAACGGCGGGGCGCCAGCCACTTCGTACCGGATCGCGCCGCGCCAGGCGTCGGGCGCGCGTTCGCCCAGCCGTGCGAGGTCCTCGGGCGTCATGATGCTCATGTCACCCGGCTTCATCGTGTCGGCGCCAAAATCGCAGTCGTCAAAGTCTTCGAAGGCCTCGAAGTCCTTGTTCCCCAATAAAGCGCGGGCGATATCCAGCGCGGGGTAGCTGGCGCGCAGTTCCAGGCCGGTCCACGCACCCTGCAGTGCCCGCTCGGCCCGCAGGTTCGCGGTGGAAACGATCTGATCGGCGGTGCGCGCGACGACAAGTTCCACGCCTCGCGTTTGCCGGATTTCGTCGGACTCGGCGCGGGCGGTGGACAGGATAGCGGGCGGGTCCAAGGGCTTAGATCGCGGCAGCGACACCGAGGCGAACTGACGCTGCCAGTCAGTATGCAGCGCACCTTCCAGCGTGACGGGACGTTCGCCGCCGCCATTGGCCGCCTGTTCGATAGACACATAACGCCCGAACGGCCGGATCGCGAAATACCGCTCGCGGCCAAGGCGGGACTGGTCGATCATGAACACGCTGACGCGACCGTTCTGATCGGGCGTGCGGGCATAGCTTTCGCCGGTGGTCAGCGCGGCAAAGGCAAAGCCGATGTGACTCGTGGCGGCGCCGCGGCCCTTGATCGCCGCGCCGTGCCGCAGGAACCGTTCCGACCACGCACCAAACCGCGCCGCGAAGGCTGTCGCGTCGAACGCGGCAGAATCGTTGGCCGGATTGTGCCGCGGCGGCAGCCAAGACTTGAAGCGCGAGGCCTGGGTTTCGTCGCTGGACCCGGCGATCGGAAGGTCGAGCATGACGCGCAATAGCGCCCCGTCGAGCGGCGGAAAGACATCGAACGGGTTGCCTCCCAACGTGCCCTCCTTGTCTCGCGTGTCGGTCCAATCGTCCAGCGTGTCGATCCACGGCGATATCGTCAGTCGAGCCGGGTCGATGGCCTGCTGCAACGCGTCGCGGAAGGCGCCGAACTTGAACCCGGTTTCCACCGCCGCCACACGGATCAGCACCGCGGGCCGGCCCTTTACGAGGCGCGACAGGCGATCATAGTAAATCTGCGCGCCACCTGGGATCCGAAGTTCCGGTTGGCCCGGGAATACGATTGAGGACGCGTTGCCGACCGCGAACCGCGCTGCGCCGGCGCCCTGCTCCAGCGGCAGACCGACGGTATCGATCAGCGCCGAGCCCTGGTCGGCCGGAAACGTCAATTTTTCGGGTGCAAGCGCCTTGTCGTCCACGCGCGAACAGACAAGATACCGCACCGGTGGCTCTGGCACGCTCAGCCGGTCTGCGTGGGGGCGCAGGCCGATCTGCAGGATTGAGGTATCGCCGGCGCGGATACGCTGGGTGTCCTCTGCAGGGGCTTCCGCGCGGCCATCGAAAGAGCTGATGCCCATGAAATCGTCCGGCACGTCGACAAGTTCGACAAACGGATGGCCCAGCGGCGCGACGTCGTACCGTTTCAGCGCCTCCGTCAGAACCCTGTCCACATGATCGAACAGCGCCTGACCCTTCAGGAATTGCGCCCGGTCGACGTCATAGATGCGCACCCCTTCGGCAAGTCCCATCGCGCGCAGAACGCCCCAGCCGTAGGGATCGGCAGAGGGCGCGCGGGCGTCAAGAAAAGTGTCCAGCCCGTCCGTCTCCAGGGGTGGCACCGGCTCTCGCACGACCTCGAAGGCGCGATAGACCGCCCCAGCCGTCTTTTCGTCGTACGGCATATAGTTGAGTGCATCGAGCGTGTCGGCCAGAACCGGATGCAGGCTGCTGGCCAGATCGACTTCGGTATGGCTTTCAGCCGCGCTGCCTTGATCGTCCGTCGCGGTGATCGCCACGCGCAACCGGAACTGATTTGCCAAGCCCGGGTTCGAGCCACTCGCGCGCCAGGCGCGATAGGCGTCTTCGACAACTTCATCGGGCTGGATGACCAAGCCCCGCAGGATGGCCCTCACCTCGGCTACGGTAATGTCATCGTCGCTCTCGTAGGTCCAAGTGATGATGTCGCCGTCGCTCTCTGCGGTCGCTTTGACCTTAGGAGCAGGCTTTTCCGCATTGGGATGTGCGATGTCACGCTTCACCTCGACCGGTGCATTGGCAAGCCACTTCGCGCGGCTTAATGGCTCATCCGGCAGACCGCCTGGAAGCGGCGTCAGCGCGAAGTCAATCTTCCGCACCTTCCGTTCTGCCAGCAATTCCGAAATCATCGCCTCTTCCGGCGCGGGGAACAGCGACCGCCGCAGGCAGCGGCGCGGGAAGGCGACGAGGCTTTCCGCGGCAGAGAACCATGGCGCGTGCGTACGGCCATTGAGCTGCTCGGGATCGGTCCGGGCGGTGTCCGATGGATAGCGCACCTCGATCGAGCGGGTGTCGGGCAGGGCAGACGGCGAGGTTCCGGCAAGGGTGCGGGGCAGGACCTTGACCGTAGTCCGCTTGCGCGCTTCGGCGGCGACCTGGTCGGCAGTTGGCCCATCTTTGCCGCCTAGCGAACGTAGTCGCGCAGGGTCGACAACAAACACGTCGTAACCCGCCACCAGCGACGCCAGCCGGGTTCCGGAGGCTTTGGCAAGCCGGGCGCCGGAGGCGTTGAAGTCCAGGCGAATCGCCGCCCGCCGCTCGGGATCAAGCCGCCGACGCGTCACCACCGGCCCAGCTTGTTCAGCCAGATGTTTTAGTTCGGCGCCCTCGACGGGATAGACGAGTTCCAGCCGCCCGGCGTTGCGCTCGATCTGGTTCTGTTCGAGCGCAAGGAACGGAAGCGACAGCGGTGTCTCCAGGGCCTCGACGACGGCTGCAAATTCCCTGACCTCCTCTACGCTGTCGGCCTGCGGAACGGTCTTTTCCGCGCGCAGTAGCGTTTCGACATAGAGCCAGGGGGTGGGGTCGATATAGAGTTTCCCGAAACTGCGCAGGAAGGCGCGGCAGGCGCGCAGGTCCTGGGCGGTGCCGGCCGTTTTCGGGATGTGCAGCGCCCTACGCAGTTCAAGCGCGGGATCGGCTACGGCCGTGCCGTTCGGCACCAAAGTCAGATTGTACCGCCTGTCCTTGGGAAGCCCTTTCGAAGAAGCGCCTTCTGCCAAGCCAAGCTTGACCTTCAGCGCCCCCCCGCCATCCGGAACCAAGAACAGATCTACGTCGCGCTCGCGTTTGGTATCGATATCCGCCTGGCCAGGACGCGATTTGGCGTCGTCCACCGCGTCGGCACCGTATTCTCCCCCGCCCAAGAGCGTGTGTGACCGGACCCGCAATTGCAGCGGCTGATCTTGTGCGGCGGCAAAATGCTCGACATCTTCATAGATTAGCGTCAGGTCGATCTGTGGGTCCGCATCCTGTTGCAGTTTTGGAAGTTCGCCCTCGAAGCTGACGGCCAATTCGACGGACAGCGGCGGACGCACGTCCAAGGGCGGGCGCGCGATTGTCCGTTCCAGCACTCGCAGCCCTGTGCGCGTGCCCAGAACGTCCACGGCCGTCACCTTGTAGACCACCGATGCCTGCGGCGACGCTCCAAAGGCCGCGGTCCAGATCGCACGGGCGCTGGCACCCTTGGGCAAGGGCGTTCCAAAGAGCTGCGCACGCAGCGCTTCGGGGACGCCGCCCTGGCTTAGATCGTCGGTCAAATGCAGCGCAGCGCGCGAACGGCTAACGACGACGGTGTTGGTGACAGGGTCAAAATTGTGCTGCTGCGGGGTCGCGCTCTTGGTCCGGAACTGCGCCGTCATCGCGATGTCCGCGCCTTCGAAACTGCGCTCTATCTCGTAAAAAGCCAGCCGGGTTTCGGGGTCCTTGGCGAAGCCAAGCTCGGCAGAAGACCCGAACGCCGGTTCGAGATCCCAGTACAAACGATACCCGTCGTCGGCCAATTCAACCCGCGCATCGTCCAGCCGGGGCTCGGTCGCCTCGAACGACTCGTCGGGATGATTAAGCAGTTCAACAGAGCATTTGACGAAATCCCAGTCCGGCTCGTTACCGGCCGAATAGTCCCCAACCCGCTTGTAAAGCTCCAGCCGGGCCTTGCCGTCTTTTTCGAACAAGTCCAGGTTTGACGCCTTGAGAAGGAAGGTTAGGCCGAAATCCACCGCATTCAGCGTTTCGGTCTCTTGTACCAGTCGAACCGCGTCCTCGGCGCCGGAGCGGTCCCGCGCACGTTCAGCCAGCGCAAAGGCGCTTTCGCCGATCTTGTTGATCAGCGCGCTGCGCTTTTCCTCGGCGATCACCGAAGCCTCCAGGACGGGATCCGTGGCCGCGAAGCGCTGCGCCTGGTTGTCCCGTGACTGGCGAGGCGGGATGTCCACGAATGCGTCAGGATGCGTGTGCTGGACCGGCAGGGACTCGCCAAAGCCAAACTCCGCCAACTCGCCGGGAACGCTGTCGGGATGCGCCAGGAAACACTCGGTCAGCAGGAAATTCAGGTCCAGGTCGCCGTTTTCGGTTTCCCCGACCGGACGCGCAAGATTGGCGAAAAGCTGAAGTTCGACATCTTTCTTGATGGCCGTCAGCGTTGCGGGGGCCTTGGGGTCGCCTTCCGCAAGGCGCCCGAAATATTTCAGCCCGTCAATATCCGTAGTCAGCTTTATCTTGTAGTCGCCCTCGGTGCGGCCCTTCGTTGCCCCGGCCGTCTTTGCGCCCTCCTTCTGATCCTTGATGAACCACGGTTCCGCATAGAAAGTGGCGGTGTCACGCACTCTTTCGGAATGATCGCGCGGGATGAGCTGGATCAGATAGGTGTCCTCGCCATTCGGATCCTTGCCGGCGTGCAAGAGAACCGCCCAGAAATCGGTGCCCTCGATTTGCCGGCCCTTCGCTGGCTCCACAGTAACCGGGTCGGGCAGTGGCGCATTCGGCGGTTGCGGCGGGTGTCTTTCGCTGATCGAACGGTCCGCTTCTTTCGCCCGCTCGCTCCGTGCCGGTTCGGCGGCGGGTGCCGGGGCTAGCAGCGTCTCTTCGCGCGGCGGGTCGATGCCCAGGCCCAGCTGCATGAACCGCGCGACCCGGCCGCGCGCCCGGTCCAGCGCGCTGTCGCCAAAGCTAAATCCGACACCCACAGACAGTGACCGGCCGAAGCCTTGCACACCCACCGACGCATAAACCCGCGCACCCAGCCCCTGGCCGGACAGCACAACCTCGGCGGCGATCTCGATGGTCAGGCCGATGGAAAAGCCGATCCGAAGCGTGAACCGCTTTCGGAACACCTTGAACGACAGCCAGACCGATACCGAGAATTTCAAGGTAAGGCCCAAGTAGACCTCGCCGTAGAACAGGGTATCCCGGGGGTTCAACGGTGCCAGATAGGCAATAAAGCGAGCGCCCAGCAGGAAATCCGCCCGGGCCGTGGCGCTGGCGCCAAAGTTGGCGTTGCCCACCTCTCCGCCGAACTGCATCAGGCCCGAAGCCTTGAACGCGACGCCATAGAGCATTGTCGCGTCCTCGATCCGGAACACGAGACCAGCGGACAGCGAGAGATAGAAATTGTCCGTTGGCTTGCCCAACTCAAACCCCAATTCGTAGGGCCAGCCGAGTTCGGTGTGATATAGGCCCGGACGGATATACAGCGTTGCTGCGAATCGAGTGCCCTCAATGGCCTTGACCAGTGCGTCGGGCAGTTCCGGATGCTTGCCGACGATCCCCGTCGGGTCGGACAGGAAGCGCGCCAGGAACTCTTTGCGCGGCACCGAGAAATACAGATAGCCGCGCAGCGTCGGGCGTTCCTTGAACTCTGCCCCCGACGGGGCGATGAACCAGTCATTGTAGTTGGTGGCGAGCCATCCGCGGACGTTGACGAAGAACGTCAGATCGGTGCGCAGCGCCAGGACGATATCCATCAGCAACGGGTTCGACACCTTAGCCTCACCGTCCGCATCGTAAGAGGCGGAACTGGTCGAGGTGGCCGCGACAGAGATCATCCCCCGCAGGGCCAGCGTCAGGGCGTCCTTGTCGAATTGCGGTGTCCAGGCATTGAAGTTCGTAAGGTTCCCCTGAACCTTCGACAAACGGTCCAGTGTCGTGACCAATTCGCGCGGCGTCTTGGCCTCGTCCGCACCGGCCAAGGCCGACAGAGTATAATTCTTGCCAAAGCCGAAGCCGACCTCGCGGATGAACAGCGGGCCGATCGGCGTGTCGATCCGCTCTGTCAGCTTCTCGGCCTGGCCATAGATGAACATTGCGTGTTTGACTTGGTTGTTCTTTTTCAGCTCCAGCACGCCCATCGCGCCGCCAAAGGCGCCAAGCCCGACGATGTCGATCCGACCGGAGGCGAGAAAGCCCTTGGCTGTCACATCGGCCGGAAGCGCCACGGGGGCGTAAAGCGACGGGATCGAGCCATCTACGGCGAGGGCAGTCGCCTCGACCTGCGCCACGCCGCCAATGCGCAGTAGCATCGAAAGCCCGTCCGCGCGAATCCGCGGCAACGGAAGATCGCCGCCCGGTTCCGGCAAAGCGATCAGGATTTCGTGGAAGCTGATTTCGGAGGAGACGACATCGCCAGCTTCGAGGAAAGAGATCTGTCCAGCGATCCCGATGGCGGGCGGATTGTCGGGCCAGGCCTTGCTGGCCGGATAGAATGCGATGCCGCGAATTTCGAACTTGAAGATTTCGAACAGCTTTTCACGCAGCGGCGGGTCCAGTTCGACCAGGAAACTGATGTGTTTGATCAACTCGCGCCCGTCGCCGGTCAGCGGCGCACCCTCGAGCCGGATCGCTACCGACTTTAAGTTTTCCAGAAGCCCGCCATCAAAGGCGCCGATTTCCGGCTCGAAACTGGCAGAACCCCACAGCTGGAAATAGAACTGAGTCGGGCCGACGACAGGATCGACGAAACCAAGGCCGAGCGCGTCGAGCACCACGCGGAACCGGGTGCCGGTGGAATAAAGCGGCTCTCCTTCCTTTTCCAGCTTGGCGTTGGCGGCCACCAGGGCGAGGTTTCCGTTGCGTCGGCCGAACACGAGGTCGATCTCGGCTTTTGCCTCGCCGATCAGCGCAGGCGGCATCGGGCCATACCCCGAGATTGTCCCGCCCTGTAGCACACCGCCCTGAATAGAGATTGAGCCGCGATTGAAGCGGAACGGCTGATCCAGTCCGCCCAGCCGCACGGGGCGATCGGCCATGACCCTTGCGATCAGGTCCAGTCCGCCGCGATCGATTGCGAATTCCGTGGCTTCGAAGGCCAGCGACGCGCCGTCGCCCGACAACTGGTCATAGGATAGAAGCGCCTTGGCACCGGCGGCAAGTTCCAGCGACAAATCGCCTTTCTTAAAACCGATCTTGAACAAGTCGCCTACGACGGTTTTGTCCTTGTCATACCCGACCGGCGCGAGGATCAGGCCGAACCCGTAGATCACTTCGTCGATGGCCTTGCTCTGGATGATGATCTCTTCATCGGCATCCAGCGTCAGTTCCAGAGTCTCTATGTCTAGCACCGCGGAGATTTCCAGCGGGATCAGGATCTCGTTATTCCCGGTGGTCGGAATTCTGATCCGGACCTTCAAATTGCCTTTGAATTTAGGCGCGCTGTCGGGATCGAAAGTGAACTCTTCAATGTCGATGAATTGCGCAAGCTTGTCGCTCCCGCTTTCTGGCGGCCCTTGCGGCATCAGAGCGGTGATCTTGTTTTTCAGCCGCTCGGCGTCCAGCTTGAATAGGAAGTTGTCTGTTGACAGCGCCTTCAGATCGGAAATGGCGCCGACACTGGTGAAGGTGATGACGCCGTTTTTATTTTTCTCCGCCTTCTTTCGCTCTGCCCCGAAAGTCTGAAAAAACTTGCCCCGCCCGCGGCTGAGTGCGGCGATCACGATGGCTTCAGCGGCATTGGGGTCCTTTGCAGTCGCCGAGACCGAGATCAGCGGGTCAGGGGACTCGACCGGGATCGTTCCAGCCTCGTCGGTATCGGACCCAAGCCAAAGGTCGGTCGATATCGTCACTTGAGGATTGACGTTTAGATCAGGTTCACGCAACAGCGCGAGCCCCTGCCAGTGGTTGACGAAATCGAGAATCATGCCGGGCACAAAGCGGTGATCCGCTGTCACGCGCAGCAGGCTGCTGCCGATGTCGACGGGCTTCGGGTCGGCGTTCACCGGAAGAACGACCACCTGCAAGGGGCGCAGCGTGGCCGCGTCCAGGCGCAGTTCCAGCGTGACGACGTCGCCGACCTTGTCCAGAAGCTCCAACAGTTTACGCAGCCCGTCCGCGAGCAGGCCGGCAAGCGCCTTGGCCACTTCGGACAACAGGCCGGTCACCGCGCCCACGGCGCGCGCCATGTAGCGCAAGACCGCGGCCAAGAGCCGGGCCAGCCGATCCAAGAACTCCGCTAAAGCGCCCGCCGCATCGGCCAGAAAGCCAAGCCGCAGGTTCATCAACCCGTCGATAATATTGAGGTCGGGCACCTCGAAGGTAACGTCAGCGCCCAGGTCCAGAAGTTTCGCATTTGCCGCGTCCCAGCTTGTCTCCCCGCTGGACAACGTTGTTACCGTGACCAGATCGAGTGCGACGGCGATCCGCGCGCCGGGATCGTCGGTCGCCTCGACGGCGATTTCTTCGAAGGTCCATGTCACGGCCAAGGCCCCGGCCCCGCCGTCGAAGGCGGCGGTCACATTCTTTACCGCCACCTGCACGCGGACGGGCAGGTCGCCGCCGCCGAATTCGAAGCGCTTGTTAATCGGGGTGTCGTGCTCGGCCGTGACCTTGCCCGCGACTTTGATCGTCCCACCATCGAGACTGATCGCGAAATCTTCGATCTTCGCGATTTCGTTCGAGTCCAGCAGAACATCGATATCGGTCGTTGCGTTCAGACCGAAGGCTCCATTGCCAGCATCAGCCGACACCGTAAATGGCGCGCCACCTTCGACGGAGATGTTCGGCAGCCATTCGGGCAGGGGTAGCTTCAGCGCTGTCAGAGAGCCGATCTTGATGTCGACCCCATTCAGGTCGTAGAAGGACAACGTGGGTAAGGCCACATCTCGAAGTTTGAACCCTAGGTTCGGGAGCGTTGGCACCAGCAATTCGAGCGATGCAAGCACATCCTCCGAGGCGACCGTAATCCGCGCCTCCAACTCGGCATTGGCGGTAACCATGGCATATTGTTCGAGCGCGAACTGTGCCGATACATCCAGCCGCGTCCGTGCGTCGAGCCGGAACCCAAGCGATCCGTCCGCGCTATCGGCGAAGCGGATTGACATTGACGCCTTGGCGAATCCGGCTGGAAAGCCGAAAATACCCTTCTCCCGAATCTCGACGGATGCCAACTCGGCGCGCAGCTTGGCCCGTGCCGCGGCAAGACCCAGTGCGGCCGCCTCCTTGATCGAAGGCAGTTCGTCGCGGGGCGGGCCGAACTTTCCGTCCTCGTTCTCGAAGAACAGCAGTTTCACGTGAATGTTTTCGATCGCTTCGGCGAGAGTGACGGTCGCCTCGTTTCCCGCAAGCCGGACGATCAGACCTGTGACGCGGGCGGAGCTGGCGGAAATTTCGGCGACAAGAACGACAGTAACCGCGCCGTCACCGAATATTTGTATCTCTGCCATGCAGTCCTTCCCCCGGTTCCGGCCCCGATCCACGTCCTGGTCAGTTCCGTGTCTTGTCCGTTGGCCGCCTCTTGGCGACGAGATACCCCGCGTGGGTCAGCCCTAGAAGCGCCGCGATGCTAACCACACCACGACCGCCCCGATCGCAGTTAGCTTCTAATTGAAAATTTTAGAAATCTTGTTAAACCCGTAGGGGATAAATAACGCGGATCCCGCCAAGAAGTACGTGGATAGTGACGAAATCTTTTCTAGATTAGCCTCAGTTCCAAAGAACAGACCATGAAGCGCCCAGTACCCAATTCCGACGAATGTCGCCGCGATCCCAATGGCACCCAACGCGCCGGAAACTCGACTGAAACTGGTGTCTTCGTCCACTCCTGCCTCAGTCCCTTCTTTCTCGGAAAGCGCCTCAGCCATGAGTGTTCTATTAGTAGTCGGATTCACTCGGCCAAGCTCGCGCGACACATGTTTCAGGCCCCAGATCAAGACTCCCGTCATTGCAATAACGGCGAGCAGGTAACTGAGGTCTCTGATGGTTGACTGGTCCATCTCGCTCTCCACGCAGCAAGTGCTAAGGAAGCGTAGCTCGGTATTTGGTTTCAGGATAGTCGTTTCTGGCTGCGCCTTGGCGGCATGTCGAAGTCGCAGGTTAGCCGTCTCTACGTCGAGATCGACCAGCGGGTAAACGCCTTCGTCTCTCGCCCGCTGGAAGGGGCCGGGCCCAAATTTCTGGCTCGATTCGGCAAGCGCGAGGTTCTCGGCGTCGTCACAGGGCCTTCGGAGCCGGAGACCTTCTGGACGGACTTTCTCGATCTCTCGCCGACCGTGGCCTGCGCGGCGTGAAGCTGATGGTCGCGGACGACCAAAAGGGGCTTCGGGCCGCCGCGCGGCGGGTGTTCGACGCCACGCACCAGCGCCGCCGCGTTCACAGGATGCGGAATACGCTGGCTTATGCCCCAGCCAAGTAGCGTACCGCCGTGGCCGCGATGCTGAAGACGGTCTTCGCCCAGTAGAGCAAGGTGGACGCGGAAGCCCAGTGGGGATGTTGTGGCCGACGCGTTGCGCCAGAATTAGGCAAAGCTCGGCACCCCGATGGACGCCTCGCGGGACGACGTTCTGGCCTACATGGACTTCCCTTGAGAGCACTGAGCCCAGATCGCGTCCACGAATCCGCTCGAACGACTGAACCGGGAAATCAAGCGAAGGTCCGATGTCATCGGCATCTTCTCCAACGACGAAGCCATCGTCTAGCTTGTCGGCGCGCTGATGCTCAAAAAAAAACGACGAGTGAACCGTCGCACGCCGCTATATGTCCATGGAAACGCTCGCGCGTGTCACCGACAACCCCGGCATTAAGTTGCCCGCCGTGGCCACCTGATCAGCACTGGACCTCTCCGAAGGTCAGCGCTCTTAGAGCCCGACTCGAAACTCTATGATGTTTGACAATGCCTTGCGAGATGGCGGGTGACGCGGCGGATGTGGGCGATGGTGATCCATGCCTCGGCGCTGGCGATGGTTTTCTCCCAGTCTTTCGCGAGCCGGCGGCATCGGCCGAGCCAGGCGAAGGCGCGTTCGACGACCCAGCGGCGGGGGAGCACCTCGAAGCCTTTGGCGGCGTCGGAGCGCTTGACGATTTCCAGCGTCCAGTCGCCGATCTTGTCCAGCGCGCTGCGGAGCTTCGGCCCGGCGTAGCCGCCGTCGGCGAAGACGTGCCGCAGCCGGGGAAACGCATGGCGGATGGATTGGAGCACCGCTGGCGCGCCGTCGCGATCCTGGATGTCGGCCGCGTGCGCGACCAGCCCGACCATCAGGCCGAGCGTGTCGGTGACGATATGGCGCTTGCGCCCTTTGACCTTCTTGCCGGCATCGAAGCCGCTAACCCCTCCTCTTTCAGTGGTTTTCACGCTCTGGCAGTCGATCACGCCGGCTGAAGGGGTGGCGTCGCGACCATCGCGCTCGCGCGCCGCCATCACCAGATATTGGTTGATTGCCTTCAGCCGGCCGCTGTCGCGCCATTCGTAGAAATAGCGCTGCACCGTCGAGGGCGGTGGAAAGTCCTTCGGCAAATAGGCCCACTGGCAGCCGGTCGACGCCATGTAGAGGATCGCGTTCATCACCTCGCGCAAATCGGTCGTTCGAGGCCGGCCGATGCGACGCGGCGAGGGCATGAAAGGCTCGATCAGCGCCCATTCCCGATCCGTCAGATCGCTTGCGTAGCGGCCGCCGCGCCGATCATACTCAAGCCGAGCGGTTTCAGTCCAAGGCATGTGACCCTCCGTCCAGTCTGGCAACCGGACAGAATCACAAGGCACTGAACTGCTCAACGCTTTTCGGGTCGGGCTCTTAGACCATCCCGCGGGGCACTACCGAGCAGCGTAAGCCGATCGAGCACTACACAAGAAAGTGGTTATGACGTCGAGGTACAGCGCCAGCGGAAGGAACCCGCCGGGAATGTACCCCCCTCATAGTTTTTCTCTCCGTCACCGGTGTCCTTCGCTTTTGTGCTCTTCTCAAACCCATCTAGGAAAATTGACTGTACACCGACCGGCCCACTGAGATAAGCGCCCCCCGATCCCCAACTCGTCACCGTTCCGCCGTTGACCTCCCACTGACTGTTGTCTGCTGCTGTCCAGGTATCGCTTCCAGGCAGAGGGTTCAGGCTGTCGACGATGGTTATGCGAGCGGTTGTACCGTCCGATGAAGAAAGCGAAAGTTCATAGTCTGTGCTCATGGCGTGCTTCCCATTCCGTCTTGGTCGCTCCGAGGGTGCGTTGAACCGAGCCACGATCGTCGGAGGCCATACGTGTATTTTAGCGCGATCTTCGCTTTCTGCATACCCGCATAGAAGCGCGCCGCTCCTCATCGCTTGCCTCGACGGTCCCACGACGTCGCCGCTTGAAGCGCCGGAATGCCGTCAAGGCGGATATGCTTGCGCTCCCTTGTTAAGGTGCGGACCCGATCGCGACACTTTCTTGCTGCACCGACTCCCCGTCGAACATAGCTGATGCGGACCTTGGCCCTCCGGCTCGCGCCTGATCAATGACTTAAGACCCAGAGAACGTTCGTCCCCGGTCCCGTCCCCTCCGCCACTTGCCTCTGCGAAAGCGTTCTCTCGATCCGGCCGCGGCCGGATTTTCTCGTTGTATTCGAGGGTTATGCGGGATGGGCTGAGCACCGGCCCCTGCGCCGGGAGGCCCGGAAGCGGTCTCTCCGGGCCGATATTCTCCGAACCTCATGACTGCGCCATTTTGGTGAATTTGTCGTAATGCGCTGAAATCAAATCATTATTTTGTAACGAAACCTGAAAACTTCGATGCCGGTGGCTTCTCCGGAGAAACGACCGAGGTCGGACGTTCGCTGACGTGAGCACGGTGCCTGCACCTTATCTTCGACAACACCTGCGTCCAGTCACATGACAAGAGCACCAGAAGCCACGTCAATCTGATCCATTTTCAAGTTCGTATGGCAACATTGGCACGCCCAGCTCCTCCAGATAGCCGTTGTGCCGCTGGGCTGCCGATCGAACCTGTTTTCGCAGGTCATCAAGTTGCTGGCGGACAGCAGCTAGGTCGACTTCTTCTTCGAACTCTGCCGTGCTGACATAGCGCGTAATGTTGAGGTTGAAGTCGTGCTCTTCCTCGATCTCTTGAAGGCTGACGACCTTCGAATAGAGATCCTCTTCCTTTCGCTGTTTGTACGTCTCGACGATCTTGTCGATGTGTTCGCGCAGTAGTGTGTTCTGCCGCTTTCCAGGCTGATAGTGCTCGGCCGCGTTGATGAAGAGCACGTCATCGGTGCGCTTGCACTTCTTCAGCACCAGAATGCAAACCGGGATGCCCGTGGAATAGAACAATTTTGCCGGCAGGCCGATCACGGTATCGATGTTGCCGTCCTTGATGAGCTTGGTGCGAATCTTCTTCTCCGCCCCGCCGCGGAACAGAACCCCATGCGGCAGGATGATCGCCATGGTTCCGTCCTTGGCGAGGAAATGAAACCCGTGCAGCAGGAAGGCGAAGTCGGCGGCTGACTTGGGCGCCAGGCCATAGTTCTTGAAGCGAAAATCCTTCGCCGTCTCCTCGGTCGGCGTCCAGCGGTAGCTGAAGGGCGGATTCGCTACCACGGCATCGAACTCGATCTTCTTCGCCGGATTTGATTCTCGCAGGATGTCCCAGTCATTTTCCAGACTGTCGCCGTGGTGGATCTCGAACTCGGTGTCCCGCACGCCGTGGAGCAGCATGTTCATCCGGGCGAGGTTGTAGGTGGTGATGTTCTTCTCCTGCCCGTAGAGCTTGCCGATGCCGCCCTTGCGCATGTGGCGCCGGACGTTCAGCAAGAGCGAGCCGGAGCCGCTGGCGAAGTCATAGACGCGGTTCAGCTTGTCACGTTTACCGGAGGCCGGGTCCTGGCTATCGAGCGTGACGAGCTCCGACAGGATGTCGGAAATCCGCTGGGGCGTGTAGAACTCGCCCGCCTTCTTGCCCGAACCGGCGGCGAACTGGCCGATCAGGTATTCGTAGGCGTCGCCCAGCAGGTCGCGCCCGCTGGAGAATTCGGAAAGCCCCTCGTTGATCTTCTGGATGATCGTGCAGAGCCGCGCGTTGCGCTGCGGGTAATTCTTGCCGAGTTTTTCGGAGTCGAGATTGATCTCCGAGAACAACCCCTGAAAGCTCGACGAGAAGGACTCGTTCTCGATGAACTTGAAGCCCTGCTGCAGCGTGTGCAGCAGCTCGTCGTTCTGAGTGCGGGCCATCTCGGCGATGGAGCTCCAGAGGTGATCGGACTTGATGACGTAATGCACCTTGCGGCGCATCACTTTCTCGAACTCCTCGGTATCTTCGGGGTTTTGCGCATACCAGACGGCCAGCGGCGAACGGCGGTCGCCAGACGGAAGCTGAGGCCAGTCGGCGCCCAGCTCGGCCCTTGCGGCCTCCTCGTAATTGACCGAGAGATAGCGCAGGAAGAGGAAGGACAGCATGTAATCGCGGAAGTCGTCCGCATTCATCGCCCCGCGCAGTTGGTCGGCGATGGCCCAGAGGGTCTTGCCCAGCTTGGTCTGGTCCTGTTCGGTCATGCGGCGGTCTCCTCTGTCTCAGCCACCGGGAACAGATCGGGGTTGAAGCGGTAATCGTTCATGAAGTTGTCCAAAATTGTCCGGAAGATCCGCTTGTTCTCCTCGATCATCTCGACCGGCTCGAAAAGCGAATAGCTCCCGTGACTCAGAAGCTGCACATAGCGGAAATGCAGCGTGCCATCCTCGTCGTCCGGGTTGCGCTTTAACACGTCGCCAACACTGTTGAACCCGTGGAAGGTCGAGGTCTTCTCCATGATGCTGCGCAGGATGGTGAAGTGATAAGTGTAGAGCTTGCCGGACTGCGCGGCCGCGTGCAGCTCCTTCAGCATGGCGACATGATAGAAGCGCGGGGTCTGGCCCGTGTTGCGCAGCTGCCAGCCGCTGCCATCGCAACCCAGGAAGAACTGCCACGGCTTGCTCAACTCGTTGCACAGCACGTTGAAGAACAGCGTGTGGTGGGACGAGACCACCGCCTTCAGCCGGTCCTGATCCTTCAGCATTCGCGCCAGGTGGGCGGCAACGGCGATGGCGTTGTTCTCGTCCAGCGAGGAAATGGGATCGTCGATATAGAGGTAGTTCACCCAGTCATAGGCTTCTTGCCCGTCGATGGCGAGCTGGGCGACGGCCAGGAAAAAACACCAGATAAAGATGTTTTCTTCGCCGCGCGAGATCTTGATGGGAAGGGGCACGTCATTGCCGTCGGCGTCTTTCACGGTCTCGCGCCAGAACAGGACCGTGCCCGCGTCATAGTCGATCTGGAACTCGAAATCGCAATACCGGTGCAGGAGGGGGCGGATGCGGTTTTCCATTTCCAGCACGTCGAGGCCATTGAAGAACGCGGAATCCCGGTTCATCCGCAGCACGCGGTCACGGTCGTTTTCCAGGTCGTTGTCCCAGTTGAAAAGGTCCTCGGTGAAGGCGTTGAAATAGAGCGTGTCACGGGCAGTCACCTCGCCGTCGCCGTTGCGCGTCTTGCCCAGCTCCTTGAAAGCCATCGACAGCCGAGTCTTGCCCGTGCCGTTATGGGCGAAGATGAGCGTGACCTTCTTGTTTGTCGTCTCGATCTGCTGGCGCAGATGCCCGGCGAGGCCGTCGAGCGTGTCGAAGGCCAGCGGTTCAACCATGGCTCAACCGACCTCCCGCGGAAAAAGCCTCTGTATCAGCCCGCGCTTGTGGGTCTTGAGCGCCTCGATGGTCTCGCCCTGCGCCCGGATCAGATCGTCGAGCGCGGTCAGGCAATCGGCGATCTTTTGTTGTTCCGGTCTGGCCGGAAGGGGAACCTCGAAATCTTGAATTTGCTCGAGATCTCCGCGAGGCATCTTTACGCCCTTGGCGCCGCCCATGACGTGCGAAATGAAGCGCTCAGACATCAGCAATTGGCTAAGGAACGACTTCACGACGCTCTTGCTTGGGCGAACGACCAAGACATCATTCGATGCACCACCTGAGCGATCGGCGACCCAAACCTTTTGCAAATACGGGCGAATGTTCGACATGAGAATATCGCCCTCCCGATATGCGATGGCGCTTCCGGCAGGCGGTTTCTCAGGCTCCGGCGACAAGCCGCAGAAAGCGGGCAACAGGTTCACGGTGCTCACGTAATGTCCCAGAGGAACGTCTTCGGCGGCCACGCGCTCACGAATGAACCGCGCAATTTCACTGTCCCCCAACCGCTTCACCTCCCACGGGCCGGCCCCCTCGAACTCGGGGAAGCGGAGGCGGGGGGTGGTTTGTCCGATGGCGGGGAAGAGGCATTGCATTAGGCCCGTCTTATGGGCGCTGAGAGCCTCGAGCCGCCGCTTCTCGGCCCGGATCAGATCATCCAGCGACCGCAGACAATCGGCGATCTTTTGTTGTTCGCCCGTGTCCTTGCGCGGAAAAGGTATCTGCTTCTCCTTGAGCGTGGAGAAGTGGCGCTTGTAACCCTTTTGCTCGATGGGGTCTGCTTGCAATGACAGGAACAGGAACCTGGCTTCAATTTCGGAAGTTGGAGCCAAAATCTTGATCCCGTCCGCGCCTTGAGCAAACGGGCCATTCGCCAGCTTCACGACGCAGGAATGATCGCCAAAGACTACCAGCGGGAAATCCGCCTGGACCATCGCAGTTTCGTCGTTGGTCCACCCGCAAACGTCGCTGGGCGATTGGTCGATGATCGGGAACCTGCCACTCGGGAGGTATTCGGAGGTCTGTAGCTTCTTGGGCGGCGTGACCGTTTCGACCAACTCCCCCAACCGCTTCACCTCCCATGGCCCGGCATCGCGGAACTCGGGGAAGCGCAATTCGGGCACCGGTCCGGGCTTGGCCTCAGGCATCTTCATAGACCTCCAGCCCCGAAATCTCCTGCCCGCCGGCCTTCTTGCGCAGAAGCGGGATCAGGTCTTCCATCAGGGCAAGCTCGGCGCGGCTCCGCACCTTCCAGCCTAGCCCCTTGGGGCGGAAAAGCTCGGTCAGCGCGTCGGGGTGGAAGATGTTGAAGCGCAGGATGCCCGCGACAAATTCCTTGAGCGCCTCCACGGGCAAATCGTGCCCCGCGGCGATACGGGCCAGCTCTTCCTCTTCCCGCGCGGCCTTGAAGCGTTCGTAGCCTGCGCGGATCTCCTCCTCGCTCAAGCCCTCGCCCTCGTGCAGTGTGGCGACATAGGCCTCCAGATCCTCGCGCTCGTCCATCAGCCGGGCGGAGGAGGCGAGCAGGCCCATCAGCTCCTTGCGCGTCATCCTCCGCCTTTCCGGCGGCTGGCTGGTGAAGCGCGCGATCAGCTTCATAATGTAGTCGTAATCGATGAGCGCGCTGTCGAAGAGCACGAATTCGAATTCCAGTTGCTGGATCGGGTCGTCGGGGTCCTCGGTCTTGTGCTGGTGCTCCTGCAGGCGTTTCGCGACCTCCAGATACTGGGCCGAGAAGGCACGCAGATCGTCGCGCGGGATCAACGCCTCGATCTTCGCCTTATCCTCGGGCGTCAGGTCGGTGTACTGGTCGAGCTGGGTGGTCAGCCGCCGCACCTCCTTGAAACGTTCGATGAAGCCCGCCCGCGCCTCGTCGCCCTTGAGATTGGCGACGTCCTCGGGGCGGGGCTCGACCCCTTGCGAGGCCATGAAACCGGCGAACTTGCGGGTGGCCTCAGCCAGCTTCTCGATGACCTTGGGCGCGGGATCGACCAGCCAGACCTCGCGGGCGCGGTCCGGCGCCTCGCCCGAGAAGAGGGCGATGGCCTCGTCCACGGCGTCCTTCTGGGCGCGAAAATCGAGCACGTTGCCGTAGGGCTTGGAGTCGTTCAGCACCCGGTTGGTGCGCGAAAAGCCCTGGATCAGGCCGTGATACTTCAGGTTCTTGTCGATGTAGAGCGTGTTCAGATAGGCCGAGTCGAAGCCCGTCAGCAGCATGTCGACGACAAGGGTGATATCGATCTTCTTGTCGCGCGGCAGGTCGGAGTTGGGATATTTCTGATCCTTTATCCGTTGCTGCACGTCCTGATAGTAGCTGTCGAATTCCGTGATCCGGTGGTTGGCGCCGTAGCGGGCGTTGTAGTCGTCGATGATCTCGGCCAGCGCCTCCTTCTTGCGGTTCGGCTCGACCTTGTTGTCTTTCAGCTCCTGCGGCAGGTCCTCCTGCAACTGGGCGACGTCGCGGTTGCCCTCGGCCGGGGGTGAGAAGACGCAGGCGATGTTGAGGGGGATGAAGTCCTCGAGCGCCGCGGCGCGCTCGGCCTGGATTTCCTTGAACAGGTGGAAATACTCGATCGCGTCGTCGATCTTGGCGGTAGCGAAGAGAGCGTTGAACTTGCGCTGGTTGGTGGCGGCGTCGTGCTTGTGGAGGATTGCCTCGACCACCGCCCGCTTGGCCAGCGTCTCACCGGGCTTGATGGGTGCGCCCTCGGGCTTGAAGTAGTCCACATGGAAGCGCAACACGTTGCCGTCTTCGATGGCGTGGGTGATCGTGTAGGCGTGGAGCTCCTGTTGAAAGACCTCCTGCGTCGTCATCAGTCGCGCTTCCTCGCCCTCGACCCGAACCGCGTTGGCGTTCTTTTCGAATATCGGCGTGCCGGTGAAGCCAAAGAGCTGAGCGTTGGGGAAGAACTCCTTGATTGCCTTGTGGTTTTCGCCGAACTGCGAGCGGTGGCATTCGTCGAAGATGAAGACCACGCGCTTGTCGCGCAGAGGCTCGAGCCGCTCGCGATACTGGCGCTTGTTCGTCCCGTCCAGCGCGAGGCCCAGCTTCTGGATCGTGGTGACGATAACCTTGTTCTTGTAATCCTCAGACAGAAGGCGCCTCACCAGTGCTTCGGTATTGGTGTTCTCCTCGACGCAATTCGGTTGGAAGCGGTTGAACTCCTCGCGGGTCTGCTTGTCTAGGTCCTTGCGGTCGACGACGAACAAACATTTCTCGATGTCGGGATTGTCCTTCAAGAGCGTTGACGCCTTGAACGAAGTTAGCGTCTTGCCCGAGCCGGTCGTGTGCCAGATGTAGCCGTTGCCGCGGTTCTCATGGATGCAGTCGACGATCGCCTTGACCGCATAGACCTGGTAGGGGCGCATCATCATGAGCTTTCGCTCGTTCTGGATGAGCACCATGTAGCGGCTGATCATCTCCGCCAGGGTGCATTTGGTCAGGAACTGGTCGGCGAACTGGGCGAGGTTCTGGACCTTCCTGTTGTCACGAGTGGCCCAGCGATAAATCGGCAGGAACCGCTCTTCGACATTGAATGAGAAATGCTCGTTGTTGTTGTTTGCGAAATACCAAGTCTGGCTGCGATTGCTGACAATGAACAGCTGCATGAAACAGAGGAGGCTGTTCGTGTAGCCGTTCCCCGGATCATTGCGGTAATCGATGATCTGTTGCATCGCGCGCCGTGGTGAGACCTGCAACGATTTCAGTTCGATCTGAACGAGCGGAAGGCCGTTGACCAGGAGTATGACGTCGTAGCGATGATGGCTGCTCTTGGTATTGATGCGCAGCTGGTTGACGATCTCAAATGTGTTCTTGCACCAGTCTTTCAGGTTCACGAGCTGGTAATGAAGTGGAGTACCGTCTTCCCGCTCGAAGGTATTGCGATTACGGAGCCGCTCAGCATTTTCAAACACGTCAGGCGTTACCATTTTCTCGAGAAGGCGCTCAAACTCGTTGTCTGTGAGCTGGACTCGATTTAGTGATTCAAACTTTTCGCGGAAATTATTCTCAAGCGCGCCGCGATCCCTAATATTGTCTCTCAGAACATACTTGAGTCCCTCAAGTTTATTTATCAGCTCCTTCTCAATTTCCAATTCTTTTGTCATTTTCTCGCCGAATCTGCCGTTGTGCCGCCGCCAATTTCGGAGCGGAAGCGCCGCCCAAGAACTAACCACGGCGGGCGATCATGTCGAGACACTGCGCTTCCCACTCCACCGGAAACGGCTCAAGTACCCTTGCCAGCGTCACTTCCGGCCCCTGCTTTCCGTCCAGGATTGCCTCGACGATGTCCGGCGCGAGCAGGGTCAGGCGCAGGACGCGGGTCATGTATGAGGGCGCGAGCCCCTCCCGTTCGGCCAGTTCGGCGATGGTGGTAAAATCCCCCGACTCCAGCATGCGCTTCCAGCGGAAGGCGCGGGCCAGCGCCTTGACCAGCGCGTTGTCGGTCTGCCGCGAGTGCGTAGCGCCTTCCGGCAAATGCATTTCCTTCCGCCCGCCACGCTTCACAAACCGAAATGGGACGTGGAGCGTCACCGTGTCGGGGACCGCTGTACCGCGGGTCATGCAGCTTCTCCGATCCTGCCGGCCAGCATCTCATGCGCGAGGCCGCTGAGGCCGTCCACGCGTAGCCGGACGTTCAGGTCGTCCACGCCGATGTCCACTCGCTCGACCAGCAGCGCCGCGATGCGCGCCTGTTCTGCGGGGAACAGTTCGTCCCACAGCGGATCTAGTTGCTGCAGGCCCGTCCGGGCGTCGGCTTCGGTGATGCCGTCGGCGTGGGCACGGGCCGCCTTCCATGTACCTGCCACGATCTCGGGCTGGCGGAAGACAGCGCGCAGTTGGTCGATCACGGCGGCTTCGATCTCGCCTGCTGGTACGCGGCCGACCGGACAGGCCCCCGCGCCATGCTTCAGCACGGTCTGGCTGACATAGTAGCGGTAGAGCTTGTCGCACTTTCGGGTGTGCGTCGGCGAAAAAGCCGCGCCGTCCGGCCCGAAAAGCAGCCCCTTCAGCAGCGCCGGGGTGTCGGCGCGGGTGCGCGCGGCGCGCTTGCGCGGGCTCTCCTGCAGGATGGCATGGACGCGGTCCCATATCTCGCGGTCGATGATCGCGTCGTGCTCGCCGGGGTAGCTCTCCCCTTTGTGAACCGCGTCGCCGATATAGGCGCGGTTGTTGAGCATCCGGTAGAGGTACTTCTTGTCGATCCGGTTGCCACGCGGCGTCCGGAGGCCGCGCGTGCCGACCTGACGCGCCAGTTCGGTGCAGGACCCGATCTCGAGAAAGCGGGCGAAGATCCAGCGCACATGCGCGGCGTTGTCCTCGTCGACCAGCAGCTTCCTGTTCTCCACCCGGTATCCGTAGGGCGGCACCCCGCCCATCCACATACCCTTCTTCCGGCTGGCGGCGACCTTGTCGCGGATGCGCTCGGCCGTCACCTCCCGCTCGAACTGGGCGAAGGAGAGCAGGATGTTCAACGTCAGCCGCCCCATTGAGGTGGTGGTGTTGAAGGACTGCGTCACCGAGACGAAGGTGACGCCGTTCCTGTCGAACACCTCCACCAGCTTGGCGAAATCCGCCAGCGAGCGGCTGAGACGGTCGATCTTGTAGACCACCACCACATCGACCAGCCCGTCCTCGATGTCCTCCAGCAGCCGCTGAAGGCCGGGCCGGTCCAGCGTCCCGCCCGAGATGCCGCCGTCGTCATACTGATCGCGGATCAGCACCCAGCCCTCGGAGCGCTGACTGGCGATGTACGCCTCGCAGGCCTCGCGCTGGGCGTGCAGACTGTTGAACTCCTGCTCCAGCCCTTCCTCGGAGGATTTCCGGGTGTAGACCGCGCAGCGCAGCTTGCGGATGACCTTCGATTTATCCGGCGGCTTCGTCATGTCCGCCCCCTGTGGTTCTTGAGCCCGAAGAAGGTCCAGCCGTTCCAGCGCGTGCCGGTAATCGCCCGAGCGATAGCGGACAGCGACTTGTAGGGCCGCCCCTGCCATTCGAAACCATCCGCGGTCACTGTGACGACTTGTTCGACGCCCTGCCACTCGCGCAGCAGCCGCGTGCCGGTGATCGGGCGGTCGCGATCGGCGCGGATGCCGCGCTTAGTCCTGTCGCCGCCGTCCAGTTCCTCGCCCATTCGTTCCAGCCGCCGGATGGTCTCCGGCTTCAGCCCGCCATAGGTGAGTTCCTGTATGCGATAGGCCAGGCGGGACTCCAGGAAGCGCCGGTTGAAGGGCGGCGGCTCGCTGTCGAACAGGTCCCGCCACTGCCTCTTCAGGTCGGGCGTGGGCGTGGTCTTGAGCGCGGCCAGGCGCGCGGGAATCGTGTCGGTCATGCGGTTCTCCGTTTCTCGGTGGTTGCATGACCGCTCTGGTCGGGCGGATAGTGTAGCGAACTTTCTCCGGTTCCGTCAGATAGTTCGCTTGACTGTCTCTGCGTCAGCCGAACCAGCCCGAGCGCCAGCAGGCCGCACAACTCGGCGCGGCGTTCTGCGGGCGTCATCTGGTTGGCCGGGAGCGGATTGGGGCGTTTCATGCGGGCCTCGGAGCGGTCGTCTCCTCTGGCCTCTACTCGTCGATGTCGGAAAGCGTCCCAGCCGATCCCGCACAGGTTGAAGAATCGCGCATGGGAACGTATCAAGAACACTTATCATTCAGGAAAGGGGATTCGTCGTGGCCGGCAATTTGAAAAAGTTCGTGAACCCCCGGTTCATCAAGACCATCGATCTCGCCCTGATGAAGCCGCTGCTGGCGCGGCACGAGGGCAAGTACAAGGGCTTCTCCGTCGACCTGCTGGACCAGGAGGAAGATGCCGCCCGCGAGGCGCTGGAGAAGTTGCTGACTGGCGCCGAGGACAGCTATCCCGAAGGGCTGCGCGGCGATCTGCACCGCATCGCGGAACTGGGCGATGCCCGCGGCCTCGAGATCATCCAGGCGCAGGCAGTCCGTCAGGGCGTCGATCTGTTCCCCGATATAAAGACCGGCGACGAGGACGCGCCGAACAAGGCGCATGATCCCAAGCACATCGCCGTCCGGGTCTTTCTGGAGCATCCGGACCTGTTCGATGCGGCCGCTGACCACATGGCGATGCTCACTGCCGACCGCCTGCATGAATTTGCCGGCCGGGAACGTGGCGTCGCGATCGATCTGACGGCGGAGAAGGTCGAGGCGTTCCGGACGGCCGTTGCCGCGCTCTTCCGTGACGCGTTTCTCGGGGACTACTGCCGGGTGGGCGACTACGAAGACGATGACGAGATCAACCTCGTGGTCAGCCACGGCTCCATGGTCTCGACCATGCCGGTCGTCGAGGGCCAGGTCGAACGGGTGATCAGCGTGCGCCAGATTTCCCACGCCGTGCTGCGATACTCCGAGAACACCGGCATGCTGCGACTGGCCCGCATCAGGAAGGCGCATCAGCCCGAGATCGCGGAACTCTTCGCCTCGATCATCCTCGACCGGCCCGGCTTCTTCGACGGCGACGATGCGCAGGACCTCTATACCCTGCGCCCGGTCGAACTGGCCGGACCGGGCTTCGCCTTCGACGCCGCCTACGATCCGTTGATCGACAAGGTGCTTATCATTGAGGCGGCGGCCGACCTGATGGCGCCCGGCAAGAAGGGGTATCCCCGCGTGGTGCGCACGCTGCGGTCGCGGGATCTCGGCGGTGACGCGCTCCAGCATTTCGGCAGCACACCGGTCTCGTTCGGCGGCGCCTGGAGGCTGGGCGAACTCGTGTTCCGGATCCTGTTTAAGGGCGACGGCAAGCGCCAGCCGCAGGTCACGGTCAAGCTGCGGCCCCCGGGCGTCGTGCAGTTCCGCCGCACCCAGCACGAGGCGCGGGTGATGAAGCTGATCGAACGGAACGGGCTGATGAATGACCGAGACGATTTTGAGGTTGTTGACGCGGCTGAGTGAGGCTGGCGACGACGCGATCCTGTCCGGCGAGCTTTCCGCGCCGTTCTTTGGTCCGGGTTTCAACCGGCTGCTGGCGAAACGTGTCCTGGTCGAACAGGCGCCGCTCTCCGATTGGGAGGTCTGCGACGCCTGCGAATGCGGACTCCCCTGTCGGCCGATCCGGAAAGCGGGCGACGGATATCGTGCCGAATGTCCGCTGGACCGCCGAAATGACGTAGATCTCACCGAGGACGATCTACGCGTGTTTCGCATCGGCGCCGAGGCGTTGGCATCCGTGATCGGTGCCGCGGCAGGGTTCGCCACAGCTCCGAAACGCGCCGCGGAGAACGTCTGGCGGCTCGGCGATACGCGATCCGGACGTGCAGTGTTTCTTGCGCTTGAGTCTGCAGCTCTGACCGGCGACGGCATCATCGCTTCGTTGCGCCAGGCAGCGCAGGGCTCCGACGTCACGATCCTCGCACCGCAGTTACCAGCGGAGGCCGCCCGGCGTTATCAGGATGCGGGCTTTCATCTGGTCGAAACCCACGCGGTGCTGATGCCTGCCTCGGATGGCGGCGGCGGCACAATCGACATCGCGGCTCTGGCGCCGGTCCCACTGGCACCCGTGCTACGCGTGCGAAGGGCGACGGCCGAGGTTCAGTGGGACGGTCGCTCCGTCATTCTGTCGCGTCAGATTTTCCCCGTGTTCGAACGCCTGCTTGAGAAGGCGCTGTCGCGCGATCAGGTCGCCTCCCGATCCCATGTCGAAGGGACGACGGCGCGCGAGGCCAAGGATCTGATCCGCGAGCTGCGCGACGCGTTCAAGGCTGCCGGGTTCACCAATGCCGAGAGCAAGTCCCTGATCGCGACTGTTCGAAACCGGGGCTACCGGCTCGGCGTCCCGGCAACGGAGATCGTGGTCGACGACTGCTAGCGGCGCTTCGGTTTCTCTCCCTTCACCACGAGTTGTGGGCTGATCCGCGCCTGCTATGCTTTGGCCATCTGATGTCCTGCAAGTGGCGTGAGGGATTGATTGAATTGGAAATCGAATTTCTGACGGGGAACGACGTAGAGAATGCCATCGAGGGCCTCGTGGCGGAGTATGACGAGTTTCATTGGGCGGTCGCCTGGGGCACATCCACCTCCCTGGCCCGAAAACTCCTATCGCATTCGGCAAAAATCAGAGCCGTAACATTCGGGCTCGCGTTCGCTCAGACCGATCCAGACCTTGTCGACTCTCTCATCGGGGTCGACGGATGCTACGTCGTCACGAAATTTCCTGGTGGGACGTTCCACCCAAAGGTCTACGCGTTCCGTTCTGGGAAACGGGCTGCTGCAATCATCGGGAGCGCTAACTTCACTCGCGGCGGGCTTGGCAAGAACCACGAGGCCTGTGTCCTGGTTACGGGTTCCATCAGCGACGAGATGCTAGCTGATACCCTTTCCTTCGCCGCGCGAAGCGCCTCACTCGGTGACCGCGTAACAGAAGATTTGGCGGCGCGATACCGTTTGGGATGCAAGCTAGCCGCAAGGAGGCCGGGTCCACCTCGCGATCCGCTGGCAGGGGTGCCGCCTGCAAGCGTGAAGAGCCTATCGTCCCCCTTGGTCGGTATGGGTTGGGATCAGTATGTCCGCGCCGTGCGAGGGTCGGCTCACCACGACGTTGATGAAAGTCTGAACCTGCTCCGAACTGTGCAGGGTTGGCTATCTGCCGTGCCTTCTTTCCACGACCTCACAACGCCGCAAAGGAAAGCAATTGCAGGTGCAATAGGGGTTGAAGAAAAGGCGAGTCACAAATCTCTTGATCGAGATTGGGGTTGGTTCGGCTCCATGCGTGGCGCGGGAGACTTCAAAAATCGCATCGCAGAGAACGACCGATCCCTAGCTCGCGCCGTTGATAGCATTCCACAAAAGGGAGAGGTCACGAAGGAGCATTTCGACCGATTTGCGCGCCTTTTTGTGAAGGCGTTTACCAATTCGAGCAGAGTTGGGGGCGTCGCGACGGCGTCACGTCTGCTTGCCATGAAACGTCCCGACGTATTCCTCTGCATTTCCAATCCCAATATTGTGGCCGCGGCGAATGGGATGGGCTTCGCCAAGTCGACTCTCAGCCTCGAAAATTACTGGGACCGGGTCGTGGAAGTGATCCGCGCATCGGAGTGGTACAACATCGACAAGCCCGAAAGTGGCGATGGACAGCTTTGGGAGTGTCGGGCGGCAATGCTCGACGCCATCTATTACCGCCCGGGGTAGGTGGAAAATAAAAATGCGCCCGGCGATAAGCAGTCCGGACACGAAGGCCAAGTGAAGCGCCACACTTGTCGCCTTGGGCAAAGGGCCAGACCCACCATGCCCCCACCTTATTCCCACCCCGTTCCCACCTGCGCGCCGACCGCATCCGGCACCTTGGACTCATCAGAAACGATGACCGAGGCGCACAGCGATGCAGATCGAACTCTCCCACGACGACATTGAAACCATCATCCGCGAGGCCGATGCGGCGGCGCAACGCCTCCGGCGCAAGCTGAGCCTGCCGCTCTGCGAGCGCGAGGATCTGGGCCAGGAACTCCTGGTCGATCTGCTGCGCCGCTTGCCCGCCTACGTTCCTTCGCGCGGCAGCATCGGCGCCTTCGCCAACATCGTCCTGCGCAACCAGTCCTCGCGGATCGCGATGCGCCATCACCGCCAGCGCCGTGCGCAGGGTGGATCGCTGCTCTCGCTCGAGGTGCCGCTGGCCGGTACCCGCGAGCCGGTCGGCGACACGCTGACTGAGGACGACGGTCTCGCCTCTTGGCACGGCCAACCCTGCTGCGCCGCCGCCGTCACCGAACTGCACCACGCCTTGCAGGCGGCGCTCGCGCGGCTCCCGGCCGAGGATCGCCGCTTCTGCGCGGCGCTGGCGCATCGCCCGGTCACCGCGCTCGCAACCGAGGGTTTCGGCAGCCGGTCCGCGCTCTACCGCCGCCTCGCCGATCTCCGTCACGTCCTCACCGCTCACGGTCTCGGTCCCGCCTGGGACGATCTCGCGGCGGCCTGAGTAGAGGCGAAAGGAGGAGATCATGTTCATGGGCACCACCCCCTTCATCACGGTCCGCGCCCGCCGACCGCTCACCGAGATCGAGTTCTGCGCCTGGGTGGCGCAGGCCGTGCCGGGCGACCGGCTCGAATACCATCGCGGCTTTCTGACGCTCGATCGGTGTCAGGGATTGTCCCGCTTCACGACCGAAGAACGCACAAGGCTGACCTGGCTCGGCGCCCGCGCGTTCTGGGCCGCCGAACGGGGCCTCGTGCACCTGGTGCAAGAGCGCTTGGGTCCCGACCAGTTCGCCTACATCGCCGTCGCCCGCCCCAAGCCGAAGGCCGCAGCCGTGTCGCTGTCCGCGCTCCTGCTCGCCGAGCAGGGGCAGCCCGACCACGCCACCGGTTCGAGTGGTCGGGCTGCCGCGTGACCACCGCCTTCCAATCCCTCTTTGCCGATCATGGAGACCCTTACATGCCGTTCCCCGCGAACACCCCCACCGTCGACGACCTGCCGGGCCTCGGCCTGCAGGACATCGCCCAGCTGCCCGTCGAACTGCTGGCCATCCTGCAGCGCGACGTCGATGAGCGCATCAAGCGGGACAAGGCCGCGAAGGCCCGCCTGGATGGCGCTCTGACGGTCCGCTACGCCACCCGCGCCGCCGAGGAGCGGCAGGCGGCGGGCAAGGACACCGGGACGATCCGGTTCGACGATGGTGATTTCACCGTGGTCGCCGATCTGCCGAAACGGGTCGATTGGGATCAGGATCGCCTCGCCGCCATGGTCGAGCGCATCCGCACCGCCGGGGACGATCCCGCCCAGTACGTCGACATCGCGTTCAAGGTGCCCGAGCGCAAATACGCCGCCTGGCCCGATGCAATCCGCGCCGGTTTCGAGCCCGCGCGCACCGTACGGCCCGGCACGCTGAAGATCGAGATCGTCCCGCAGGGGGGCGATCAATGAGCCTGCGCATCATCTCCGCTGACGACCGGCTGCGCGAGGCGCAGGGCAAGACCACCATGGCGCTGTTCGGGCCGAGCGGCGCGGGCAAGACCACGCTGCTGAAGACGCTGCCACCCGCCGAGACGCTCTGCATCGATCTGGAGGCGGGCCTCAAGTCCGTCCAGGACTGGCCGGGAGACAGCATCCCGATCCGCCGCTTTTCCGACGCGGTCGACATTGCCTGCCTGATCGGCGGCGCGAACCCGGCCGCCCAACCCGAGGAGCATTTCTCGGAGGCCCACCACGCGCATCTGCGTGCGCAGCATCCCGAGTTGGCCGAGAAGATCGATACCAAGCGCATCATCTTTGTCGACAGCATCACCGACCTGACGCGTCAGGCCATGGCATGGGCCAAGACCCGGCCCGAGGCGCTGTCGGAACGCACCGGCAAACCCGACACGCGCGGCGCCTACGGCCTGCTGGCGCGCGAGGTCATCGGTCTCCTCAAGCATCTTCAGCATGCGCCCGGCCGCACCGTCGTCTTCGTCGGCATCCTCGAGAAGGTCGTCGACGACATGAACCGGGTGACCTGGCAGCCGCAGATGGACGGCGGAAAGGTCGCCCGCGAGCTCCCCGGCATCGTCGATCAGGTGCTGACCATGAGCCTCTTCTCGCAGGATCCCGGCGCGGGCCCCGATGCGCCCCCGACCTGGCGTCACGATCCCGACAAGGGCAACGCGCGCCGCCTCGTTTGCCAATCCGGCAATCCGTTCGGCCTGCCGGCCAAGGACCGCTCTGGCCGTCTCGACATGACCGAGCCGCCCGATCTCGGCGCGCTCCTCACCAAGATCAACCAACCCCGGAAAGGATGACGACATGACCTTCGACATGAACGACGTGGAGCCGCAGCAGTCGGGCGACCTGATCCCGGACGGCACCTTCGCCAGGCTCGTGATGACGCTGCGCAAGGGCGGCACCGACGGATCGAGCGACGCGGATCGCGGGCTGCTCAAGGCCTCGAACCAGCCCGGCAGCGATGTGCTGATGCTCGACGCCGAGTTCACCGTCGCCGAGGGCCCGCATGCCCGGCGCAAGTTCTGGCAGAACTTTACCGTGCAAGGCGGCAAGCTCGACGAGCTGGGCCAGTCGATCGGCTGGAAGATCTCGAAATCGACCTTCCGCGCCATGATCGACAGCGCGCTCGGGCTGAACCCCGAGGACATGAGCGAGGCGGCGAAGGTCAAGCGGGTGCTGCGTGGGCTCGCCGATCTCGACGGGATCAGTTTCGTCGCCAAGATCCAGATCGAGCCGAGCCGCAACCCCGCCTACAAGGACGCCAACAAGCTCGACCATGTCGTGCTGCCCACCGCGCCCGAATGGCAGAAGGTGATGGCGGGCGAGCCCGTGCCCGCCCAGCCCTCGAACAAGCCCCGGCCCGCCGCAGCACCCGCGCAGCCCGCGACCCCGGCTTGGGGCCAGCCGCAGTCGGCCTCCGCGCCCGCGGCGCCTGCCTGGGGTGCGCCGACGGCTCCCGCCCAGCCCGCCACCCAGACACCGCCCGCCGCCAAACCCGGCAACGGCCCGACCTGGCTGAACCCGTGAGCCCGGACGAATGGCAGGCGCATGTCACCACGGAGGCGGCACTGGCGATGGGACGCTGGCTCGAGGCGCGCGGGCGTCTCGACCGCCCCATCGCCAGCCTGACCCGGCGCGATCTGGAATGCATGGCTTCGAACGCCATCAGCCGGTCCATCGTGCTGTCCTCCGAGCGCCGGACCGCCGCCCCGGACAAGGAGGAGCGCGACGCGCTGGACCTGCTGCTCATGGGGTGAGCGGCGTCTCGGAAAGGCTCCGGGGGAGCGTTTCAGCCGCGAACGGGCGGAGCCCTCCTTCGCACGCCAATCTCGCCCGGCGCGTGCCCTGCGCCCAGTGCGGTCGCGAGGCCAGGGGCTTCGGCTACTGCCACGGCCTGCGCTGGGACCGTCACCCTCATTACCGCTTCTGCTCGATGGCTTGCCTGATGGCGGGCTCGGCCAACGCCAAAAGGAACCACGGCATGATCGACAAGACCGACATGGAGACGCGCGCCATCGTGGAGGCCCGCCGGATGCTCGCCGAGGCGCTGACGGAGATGGGCCTGATGGAGCCCTTCTTCGACCGCCCGGCCGCGGACATCGACCGCGTGATCGAGGCCTGCGTCGACGGCTTTCAAGCCTCGATGCAGCGCCAGTCCGACAACGGCGACGTGCCGTTCTGAGGGGGTGCGGATGCTGGTCGATTTCAATCACGGATCCGGCTGTGTCTATGGCCGCGACGCCTCTGAACCGGAACCCCTCGGCGCGCGGATCAACGGCCGCATCGATGCCGCGCTGGAGGCCGAACGCGAGGGCCAACGCCCGCGCGGCTATCTGGGCGCCAGCCGCATCGGCGAACCCTGCGCGCGGCGGCTGGTCTACGAGGTCACCCACACGCCGCCCGATCCCGGCAAGGATTTCGAGGGGCGCGTTCTTCGCATCTTCGCGGCCGGGCATGTCTTCGAGGATCTGGCGATCCGCTGGCTCCGGCAGGCCGGATTCGATCTGCGCACGCAGACGCAGGCTGGCGGCCAGTTCGGTTTCGAGACGGCGGGCGGACGCATACGCGGCCATGTGGACGGCGTGATCATCGGCGGCCCGGAGATCGGTCTCGCCTGGCCCGTGCTCTGGGAACACAAGGCGCTGAAAGCCTCGTCCTGGTCGGACACGGCGAAGAAAGGCGTGCAGCTCTCGAAGCCCGTCTATTTCGGCCAGATGCAGATCTACATGGCCTATATGGGCCTCGGGTCCGCGCTCTTTACCGCGCTGAACAAGGACACCTGCGAGCTCTACCACGAGCATGTGTCGTTCGATCCGGCCGCCGCGCAGGCGCTGTCGGACAAGGCGGTCGACGTGCTGCGCGCCGCGGACGCGGGCGATCTGCTGCCCCGCATCGCGACCAGCCCCGACTTCTTCCTCTGCCGGTTCTGCCCCTTCGCCGTCCGCTGCTGGGAGGACCGGGCATGACTATCACCCTTTCTGATACCCAAGGCCGCGCCATCGCCGCCATCCGCGACTGGTACGAGACGCGGCGGCACGACCAGCAGATCTTCCGACTGTTCGGCTATGCCGGGACCGGCAAGACCACGATCACCGCCATGGCGATCGAGGCGCTGGGGCTTGAACCGATGACCCCGGGCGGGCTTGGCGGCGTGCTCTTCGCCGCCTTCACCGGCAAGGCGGCGCTCGTCATGACGCGCAAGGGCACGCCCGCGCAGACCATCCACAGCCTGATCTACCGCGTCTCCGAGGCGACGCCCGAAGAGATCGCGCGCGCGACCGAGGATCTGCTGGCGCTGCGGCGCGACCTGCCGCGCATGGGCCCGGCCGAGCGGGGCTTCGCGATGACGCGCATCGCCCAGCTCGAGCTGCGCCTCAAGGACATCCACCAGCCGAAGTTCCTGATCAACGAGCAGTCGATCCTGCGCGACGCGGACCTCCTGGTGCTCGACGAGGTGTCGATGGTGGGCAAGGATATGGCCCACGATCTCTTGGCCTTCGGCAAGCCGATCCTCGTGCTGGGCGATCCCGGCCAGCTGCCGCCCGTGAAGGACACGGGCTTTTTCACCGAGACCGTGCCGGACGTGATGCTGACCGAGGTGCACCGCCAGGCGGCCGACAGCGCTATCCTGCGGCTTGCGACGCTGGCCCGCCAGGAACTGCCGATCCCGCCCGGCGCGCGTGACGACCATGTCTGGAAGATGTCGCGCCACGAGGTCGGTCCCGCGCAGATGCTGCAGGGTGGCCAGGTGATCTGCGGCACCAACGCGACGCGGCGCTGGCTGAACACCGCCATGAAACGCGCGGCCGGGTTCGGCGCCGATTATCCGACAGGCGGCGGCGAGAAGATCATCTGTCTAAAGAACCGCCACGATCTCGGGCTGATCAACGGCATGTTCCTGGCCCTCACCGAGGTGCGGCAGGATCCGGACGACGCCTTCGCCTTCAGCGCCATGGTCGAGACCGAGGACGGGGTGAGCCTTGGCGGGCGACAGAGTTTCTGGCGCGGCGAATATGCCGATCATGTCGCCTACGATCCCGAACGCGGGCGGCGAGAATGGCAGATCCGGCGCGGGCTGATCGAGTCCAGCTGGGGCTACGCCATCACCTGCCACAAGTCGCAGGGCTCGCAATGGGAGAACGTCGTCGTGTTCGACGACGGCTTCGGGCGCAGCGCCGCCGACCGCAACCGCTGGCTCTACACCGCGATCACGCGGGCCGAGAAAGGTCTGGTGATCCTTGCTTGACCTCAACGATGCCAAACCGCTCGGCGGCGAGCCTCTGCGCTACGATCTCGACCTGGTGGTGGCGCGCCTTCGCGAGACCGCGGAAGTCTGGGTGCCACGCCTGTTTCCGCGCGGGCGCAGGTCGGGCGACGAGTGGCGGCTCGCCAACATCCGGGGCGACGCGCCGCGGAACACTGGCTCCTGCGTCATCACCCTTCGAGGCGCGCATGCTGGTGACTGGATCGACTTCGACGGCAATCAGGGCGGCGGCCCGATCAGCGCCATCGAGGAAGCGACCGGGCTCGACGGCCGGGCCCTGATCGTCGAGGCGGCCGAGATCGCGGGCATCGCGCCCGGCGCACCGGAACGCCGCGCGCCGCCGACGCCGCCCCCATTGAAGCGCGATCCCGCGCTCGAGATCGCGCACATCCTGACGGGTGCGGAGACGATCACGGGCTCTCCGGTCGCGCGGTATCTGACCGGACGCGGCCTGATGGTGCCCGAGGCCGCCGATCTGCTGTTTCACCCTGACCTGACCCATTGGGAGACGAAGACCGGCTATCCGGCCATGCTTGGCCAGGTCCGCGACCGCGATGGCGCGGTCATCGGGCTGCATCGCAGCTACCTCGCCATCGAGGACGAGTCAGTCAGCAAGGCGCCCCTCGACAAGGCGAAGAAGATGCTCGGCCGGGTGGCGGGTGGCGCCGTGCGTCTGGCCGCGCTCGGCGACGGCGATCGGCTGGCGCTCTCGGAAGGCATCGAAACCGGTCTCGCGGTGATGACCGCATGCCCCGATCTGCCGGTCTGGGCGACGTTGTCGACATCGGGCCTCGAACAGGTCGATCTGCCGCCTGGCGTCCGGCGCGTGCTGATCCTGGCCGACAACGACACCTCCGGGGCCGGTCTGCGGGCCGCCGAGGCCGCCGCCCGGCGCCTGCGCGCGCAGGGGCGCGACGTGGCCGTCGTCCTGCCGCCCGAGGAGGGTGAGGATTTCAACGACCTGCTGCTGCGCAAAGGGCCCGAGGCCATCGCCGCCCTGATCGTCGATGCGGAGGCCATCACCGAGGCAGAACCCACACTGCTGATCGGGCAGCACCGGCCGGTCAACTATCAGGGCAGCGGCGAGGCCATCCCCACCTTGCGCGCCGACGAGGGCGATCTCGCCCGCTCGGTCGAGCGGGTCTGGAGTCTGCTGATGGCCTCGAACCGGACGCCATGGGTGTTCCGTTTCGCCGGGCAGCCGACATGGGTGGTGCCCGATGACGAGGGCCGTCCGGTCGCCACCGCGATCACCGAGGAACGGCTGCGTCACATGCTGGCGCGGCTTGCGCACTGGAAGAAGCTGAATGGCAAGGGCGAGCTGATCGCGGCCCCGCCGCCAATAGCCGTGGTCAAATCCGTGCTGGCCACGCCCGATCCGGCGCTGCCCGTGCTGGTAGGCATCGTCAACACGCCGGTATTCGGTCGCGGCGGCACGCTGCTGACCACGCCGGGCTATCATCCCGACGCGCGGCTTCTCTATGCCCCGACGCCCGGGTTCGTGGTGCCGACCATTCCGGCCAAGCCGTCAGCCGCCGAGGTTGCCGCCGCCCGCAATCTGCTGTGCGAGGATCTGCTCGGCGACTTCCCCTTCGTCGGTCCCGCCGAGATGGCGCATGTGATCGCGCTGCTGCTGCTCGGCTTCCTGCGCGGCATGATCGACGGGCCGACGCCGCTGCACCTGATCGAGAAGCCCAGCCCCGGCTCCGGCGCCACGCTGATGGTCGATGCCGTGGCCACCATCCTCACCGGCTCGGGCGCGAGCGTCATGACCGAAGGGCGGGACGACGACGAATGGCGCAAGCGCGTCACCGCCAAGCTGCGCCAGATCCCCGCCATCGTGCTGATCGACAACCTGCGCGCCAAGCTCGACAGCTCCGCCGTCGCGGCCGCCCTGACCGCGCCGTTCTGGGAGGACCGGATCCTCGGCGCATCGGAAATGACGCGGCTGCCGATCCGCTGTCTCTGGATCGCCACCGGCAACAACCCCGAGTTCTCCAACGAGATGGCGCGCCGCCTCCTGCGCATCCGGCTCGATCCCCACGAGGAGCGTCTTTGGCAGCGCACCGGCTTCCGCCATCCCGATCTGATGACATGGGTGCGTGCCAACCGCCCCCGGCTGGTCGCCGCCTGCCTCACGCTCTGCCAGGCGTGGATCGCCGCCGGAAAGCCGCGCGGCGCGCGCACCATCGGCTCCTTCGAGAATTGGGCGCATGTCGTCGGCGGCGTGCTCGAGGTCGCGGGCATTCCCGGCTTTCTCGGCAATCTCGAGGAGATGATGGAGGCCTCTGACAGCGAGGGCGCGGGCTGGAGCGCCTTCATCGCCGCCTAGTGGGATCGTTTCGGGACTGCCGAGGTGGGCGCGGCCGACCTCTTCGACGTGGCCCTGTTCTACGATCCGGCGCCCCCCATCACCTGTCACACGGACCGCGCGCAGAAGACCAGCTTCGGGATCGCCATCAAGAAGATGCGGGACCGCGTGTTCCAGGTGGGCGATCTGACGCTCAGGCTGGTCCAGGCTGGCACGTTTCGGCGGGCGGTCAAATGGCAGCTGAAGGTCTCGGAGCAGCCATCGCGTCCGCAATCTGACGCGCGAGGGTCTGATGCGTGTGAACCTCGGGGCGCGGGTGTGAACCTCCAAAACCGAGGTTCACACGATCAAGCCATTGATCGGGCTTGCAAATGTGAACCTTGTGAACCTTGTGAACCTCTACCAACCCTTACGCACGCGCGCGCGCACGCACATGCGAAGGATGATGCCGGAAAAGGTTCACAAGGTTCGCGAGGTTCACAAAGCCCCGTGAATTCAGAACCTTGTCGGTGTGAACCTCCGTGTGAACCTCCCGCGAAAGGTTCCCGAGGTTCACCCGTCCCCGATTGGCTGCGGGAGCTCGATCCATGAGCCCCGCATGTCCTGCCCGTCACCCTATCGAACATCAAACCGGAAAGGAGCCAATCATGGCCCACGCATCTCTCACCCCAACAGCCATGAGCGCCCCCTGCCCCGGCTTGCCTGTCCTTCTCGCCCTCGATCTCGGCACCACGACCGGCTGGGCCTTGCAGGCCGCGGACGGATTGATCACCAGCGGCACCGTGTCATTCCGGCCCAGCCGCTACGACGGCGGCGGCATGCGCTACCTGCGGTTCCGGGGCTGGCTCGAGCAGCTGGCCCACGACGCCGGAGCCATCACTGCCATCCATTTCGAGGAGGTGCGCAGGCATGTCGGGACCGACGCGGCGCATGTGTATGGCGGGCTGATGGCCACGCTGACGTTGTGGGCGGAGAACGCGGGCGTCGCCTATCAGGGCGTGCCGGTCGGCACCATCAAGCGCCACGCCACCGGCAAGGGCAACGCGAACAAGGACGCCATGATGGCGGCCGCCCGCGCGCGCGGCTTCTCGCCCGCCGACGACAACGAGGCCGACGCCATCGCGATCCTGCTCTGGGCGCTGGAGACCCGGGGAGGTGTGCAATGAGCGGCATGCGATTCACGCCCAAGGGCTACGGCGGTCACCGCCGCAACCCCGACGAGGTCAAGCGCGACGGCTGGAAGGAACAGGGGCTGCTGGCGGTGGCTGTCGACGATGATCGCCTGACTTGGCCGGAGCGCGAGCTGATCCGTCAACTCGGCGAGCGGCTCTACGGCAAGCGGGAACGGGAGGCGCGTCATGGGTGATTGGACCACAGCGCAGGTGCAGGACCGGCTGGAGCTTGCGGCCGGCGTGATGCGGCAGATGCCGGGCGTGATGCCGCAGGGCTTCTTCAACGCATGGCCCGAGTATTTCCACAGCTTCGCCGACAAGGTCGCCCAGGAGCCGCAGATGCGTCGCCCGAGGCCCAGCCCGCGACAGATCACGCAGGCCGAGGAGGCGATGCTCTGGCTGCGCTGGCTGGAAAAGGACGATGCGCGGCTTGTCTGGCTGCGGGCCAATGGGACGCCGTGGAAGCCGATATGCTGGGAACTGAGGATCAGTCGTGCGACGGCAGACCGGCGTTACCAGTACGGGCTTGCAGTGATCGTCTGGCGGCTGAATGGCAAAATTCCACCTACAACGCGCTCTATGAGCTACGTGATCGGCAGGGCGCGGGCTGGGTGACCGGGCCGGCGTGAGGATCAAGTTGTTGATCTCCGCGTTGTCATCAAACTTACGGTGCGCCCAAGGCGACAGCTTGTCGCACCCCGCATGGGACCGAGAAAGGCTTGGATGCTGAATTTCATACGTGAGGGCGCGGGCCCTCCACTTCTCCTCGTGCACGGCCTCGGAGGCTCGTGGCGTTCATGGACGACCATCCTTGCTGCGCTCTCCGAGACGCGCGAGGTCGTGGCGCTGGACCTGCCGGGCCATGGCGCAACACCGGGGGATACCAGCAGCAGCACCTTCACGGGGCTCGCCGACAGCGTCGAGGCCTTCATCGGCGAACAGGGGCTTGACGGCATTGACATCGTCGGCAGCTCGCTCGGCGCACGGATCGTGCTCGAGATGGCGCGCCGCGGGAAAGTCGGCGCCACGATCGCTCTCGATCCCGGCGGCTTCTGGCGGGGCTGGGAACGGACATACTTCCGCTCTACGCTTTTGGCGTCGATCCGGCTCGTGCGCGGTCTCGGGCCTACACTGCCGACCCTCTCCCGATCCGCTGTGACCCGTAGCATGCTCCTGGCGCAGCTGTCGGCACGTCCCTGGAAGCTGGACGGTGACGTCGTGACGACCGAACTGAAGAGCTTTGCCGCGACCAAGACTTTCGACGAACTCGTGCGCGACCTCGCCACCGCTCCGGAACAGGAGGGACCGGCGGCGGGGACATCCCGCCCCGTCGTCATCGGATGGGGTCGCCAGGATCGTCTGTGTCTGCCGCGCCAGGCCGCCCGGGCGAAGGAGGCGTTTCCATCCGCCAGGCTGCATTGGTTCGAGAACTGCGGGCATTTTCCGATGTGGGATCAGCCGAAAGAGACCGCTCGGCTCATCCTTGACGAAACGGGCGCAACTTCGTGAGTGAACGGCGCTCCCACCGCTGAGATTGCCCGACCCGCCGTCAAGCGAAATCGCCTTCGTGAGACACTTTTCGATGAGACATCGGAGAGCGAGACGCGAGGCGCGTCCTAGTCTATCACTCATGGCATACTCGGGAGAGGAGCGCGCAGGCAGAGGCCGCGCCGCTGGCTTCCGGGGTCCAGCGAAGGTTCCAGCCGGGGTCCATTGGGCTAAACCACTGATTTCCGGTTCCTTCCTGGCGATATTCGTATGCTGGCCACACTACACGACACAGTGCTGGCTGAGGGCGGCTGGATGGATTCAACTGGACGACTCCGACCAAGGAAACGTCCGATGCTTCACCACGCCATCTCCGCCCTCACGAATATTCTGCGTCCAGATCTCGACTTGAGCAAGAGCCGTCTGGAGACGCTTTGCATGATCGTCATCGGCATGGTCAGCGCGCGCAGCGTGAACCTCGGCCATCTTGCCTGCGAACGACCGGGATCGGCCCTGACCTCGTCAACATACCGTCGGTTGCAACGCTTCTTCCAGCACGTCCATCTCGACGAGGACTGGTCGCTCCCGCTTCTGGTCCGGCTGTTGGGCCTGAACAAATCGTGGCTGCTCGCGCTCGACCGCACCAACTGGCAGATCGGCAAGACCGAGGTGAACTTTCTCGTGCTCGCAGTCGTCACCCGTCGTTTCCGCGTCCCCCTGGTCTGGAGCCTGATCGAAGGCCGCGGGTGTTCCGACACCGACATGCGCATCGCCCTGATGGAGCGATATCTCGCGAATTTTCCCGCGACGACCATCCGTCTGCTGCTTGCCGATCGTGAGTTTGTCGGCGCAGGCTGGATGGAATTTCTTAGTAAAAACAATATCCCCTTTGCTATCCGCGTAAGGGAAAATCTTCGCATTACGACCGAGGACGGTCACGACCTTACCTTGCGCGCAAGGCTGCGCCTGGCCCGCCGTGGCCGGGCTTTTCGCGCCCGCCTCGGCACACGCGAGGACGCAGCCGCCAGCAATACGCCGCTCCTGAACGTCGCGGCCAAGCCGCTCAAGGGAGAGTGGTTGATCGTGGTTACCAACGTCGCGCCGCGCACCGCGCTCGAAACCTACCGCAAACGTTGGGCGATCGAATGTCTGTTCGGCGATGCCAAGACGCGTGGCCTCAACCTCGAGGACACACGTCTCACCGATCCACGCAAACTCGCTCTGCTCATGTCCCTTGTCGCGCTTGCCCTTGCCTGGGCCGGTCGCGCCGCCGCAGACCTTCTCGGCAAGCGCGCGCCGCCGCGCAAAAGCCACGGCCACTACGCCAGATCCTGGTTTCGAACCGGCTTCGACCACATCCGAAGCCGCCTCAGATCCGATCCCCTCGACGCCATCGCGTCGTGGCAGAGGATCAACCCAGAAGCACGAAAGCCCTGCGGAGTCGTGTAGTGTGAAAGATTCAGATTTCAGCAGGACGACCTCCGCCATGACCCAGTCTACGTGCTCCACGCCCCGCCTGTCACCCGTTAACGGTAAGCCGGTCCTACTCGGGTTTGACGGCGCCGACATGAGCTCCGACGCCGGCCTGACCCTGCTGCGCGAGATCGAGCGCAGGGCGGGTCTGGCGCAGCGGCTCGCAGATTGCCTGCGCGATCCGCGTGACCCGGCGAAAGTTCAGCATAGCCT
>NZ_CYPR01000195.1 GCF_001408515.1 Jannaschia seosinensis | reverse complement strand
CCTGGGACAACACCGCCCGCCGCGGCCCATCCGCCCATATCGCCTGGGGCGCCAACCCGATGACCTTCGAGCGCTGGCTGGAGCGGCTCTGCGCGGAGCGGCTGGATCAGTCCTATCGCGGCGAAATCATCGTGAATGCCTGGAACGAATGGGCCGAGAAGGCGATGCTCGAGCCGTCACGCCAATACGGCGACGCGATGCTGCGGGTTCTCGAACGTCACTCCGGCGCCAAGGCACCCGGTCTCGCCAGCCAGACACAATAGGAACCTTAATTTTGTCTAAGATCATCCTCCATATCGGCACCCATAAGACCGCCACGACGACGCTTCAGGCAACGCTCGCCGCAAACCGGTCGATAGCGGCGAGGGCTGGACTCATTTTTCCTGAAGTACCCTCAGTACACAGTGCGGCACAGGCCGGGCAGCATGGCCTCTGCATGCAATGGATTAAGCTTCCGGAAACCTATCGGCTCAAGCGCAACCCAAAGGAGGTCTGGCATGAAATTGTCAAGGCTCACGCTTCGGGTCATAACACCGTAATTATTTCCTCTGAAGAACTTTCGCGCGGCCAACCCGAGAACCGCGTCGACTACGCCGAGCTGCGCGAATGGCTTAACCCTTTTGATCGTGTTGAAGTCGTTTGCATGCTGCGCGAGCAGGTTAGCTTCATCCAGTCGATATATCTCGAAGTTTTCAAAAAACGTCCGGACTTTGTCTGGGAGAGTTACTTCCGATCCTCTTTAGAAAAGCATCTCGGCACTGGGGTGCATCTCGACTACGGCGCCCTGCACACGCGCCTTCTCCAAGGATTCAATCCCGGCGAGATCACCTATCTGCCATTTCGCCCGGCCGGGGCCGAGTCTCATGATCCGATTCGTTCGCTGCTCGACCATTTCGGTTTTCCCAGCTTAATCGACGAGATGGTGCGCGTGGATCGCAATATTTCGGGCGATCCGCTGACAACCTGGATCGCGGGCCAGTTTGGCGATGCTTGGACGGACCCGCGCATTCGCGAGCGCGTCGTCCAGATGTTCGGCGGGCGCAAGACGGTGATGTATGCGCGGCCCGAATATCAGAAGGTCATAGACACGTTTGCCCCAATAAATGCAGCGTTCTTGGCGCGCGACGTGGGACTTACGGAGGGCGATCTATCGTTTGCCGAATATAAGCAGGGGCGAGAGTTCTTCCGCAACGAGATCACTCCCGCCAGAGGGGTGAAGATGGCGCGCGATCTTGTCGGAATCGTGGCCGGGAATTGACTCGACCTAAGGTCGGTCAGACAAGGAAAAATGGTGGGAAACCGGCCTTCCCAACTTCTCCGCCGCTTTTGCAATCGACCCGCGGATGTCATGCTGGCAGGGCCGGCTGACCTTATCTATGCCGCCACCCGTACTCGGATGGAAGCGTACAGCCGCTACGCAGCATTCCACCGGGCTCATTTCGAGCGCGAACGCGCGGCTGAAGCGGCCTTGTCGCGTCGCGGTGGAACCAAGACGGTCCTTTATGTGGGTGCCAATGCGCCTGCTTCTGCGAGTGTGGCGACCCGCCCCATGTTTCTCGACATGTACAACTTCCACAAAAGCTTCGTTGATCCTCTCGGCCTGAACGCGCGCCAGCGGCAGCTTCTTTTGGAGGTGCGCGCCCGGAAAACGGACGTCACGTGCGACGTCGCTCTGTTCGAGCATGGAACGGGATTCCACCGTGCGTTGAAACGCAGCGGCTTGCGGGTCGCGTCGAGCCATTGCGCTGAGGATGCGAACGATCCCCACCGGCAGGACATGCAAAGGCTCGAATATGCAAACGGACGTTTTGACATGGCAATTCATGCGGACGTGCTGGAACATGTCCCGATCATCATGCCGCCCTGCGGGAGACCTTGCGCATTCTCAAGCTGGGCGGCGCGGAAATCTTCACTAAGCGGTTCTTTCCCATCGAAGACATTGTTTTGCGAGCCGGATTCGAGCCGGACGGCTCGTTGATCCGATACTATTCCGACGAGATCCACGGGGACAACCTGACCGGCGGCGTCCTTACCTATCACAATTTCGGATGGAGGCTGATTGATGACATGAGCGCCGCGGGATACATTGATGCGGGCATCGAGATTTGCCTCGAGCCTCGGCTCGGCCTCTATTCTAGCAATTGTCCCGTGTGGACCGATGCGGAGACCGGGCAGCCAGGAAACATGCTGCCTATTGTCATCACAGGGCGGAAGCCGAGCTAGCCCGGATAATTCACGAGAAGGCGGCGGAGGTGGCGTAACCGTCTGAAACTCTATATTTCTTGGTTATCGACGCCAAAGATTCAGATTTCAGCAGGACGACCTCCGCCATGACCCAGTCTACGTGCTCCACGCCCCGCCTGTCACCCCTTAACAGGCTGCTGAAAAAGTCTTGAGTGCCCATCTTCGACTCCTACGACGACACATCATATCGGTTTTGGAAGCGCCTGCGCACAATATCTTGTCATCCCTTCGAGACGGCTGATGCAGTTCCTCGAGGTCCATTTCCTTTTTCAGCAGCCTGTTAACGGTAAGCCGATCCTGCTTGGATTTGACGGCGCCGACATGAGCTCCGACGCGGGGCTGACCCTGCTGCGCGAGATCGAGCGCAAGGCGGATCTGGCGCAGCGGCTCGCCGATTGCCTGCGCGATCCGCGTGACCCGGCGAAAGTTCAGCATAGCCTGTGTGACATCATCCGGTTCCGGATCATGATGATCGCGGCGGGGTATGAAGACGGCAACGACGCGGCAGNCCTGCGGNACGATCCCAGCTT
>NZ_CYPR01000194.1 GCF_001408515.1 Jannaschia seosinensis | reverse complement strand
TCGGCCACCGCCAGCATGACGGACCGAACCGACCGCCGCCCGCGCTCGAGGGATTGCGGATAGAACGGCTCTTCCCCATGCCCGGCAGTCTTGGGCACCTGCACGCTCACCGTGCCCGCAGGCGTGTCGATCCGCTTGGGTTTGTAGCCGTTGGCATAGCCGTGACGCTCGGGCGTGCGCTCATAATGGCTCGCGCCGAGAAACCGCTCCCGTTCGATCTGCATCGCCAGCTCGAAAGCCCGCGCGAACACCGATGCGATCTCGCCGGGCCCGTGCTCGATCAACTGTTCCAAGACCGCCTCAAGCGCCGTATCCTTCCGCCTGTCCATTCGTTCTTCTCCATGGTTGTGTTGCAAATCCATGGAATACCAGAATGGGCAGCTCGTGCTGGGGGGCGCCCCAGCACGAGCTCACGCCCCGCGTCTCAAGCGAATTTCCAGACCTGAGGGTACAGTACCAACATAACGACCGGGCGGGTCAGATCTCGGTGACAATGCCGGGTCAGTTCTCAGTGACAGCCAACACGCCGTCTTCATCTTGAAGTCCACGAGGAGCATTGTGGCGATCACCGTCACGAGGCCCGGGTGGGCATCCTGTGCCGCAAAGTGCAGATTGGCGAGGTTGAGCGTGCCCTTGATGCCGTAAAGCAAGCCGGTGCCCGACAGGAAGAGAACAGTCGAGATGAGGTTCAGCGTGACGTACTCGATCCCCGCATCCATCTGGATCCGCCGTCCGCCCAGAATGATCAGGCTGAAGGATGAGATCAGCATCACGTCGAGTGAGAAGTAGGGATTGAACAAGTCGCCCGTCAGGAACGTCTCCGTCACCCCCGCGACCAACACCTGAAAAAGCGCGCGATAACCGAGTTCCTCCATCTCCGTGCTGATCTCGGCGGTGGCATGGATGCTGACGGCCAATGCCGTGATCGCGGTGATGACGATCATGATCGCCGAGAGTCTGTCGGCGACCGGCGTGATACCGAACGGCGCGGGCCATTCGCTCATCTGCGCAGCTTGCGGCTTGTGCGCGATGACCTCGGCCAGGAGCAGGATTGCCGCCCCCAGCATCAGCATGGCGCCGATGACCGAAACTCAGCGCCCTTCCACGCCACGGCGAAAGAAGAACGCGAGGATCGCGGTGACGAAGACGATCGGTATGGGAAGCGGCAACAGGAGTGTCACGAGTGCCCCTCCTCGTGCGGCTCTGCAATGCGCATGCCGTCGGAGTTGAGGGTGCCGATCTCCCGGTGGGCCCGATAGACCAGCTCCCGCGTGAAGGCGAAGAGGCCGAATCCGATCATGAGCGCCGTCAGGACCAGCGCCTGGGGCAGGGTATTGGCAGCGCCGAACGGCGGCAGTGTCGCGTAATATTCAACGAGGGGCGGCGCTTCGGCCGTCAATCCGCCGGAGGCGAGGATCACGCGGTTCGCCGCGATCGAGATCAGGATCAGCCCGAACAGAAAGCGCAGCCCGTCATCTAACGCGCTACCGGCGCCTCGAGCGCGGCCTAAAAATTCCTTCCCGACGATGCCGAAGATTGGCGGTAGCTCGCCATGCTGCGCGCGCCGAGCATGACCGCGACCATCGTCACCGGCATTGCTCGGTCTAGCCCGCGCAGGATCGTGGCGTCGCGCGTGCCGGTCCATGTTTTGCGACGCCGATCATCATGAACAGAGCGGTTTTCTTAGGCGAAATGGACCGGAAGGAACGGTGGCGCCCCCCCTCGTGGGCGTGATCGGTGTCCCACCCGATGAACATCGGCAACCAGCAGGGAGCCATCAGCGTCGTCTAGCTAGGCCCTGCTTGATGTCGTTCTGCCGGAGCGCCAGCATTGAGGTGAAGATAGACGTGACCCCGTCGAAGAGCCAGTCAGCATTGGCGCAGCCAATACGTTCGGCAGTCAAAAGCGGAACGGCACCTGCGCCGGCGTGGTAAAGGCCGCCGCGACGATGAGGGGGAAGATCGGCAGATAGAGCGGATATTCCCTCAGGTCCTGCAGCGCCGAGATCTCGAACGATGCACTGGCTGTGCCAATGGGGACGATTACGCCCAGCCAGCTCGTGGCGTGGAGCGTCACCAGCGCCCCAATCCCCTTAATCAGAAGGGCAAAGCCCAACGACAGACCGTCGAGCAGAATTCCGAAGGCCACGCTCAAGGACGGCACCAAAACGACGCGCCAAACGGTGACCTCGCTGCCCGCGACCGCAGCCAGAAACCCGGCGAGCCGGATAAAGAGGGCTGCCGGCACGGCTACTGAGTTCCAGCCGGCGGGTTCGGCAAAAAACCTGTTGCCTGTGGCGGGCGCCGCCATGCTCCTCCCTATGATCCGTTCAAGATTGCGAGAGGTCAAATAAGCGGCACCATTAATTGTACTGCGCCTTCATCCGTCTTACCTTCGATAGTGGCAATCTATCGAGGTCTCATGCCGACGCTCCAGCAATTTCGATACCTCGTCGCCGTCGCCGACACGCGGCATTTTCGCCGTGCGGCCGAAAGCGTTCACGTGACGCAACCTACACTCAGTGTGCAGCTGCGGGAACTGGAGGAGAAGCTGGGCATCCAGCTCGTCGAAAGGTCCCGCGCGGGCGTGACGCTTACCCCCCTCGGCACCGAAGTCGCGGCGCGGGCGCGCGCGGTGCTTCGCGATGTGGCGGACATCGCGGCGCTGGCGCGGGCGGGGGCGGATCCGCTGACCGGAACGGTGCGTGTGGGCGTTGTCGGGTCGCTCGGTAGCTATTTCCTGCCTCTCGTCATTCCTGGCCTTCATGAAATTTACCCGACGTTGAAATTCTATGTTCGCGAGGGGACGTCTCGGGACCTTCTCGGACGGCTGCGGGACGGGACGCTCGATGTGCTGTTCTTCCCGCTGCCGGTCGAGGAGCCGTCGTTGACGGTTGCGCCCCTGTTCCACGAGCCGCTTCTGGTGGTCATGCCTGCCGATCACGCGCTTGCCGCCAGTGCGGAGGTGCCGCGCGAGAGCCTGGCGGGGGAGACGGTGATGACGCTCGAGGCGGGGCACCGTCTGCATGACACGGTCGCCGATCTGTGCGCGGAGACGGGCGCGCGGCTGTCGCTCGATTATGAGGGCACATCGCTCGATACGCTGCGGCAGATGGTGGCGACCGGCCTCGGTCTGTCGGTCCTGCCCGCGCTCTATGTCCGCTCCGAGGTCGCGCGCGAGGCGCTCGTGACCGCGCGGGCGCTGTCGGCTCCCGCCCCTGGTCGCGATATCGGCATGGTCTGGCGACGCAGGGCGGGGCAGGGGGCGGCTTACGGCGAACTGGCCGGAGCCATTCGGAAGGTTCTACGCCGTGTCGCGCCGGAGGTGATGGTGTGCGATCGCATGGCCGAAACCGTCGAAAAAAGGCCCTAGAATAGCCGGATTCGCCGCATAGCGTCCGATAAAGTAAAGGATGCGCTAACCATGAATGACTGCTTTACCATTCCCGGTCTCGGCTTGACCTGCCTCAATACGCTCTCGTTCCGCGTGGCAGGCTACGAGATTGGCGCGACGGATCCGAACTTCCTCGCGATCGTCCTCATCCTCGGCGCGCTGGTCGCCTTCGTCTTCAAGTCGCCTGTTGACCGGCGACATTGAAGGGTTAGAGGCCGAACGGAACCCAGATCGTCTGAACCTCCGTTGCATGGCTCAGCCACGTGGCCGCATCCGTCGCGTCCCAATCCCGATCCCGGCCGTTATTCACCCAGCTTCGCTTCAGATCGCCCGCCGCTTCACGCTCGACGGTGGCCGAGATGTCGGCCGACGAAAAGCTCCAGACGGCATTGATGCCCATATGCCCGGCCATATGCGGGGCAAGCTCCGCATGATCGCCGGTCAGGATATTGACCACGCCCCCGGGCACGTCCGACGTGTCGAGGACCTGATAGAGATCGGTCGCGCTCAGCGGTGCCGTCTCGGGCGCCACCAGCACCAGCCGGTTTCCCGCCGCCAGCGCAGCGCCCATGATCTGCGCGAGGCCCAAGAGCGGCGCCGTCTCCGGCGCGAAGGCCCCGATCACGCCGACCGGACGGTTCAGCGCAAGCGCCAGTCCCCCCATCGGCACGCCCAGCGTGCGGCCGTCGTGCTTATCCGCCCAAGCCGCCCAGCGGAACAGGTGGCGCACCGCCCGTTCCGCCTCGGGCTTGCCGCCGGTCTGTGCGGCCAAGCGGGCATCGAACTCGGCGGCGCGTGCCGACAGGTTCTCGGCAAGGTAATAGAGAATCTGGGCGCGCAGATGCCCGGCCGATGCACTCCAGCCCTTCGCGCCGGTGGCCGCCTCGACCGCGTTGCGCAGATCCTTGCGATTGCCGACGCCGACTTCGCCCGCGATGCCCTTCGGGCCGGCGACGGGGCGGGAATAGCCGCTGTCGGGACGGCTTTGCTTGCCGCCAATATACATCTTCGGGGTCCTGTCGATGGTCTCGACCCCGGTTTGCAAGATTTCGAGTTGCCGTGGCGCGGGCAGTTTTGGGCCCTCAGCGGGCCGCAGATACGCCGACAGGCCCGCGACACCGCCCTCACGCCCGAATCCGCTTTCTTTCGTCCCGCCGAACGGCGCCGCCGCGTCGAGCAGGTTTGCACCGTTAACCCAGACCACGCCCGCGCGTATCTTCGGCGCCGTGTCCAGCGCCACGTCGATATCCTGCGACCAGACCGAGCCGGCCAGCCCGTAGACCGTATCGTTGGCCAGCTGCACCGCCTCGGCGGGGGTGCGGAAGGTCGTCATGGCGAGAACCGGGCCGAACACCTCCTCGCGCATGATCGGATCGCCCGCAGGCAGATCGGTGACGAGGGTAGGCGGAAGGTAGCAGCCGTCGGGGCAGGTGCCGCGATGCACCGTCCCGGAGGTTCGCGCGAGCATCGCCTCGACCCGCGCCTTCTGTTCGGCGTGAACCATCGCGCCCATGTCGACCGCCTTGTCGAGCGGGTCGCCGACGCGGATCCTTGCCATCCGGGCTTTCAGCCGCGCCTCGAAATCGGCGGCGACCCCCTCCTGCACCAAAAGCCGCGCACCCGCGCAGCAAACCTGTCCGCCATTGAACCAGATCGCATCGACCAGCCCCTCGACCGCTCCGTCAATATCGGCATCCTCGAACACGACGTAGGGCGACTTGCCGCCCAATTCGAGCGTCAGGCCGATCCCGCGTCCGGCCGTCTCCCGGCGCAGGATCCGGCCCACCTCGGTCGAGCCGGTGAAGGCCAGCTTGTCGATCGGCGCGGCAGTCAGCGCCGCACCGGTGCGGCCGTCGCCTGTGACGATGTTGACCAGACCCGGCGGCACGCCTGCCATCGTGCAGATATCGGCGAAGGCCAGTGCCGTCAGCGGCGTCCATTCGGCCGGCTTCAGAACCACGGCGTTCCCCGTCGCAAGCGCGGGCGCCACCTTCCACGCCAGCATCAGGAGCGGGAAGTTCCACGGCACGATCTGACCGCAGACGCCCCAGGGGGGCGCCCCGGGATGGGTCTCGCCCAACAACGCCGCGTGGCCGGCATGGTGGTAGAAATGCCGCACGGCCAGCGCCACGTCGATATCGCGCGCCTCACGGATCGGCTTACCGGAATCGAGCACCTCGAGCACGGCGAGGAGCCGAGAATGCTTCTGAAGCCCCCGGGCAATGGCATAGAGGACGCGCGCCCGATCGTGGCCGGAGGCGGCGGACCATTCCTTCTGCGCCTTGCGCGCAGCCTTGACGGCGGCGGCGATGTCCGCCTCCGTGCCTTGCGTCACCTCCGCCAGCACTTCGCCCGTGGCAGGGTTCAGATCGGTGAAGGTCTCGCCCGGCTTGCCGCGTTTGCCGCCGATGAAATGTCCGAAGACGCGTCCGTGGCGGTCCAGCCAGGCATCCGCCTCGGCGCGGCCTTCTGGGGCGGGGCCCCATTCCATGCTCTCGAAGATGTCCGCCACGCTCATGTCTTCTCTGCTTTCCAAATACCTCGGGGAGCGCGAGGGGGTTGGCCCCTCGCCCTGATCTTAACCGATCGCGTGGCGACAGGCCGCCGAGTACCGTCCGGTCACGTGATGCTCCAGTTGCCGCTCGATATCCCCCAGAAGCGACGACGCGCCGAAGCGGAACAGGTCCGGCCGCAGCCACCTGTCGCCCAGTTCGTCCTTCAGAAGCGCCAGGTAAGTCAGCGCGTCCTTCGCCTTGGATACCCCGCCCGCTGGTTTGAAGCCGACCTTGAAGCCGGAAAGCGCCTCGTAGGTCCGGATCGTGCGCATCATCACGAGGCTGACCGGGAGGGTCGCGTTTACCGCCTCCTTGCCCGTGGATGTCTTGATGAAGTCGGAACCCGCGGCCATGCAGACCATGCTCGCCTTCATCACGTTCTTCAGCGTCCCCAGCTCTCCGGTCGCCAGGATCGCCTTCATGTGGGCATCGCCGCAAGCCGCGCGCATCTGCGCGGTCTCGTCGTAGAGCGCCTGCCAATTACCGGTCAGGACATGGCGGCGGGAGATGACGATGTCGATCTCCGTCGCGCCGGCGGCGACGCTCTCCTCGATTTCGCGCAGGCGGAGGTGGAACGGGGACAGGCCCGCCGGAAAGCCGGTCGAGACGGCGGCGACGGGAAGGCGGCCCCGCAGGGCCTCGACGGCGGCGGGCACCATCTCGTGATAGACGCAGACGGCCCCCACCGTCAGGTCGGGCAGGCCGATCGCGTCGAGCAGGTCGGGGCGCACGGGTTGGAGCGCCTTGGCGCAAAGACGCCGGACACGTCCCTCGGTGTCGTCGCCCGCCAATGTCGTCAGGTCGATCACGCTGATTGCGCGGGCCAGCCAGGCGGCCTGCCAATCCTTCTTGAGCGACCGACGCGCGGGGATGGTCGCGGCGCGGCGCATCGTGGCGGGCGTGTTGACGCGGACCGATTCGACCAATGCGATGTCGAAGGGCAGGCCCGCGTTGCGGGGCAGATCGGAAATCGTGGCTGACATTCGGCTCTCGTGTCTCGTCGCCACGTAACGTCGCATGACGGCCGCGCCGGGGCAACGGGGCAGCGGCGGAACCTGTCCGCCGCGTCGCCCGTCAGTCGGTGGTGCGGATGATCTTGGCGAAGCGCTCGAAGATTGCGGCGGAACCGGCGACGACGTGACCGTCCTCCAGCAGCGTCTGGCCTTCGCGGATCGGTTCGGCAAAGCCGCCCGCCTCGCGCACCAGAAGGATGCCGGCCCCGATATCCCACGGGTGCAGCCCCCGCTCCCAGTATCCGTCGTAGCGGCCGGCCGCGACATAGGCGAGATCGAGCGCCGCCGAACCCCAGCGGCGTACGCCCGCGCAGACCGGCAGGATGCGGCCGAGATCGCGAAGCGTGGCGGGAAGGTACTTGCTCCCGGCGAAGGGCAAACCGGTGGCATAGACCGTCTCGATCATCGAGGTTCGGCCCGACACGCGAAGGCGGGTCTTGCCGTCGAGCCAGGCGCCGGTACCCTTCTCGGCCCAGAACGTCTCGTCCTTGACTGGATCGTGGATCACGCCCGAGACGATCTCGCCCTTGTGCTCCAGCGCGATCGTAACGGCCCAATGCGGCATCCCGTGCAGGAAGTTCGTCGTGCCGTCGAGCGGGTCCACGACCCAGCGGCGGGTCGGGTCCTTGCCCTCCACCGGGGCGGATTCCTCGCCGAGCCAGCCGTAATTGGGGCGCGCGGCCGTCAGTTCCTCGCGCACGATCTCCTCGGCGCGGCGGTCGGCGCGGGAGACGAAGTCGCCAGGGCCCTTGGCCGAGACCTGAAGATTCTCGACTTCGCCGAAATCCTTGATCAGGCTGCGGCCGGCCTTGCGCGCGGCCTTGATCATCACGTTGAGATTGGCACTGCCCTGCATGGGTTTCGGCTCCGTCCGGGGGTCAGGCGAGGCGTCTAACCGAGGACGCTCCGGGGGTGAAGCGGAAACGGCCGGCATCTTTGCGACCATCCGGTTTCGTTAACCTGCCGTTTACCACCGCAACCTAGCCTCGCCCGCGATATCGGGGCTCGGGGGCTTGGCGATGGGACGCAGAAAGAAAGCGGTCGATTGGCTGTCGCGGCTTGTGCGCGGCAATAGGCGCGCCGTGCGCCGGCCGCCGGCGTCGAAATACCCCGCGCCCCGGGCGGAGGCGCGGTTCGGGTTCGCCGAGGCCGGGCCTCCGGGCCTGCACGATCTGGAGGCGCGACTGCCGCCGCCGGGTACCGAGACGCAGCCGGCCTGGACGCCGCGCCCGAAGCACAACGACAGGCTCGACCCGTCGCAATCGGCGGGCGGCGGATACGTCCGTGGCGCCGACGGCACGCAGCGGCCGCATTACTGGGGCCACCGGGAGCGGCTGCGGAGCCGCTTTCTGTCTGGCGGGCACGCACCGATGCCGGAATACGAACTTCTGGAGCTTTTGCTGTTCAACGCGATCCCCCGCATCGACGTGAAGCCGCTGGCCAAGCGTCTGTTGGCGGAGTTCGGCGACCTGAACGGCGTCGTCGCCGCCTCGGAGCGCAATCTGCTGCGCGTGGAGGGGGCGACGGACCGGGTCTGGCTGCAACTGCGTATCGTCGAAGCCTTCGCGCACCGGATGTCGCAGGCGAAGGTGCTCGACCGCGAGGTGCTGTCATCATGGTCGGACGTGGTCTCCTATTGCCGCACGACAATGGCGCACCGGCAGACGGAGCAGTTTCGCGTCCTGTTCCTCGACCGCAAGAACGTCGTGATCGCCGACGAGGCGCAGGGCGAGGGGACGGTCGATCACGTCCCCGTCTATCCGCGGGAAGTGGCGCGGCGGGCGCTGGAGCTTTCGGCCAGCGCGCTTCTGATCGTGCACAACCACCCGTCCGGCGACCCGACGCCGAGCGAGGCCGATATCGAGATGACGCTGCGCCTGGAGGCGGCCTGCGGCGCCTTGGGGATTGTCATTCACGACCATCTCATCATCGGCAAGGACAAGGAGCTGTCGTTTCGCAGCACGGGCCTCATGGGCACGATGGGCATCGATTGAGGGGCGTCAGGCGTCCTCGGACCGGCGCTGGAGCTTGAGCGGCTCGGTCCGCATCAGGCGCAGCACGTGCGACATGAACGGCTTGGACGCGTCGTCCTGCCGGATCGCGGCATAGAGCCTGCGGGTAAGGCCCGTTTCGGTCAGCGGGCGGGTGACGTAGTCGGAATTATACCGCACCTCCCGCACGACCCAATCGGGCAGGACCGCGACGCCGCGGTTGGACGCCACCAGAAGCAGGATCACCGCCGTCAGCTCTACCTGCCGGATCTGCGCGGGCTCGATCCCGGCGGGGGTCAGGAGCTGGTTGAACACGTCGAGCCGGGCCCGTTCCACCGGATAGGTGATCAGGGTTTGTCCCACGAAATCCGCGGCGTCGATATGCGTCCTGCCCGCGAGGGGATGAGCCGACGAGGCGAGGAAGACCGGCTCGTAGTCGAAAAGCGGCGCGAACTCGACGCCCGGCATCGCCTCGGGGTCGGAGGAGACGACAAGATCCACCTCCTCCCGCTCTAGGGCCGGAAGGGCCTGAAACTGCAGGCCGGGGCGGATATCGACATCGACCTCGGGCCAGGCGCGGCGAAACTGCTCCAGAACCGGAAACAGCCATTCGAAGCAGGCATGGCATTCGATGGCGATGTGCAGCCGGCCCGTCTTACCCGATTTGAGCCCGGCGAAATCCTGCTCCACCGCCTCCACCTGCGGCAGGACCTGCTCGGCCAGCCGCAAGAGACGCTGACCGGCGGGCGACAGCCGCATCGGCTTGGAGCGGCGGACGAAGAGATCGACCCCGATCTGCGCCTCGAGGTTCTTGACCTGATGGCTCAGCGCGCTCTGGGTGATGTTGAGACGGTCGGCTGCGCGCGCGAGACCGCCGCATTCGTGGATGGCGCGTATCGTGCGCAGGTGCCGAAATTCGAGGTGCAGCTTCATTGCAGCAGGCTCATGTCGATGATGAGGATTATGAGGCTGTCACATGAAACCCATATGCGGCACAAGGGTTCGACCCGCCAAGGAGCCCGTATTCATGTCCGTCCGACCCGCCGTTTCGTTTGAGTTCTTCCCGCCCAAGTCCCTTGAGGGCTCGTTCCGCCTCTGGGACTGCATCAGCGCCTTGGCCCCGCTGGCCCCGGAATGGGTCTCGGTCACCTATGGCGCGGGCGGCACCACGCGGGAATTGACGCGCGACGCGGTCGCGGCGCTCGGCGAGCGGTTCGGCCTGCGCGTGGCGGGGCATCTGACCTGCGTGGATGCGTCCCGCGAGGAAACGCTCGCCGTGGCACGCGGTTTTCGTGAGAAGGGCGTGACCGATATCGTGGCGCTGCGTGGTGACCCGCCGAAGGGATCGAGTGGGTTCGAGCCGCATCCGGACGGGTTCCGCGATTCCGTGGAGCTGGTCGGTGCCTTGGCCGCCGACGGCTTCAACGTCCGCGTCGGCGCCTATCCCGATCGCCACCCCGAGGCGGCGGACGCGGAGGCCGATGTCCAGTGGCTCAAGCGCAAGATCGATGCGGGTGCGACGGAGGCGGTGACGCAGTTCTTCTTCGATCCCGAGACCTTCCTGCGGTTTCGCGACCGCTGCGTCGCGGCCGGGATCGACGCGCCGATCGTGCCGGGGATCCTGCCGATCGAGAACTGGACGAAAGCCTCCCGCTTCGCGAAGGCCTGCGGCGCCCTGATCCCGCCCGAGATGGCGGCTGCATTCGATCGGGCGGAGCGGGACGGCCGCGCCGATCTTCTGGCCGTCGTGCAGGCGGCGGAGCTGGCCGACCGGCTGGTCGAGGAGGGCTGCGAGCATCTGCATTTCTACACGCTCAACCGCCCCGAATTGACTCGCGACGTCTGTGCCGCGCTGGGGATCGCACCCGAGCGGGCGCTGAGCCGGGTGGCCTGACGCGGTGGGGGCCTCAAGGGTCTGCCGATGAGCGCCTTTGACGCAAATGCCGCCCGCGCGCGCGTCGAGGCAAGCTTCGCCCGGCAGGGGATGATGGCGACGCTGGGTGCGCGGGTGGAGCATGTGGGCGAGGGGCTCGTGCGGATCGCGGCGGAGGTCACGCCGGCCAGCGCGCAGCAGCACGGGGCCGGGCATGCCGGCCTCACGTTTTCGCTGGCCGATTCGGCGGCAGGCTACGCCGCGCTGACCCTGATGGAGCCGGATGCCGAGGTCGTGACCAGCGAGTTCCGCATCTCGCTTCTGGCGCGGGCGAGCGGTCTGCTCGTGGCGGAGGGCCGCGTGGTGCGGTCAGGACGACGCCTGATCGCCGTCGCGTCGGACGTGTACGGCAGCGACGGTTCCGACGCGGAGAGAAGGCACGTTGCGACCGCGCTTGGCACGATGGTACCGGTTGGCGCCTGAGCGTCAGTTATCGTCGCGGGCGTCCTCGACCATCGCCTGAAGCTGCTCGGCATCCACGAGGCCCGGGGCCGTGGTGTCACCGACAACGAAGCTGGGCGTGCCGCTGAAGCCCAGCGACTGGGCCAGTTCCATCGATGTCCGGATATGCTCCTGAACCTCGGGCGCTTCCATGTCGGTGCGCAATTGCGCGGTATCGAGGCCCACTTCTTCGGCGATCGCCATCACGCTCGTCTCGTCGAGGCGGCCCTGCGCGTCCATCATCGCCTCGTGCATCTGGGCATAGAGGTCCTGCTCCCGCGCGGCCAGCGCGGCGCGCGCGGCAAAGAGAGAGCCTTCGCTCAGGATCGGCCATTCGCGGTAGACCAGACGGACGTCAGGGTCGGCCTCCAGCAGCGCAGCCACCTCGTCGCCGGCCCGGCGGCAATAGGGGCAGTTGTAGTCGAAGAATTCCACCACCGTGACGTCGCCATTAGGATTGCCCAGCACGGGTGCGTTCGGGTCGCGCTCCAGAAGATCGCGGCTTTCGCCCAGGGTCGCCTGCGCCTCGGCCTGCGCTTCCTCGGCATCGCGCCTGCGCAGCATCTCGATCGCCTCGACGATGACCTCCGGATTTTCGAGGATCGCCTCGAGGGCGAGTCCCTTCACTTCCGCCTCGGTACGCTCCTGCGCCATTGCGGGCGGGGCTGCGACGAGAAGGGCGAGCGGCAGGGCGAAGCGGAGCATGGGCATTTCCTCGGTCCGGGTGGGCTGGAGGCGAGGCTTACCGCTGTCGGCGGCAGGTGCAAGCCGGACGGGCGGTCACGTTCGTGTCAGTCAATACGTCTCCCCTATCGAAACGCGGTGAGCGGGAGCATATGACGGTGAAGATGCTTCGTCTTTTCGCCCTGCTATGCCTGTTGCCCCTATCCGTCGCGGCGGCGGAATCCCAATCCGTCCGGGGCCGGGCGGTCGAGGCGCGCCTGATCGCCGCCGAGGACGGCATTCGTGCGGAAAGCGGGACGGTTTCGGCCGGACTGGCCCTGACGCTCGACGCGGGATGGAAGACCTATTGGCGCAGCCCCGGCGAAGTGGGCCTGCCGCCCGTGCTCGACTGGTCCGGCAGCGAGAATATCGCTGATGTGGAGCTGTCCTATCCGGTGCCAGAGCGATTTACCGCGTTCGACATCCAGAACTTTGGCTACGGCAAGGAGGTCGTGTTCCCGCTGAATGTCCGGCTGGCCGATCCCGGTGCGGCGGCGCGGCTGGAGGTGACGGCGGAGATCTTGGTCTGCGCCGATATTTGCGTGCCGGAGCGGTTGGACCTCGCGCTGGCGCTTCCGGCGGGGGGCGGCGGAGGGGTGGATGCCGAGGCGGCGGAAACGCTGGCGCACTGGATCGCGCGAATACCGGGCGACGGTTCGGGATCCGGGCTCGCTCTGGGCGATGTCCATCTCGACGAGGAGGCGCTGACGCTGACGGCTGCGTCGGATGTGCCGTTCGGCGATGTCGACCTGTTTCCCGAACATGGTCCCTATGCGGCCTTCGATGCGCCCGAGATCGTTCTGTCCGACGGGGGGCGGGCGCTTTGGGCGCGGGTGCCGGTGCTGGCGCCGGGTGAGGGGGCGCTGGACATCACGCTGGCCGATGGCGACCGCGCCGCGACGTTGCGGGCGGTGCCGGGGCCAGTCGCGCCCGCGCCGCCAGCCGCAGGGACCGGGCTCTGGGCGATCCTCGCGATTGCCGCGCTGGGTGGGCTGATCCTGAACGTGATGCCCTGTGTCCTGCCGGTCCTGTCGATCAAGCTGGCCTCGGCCTTGCAGGCGGCGGATCGGTCGGCCGCGCGGGTGCGGGCGGGCTTCGTGGCCTCCGTGGCCGGGGTGATGGTCTTCTTCGCCGGACTGGCCGGGATCGTGATCGCCTTGCGCGAGGCGGGCGTGGCGGTCGGCTGGGGCGTGCAGTTCCAGAACCCGGTCTTTCTCGCGGTGATGATCGTTCTGATGGTGCTGTTCGCGGCGAACCTGTTCGGCTTCTTCGCGGTCCGTCTCGGCCCGGCGGCGATGACCGGCATGGCGCGCACCGAGGCGCGCGGCGGATGGGGCGGGGATTTTGCCACCGGAGCGTTCGCCGCCGTGATGGCGACGCCCTGCTCGGCGCCATTTCTGGGAACCGCGGTGACCTATGCGCTGACGCACGGGCCGGCGCAGATCCTCGCCGTGTTCCTCGCCATGGGGGCGGGTTTGGCCGCGCCCTTCGCGCTGGTCGCGATCCGGCCCGGGCTCGTGCGGCGCCTGCCGCGTCCGGGGCGGTGGATGATGGCGATCCGCTGGGGGCTCGGGGTGCTTTTGATCCTCGCGGCGGTGTGGCTGGTCACCGTGCTGGCGGCGGCAGGGGGCGTGGGCATGGCGCTTGCCGTCGGTGCGGTGGCGGCCGCGATGCTGCTGGCGCTCGCGATGTGGCGCCGCGGCTGGGCTGTCGGCGGGGTGGGATTGGCGGCGGCGCTGGGGGCGGCCCTGTTCGTCCCGGTCAGCGCCCCGCCCCGCGCGGAGATCGCCTCGGGGTGGCAGGTTTGGAGCGAGGCGCGTGTCGCGGAGGCCGTCGCGTCGGGCGAAACCGTCTTCGTCGACGTCACCGCAGATTGGTGCCTGACCTGCAAGGCGAACAAGACGCTGGTTCTGGAGCGCGCCGGCGTGGCCGATGCCTTGGCCGCGGTCGTCGCGTTGCGGGCGGACTGGACGCGCGCCGACGAAGCCATCGCGGATTATCTGCGCGAGAACGGCCGGTTCGGCATTCCGTTCAACCAGGTGTTCGGCCCTGGCGCGCCCGAAGGCATCGTCCTGCCGGAACTCTTGACCGAGGCGGCGGTGCTGGACGCGCTGGAACAGGCGGGCGGCTAGCTCACCCGCGCGATTGCACCGATGCGGGCAAGGTTTTCGTCGACGATGGCCTGCTCCTCCAGGCTCAGGGTCTGTGCTCGAGGATAGATCGGCACGTCGCGGTCGTTGCGGATCGGCGCGTCCCAACCGTCGGTCGTGTCGAAGAAGCGGGCCACGCCGGTCGCCCCGAATTCGGTCAGGAAACCCTGCACGACGACGTCGAGATAGCTCAGCAGGATCGGATGCGTTCGCGGTGCCGGGCCGTGCATCTTCTCCGGGATGTGGTAGATGCGCGTCCCGTCGGAGAGGGGCGTGCGGACATACGCCGCCTCCCGCAGGTCGAGCGCGGCCCAGTCGCCACCGGGCACATCCGCCGTCACGCCGTCGATTTCGCTCGCCGTGTCCGGCACCGCCGTCAGAAACGCCGCCTCCTGAAGCGGCGTATGCCGCCAGGCGCGCCGCCAGCCGGTCACCGTGTGGCGAGTGAGATTGGGATAGGCATGCGTCCGGCGGTTCACGAGGCTGCCATAGCCGAAGAAGCGGTTCATCTTTTCCCTTGCGCAAAACAGATCCGGTTTCCTATAGGAAACTCGCACGGCACGGGAGACTCTGTCGCAGGACAGGGCCGAAGGAGCAACCGCCCCGGTAAACTCTCAGGCGAACGGACCTGCCGCGCGACGACACTCTGGAGAGACCCCGGACGGGGCGCCGAAGGGATAGCGATCTCAGGCCAAAGGACAGAGGGGGCATTTCACACGGGTCCGTCCGGATCCGGAGAGGAGTGCCATGGACGACGCGACCCAGATTCCCCTGCCGCTGGCCGAGCTTCACGCCGAGCTTGGCGGCAAGATGGTGCCCTTCGCGGGTTACGCGATGCCGGTGCAATATCCCGCCGGCGTGATGGCGGAGCATCTTCATGTGCGCACGCGCGCCGGGCTTTTCGACGTGAGCCACATGGGACAGGTCATCGTGGCCGGCGACGGGGCCGCGTCGGCTCTGGAGCGGCTGATGCCGGTCAATGTGGTCGGGCTGGCCGAAGGGCGGCAGCGTTACGGCTTGCTGACCCTGCCCGATGGCGGCGTGGCGGACGATCTGATGGTCGCGAACCGCGGCGATCACCTGCTTCTGGTCGTCAACGGTGCGATGAAGCATCTCGACATGGACATCCTGCGTGCGGGCCTGCCGGACCATTCGGTCGAACTGCACGACGACCGGGCGCTTCTGGCGCTGCAGGGGCCGTCGGCGGAGGCTGCGCTGGAGGGGCTCGTGCCCGGCACCGCCGCGATGCGCTTCATGGATGTCGGCGGGTTCGAGTGGCAGGAGGCCGACCTCTGGATCAGCCGGTCGGGCTATACCGGTGAGGACGGCTTCGAGATCAGTGTGCCGATCGAGGTCGCCGACGCCTTCGCCCGCGCGCTCCTGTCGCATGAGGACGTGCTGCCGATCGGGCTGGGTGCGCGCGACAGTCTGCGGCTGGAGGCCGGAATGCCGCTCTACGGGCAGGACCTGACGCCCGAGATTTCGCCGGTCGAGGCGGGGCTGAACTGGGCGATCGGCAAGGTGCGGCGTCCGGGCGGCGCGCGGGCAGGAGGGTTCACGGGCGAAGACCGGATCCTGCACGAACTGACCGAGGGCCCCGAGCGCATCCGCGTGGGCCTGCGCCCCGACGGGCGCGCGCCGATGCGGATGGGTGTGATGCTCTACGAAACCGAAGATGCGGTCGCGCCCGTGGGCACCGTCACGTCCGGCGGGTTCGGCCCTTCGGTGGGCGCGCCGATCGCCATGGGCTATGTTCCTGCTGGAACGCAGGCCGGTGTCACGCTTTATGGTGACGTTCGCGGCCGGCGCATGCCTGTCACGGTCGCAGACCTGCCGTTCCACCAACCCCGCTACAAGCGCTGAGAGGATTGCGATGAAATATACCGAGGAACATGAATGGCTCGACGAGGCCGACGGAATCATCTCCGTGGGCATCACCGAGCATGCCGCGAAGCAGCTGGGCGACGTGGTGTTCATCGAACTCCCCGATGTCGGCCGCGAGATCACCAAGGGCGAGGAGATCGTCGTGATCGAGAGCGTCAAGGCAGCCTCCGACATCCTCGCCCCGCTCGACGGCGAGATCACCGAGGTGAACGAGGCGCTGATCGATAATCCGGGCCTCGTCAACGAGGACGCCGAGGCGGCGTGGTTCTTCCGCATGACCACCTCCACGCCCGAGGAGATAGACGCGATGATGGACGAGGACGCCTACAAGGAGTTTGCGGAATAGACCGTTCGCGAGAACGGGACATTCCGGCGGCAGCGTGATGATCGGATCCCCGATCATCACGGCCAATCAAGACAGTTGAAGCGCCCGGAGGGCCGAGATGACCAAGCTGACCGATTACGACACCTACGATTTCGCCAATCGTCGCCATATCGGCCCCTCGCCCGAGGAGATGGCCGAGATGCTGGAGGTGGTCGGCGCGGCCGATCTCGATACGCTGATCGACGAGACGGTGCCGAGATCCATCCGGCAATCCGAGCCGCTGCCTTGGCCGCAGATGACCGAGCACGCGATCCTGTCGCGGATGCGCGAGCTTGCCGCGAAGAACCGGATTACGGTCAGCATGATCGGGCAAGGCTACAGCGACACGGTCACGCCCCCGGCGATCCAGCGCAACGTGCTGGAAAACCCGGCCTGGTACACCGCCTACACGCCTTACCAGCCCGAGATCGCACAGGGACGGCTCGAGGCGCTGCTCAATTTCCAGACGATGGTGTCCGACCTGACCGGGCTGCCGGTGGCGAATGCGTCGCTTCTGGACGAGGCGACGGCTTGCGCCGAGGCGATGGTCATGGCGCAGCGCGTCGGCAAGTCGAAGGCCGCGGCGTTCTTTGTGGATGCGAATTGCCACCCCCAGAACATCGCGGTGATGCAGACGCGTGCGGAGCCGCTGGGGATCGAGTTGATCGTCGGCGACGTTTCGGATCTGGACGCCGACGCCGTCTTCGGCGCGATTTTTCAGTATCCCGACACGCATGGCGGGCTCGGTGATCTGAGCGCGCAGATGGACGCGCTTCACAAGGCGAAGGCGATCGGCATCGTCGCGACGGATCTGCTGGCGCTGTGCCTCCTGAAGGAGCCGGGCGCGATGGGCGCGGATATCGCCGTTGGCTCCGCGCAGCGGTTCGGCGTGCCGCTGGGGTATGGCGGTCCGCATGCCGCGTTCTTTGCCTGCGCCGAGACGCACAAGCGGTCGATGCCCGGGCGCATTGTCGGTGTCAGCGTCGATGCGCTTGGCAACAAGGCCTACCGCCTCGCGCTCCAGACCCGGGAGCAGCATATCCGGCGCGAGAAGGCCACGTCCAACGTCTGCACCGCGCAGGCACTGCTGGCTGTGATGGCGAGCTTCTTTGCGGTATTCCACGGCCCGCGCGGCCTGCGCCACATCGCCACCCACGTCCATGCCCATGCGGTCGCGCTGCGCGATGCGCTGGCGGAGGCGGGGTTTGCGGTCTCCGATGGGCCGATCTTCGACACCTTCACGGTGACGAGCGACCGGCGCGATGCCCTGTGGCAGGCGGCACGGGATGCCGGCATCACGCTGCGCAGGATCGGCGACGATCGTCTGGGCATCGCCTGCGACGAGATGACGGACGGGGCGGTTCTGGAGCGGCTGCTGTCGGCCTTCGGTGTCGAGGCTGCGCCGGAGCTGCGCGTCGACCTGCCGGATGCCCTGGCACGGGAGACAGACTACCTCACCCATCCGATCTTCCACATGAACCGCGCCGAGGCGGAGATGATGCGCTACATGCGCCGTCTCGCCGACCGCGATCTGGCGCTCGACCGGGCAATGATCCCGCTGGGCTCCTGCACGATGAAGCTCAATGCCGCGGTCGAGATGATGCCGGTGACGTTTCCGGAATTCGGTCGCCTGCATCCCTTCGCCCCGCGCGAGGATGCGGCCGGCTATGTTGAGATGATCGAGGAGCTCAAGGACCGGCTCTGCGTCATCACGGGCTACGACGCGATGTCGATGCAGCCCAATTCCGGTGCGCAGGGGGAATATGCGGGCCTTCTGACGATCGCCGCCTGGCATCGCGCGCGGGGCGAGGACAACCGGCGCATCTGCCTGATCCCGACGTCGGCGCATGGCACGAACCCGGCCTCGGCGATGATGGCGGGCATGAAGGTCGTGATCGTGAAGGCCGCGGCGAACGGTGATGTCGACATCGACGACTTCCGCGCGAAGGCGAAGGCGGCGGGTGACGATCTGGCGGCTTGCATGATCACCTATCCCTCCACCCACGGCGTGTTTGAGGACACCGTCCGCGAGGTCTGCGAGATCACGCACCAACATGGCGGTCAGGTCTATCTCGACGGGGCAAACCTCAACGCGATGGTCGGCCTGTCGAAGCCCGGCGAAATCGGCGCGGATGTCAGTCATTTGAACCTGCACAAGACCTTCTGCATCCCGCATGGCGGTGGCGGGCCCGGCATGGGGCCGATCGGGGTGAAGGCGCATCTGGCGCCGCACCTGCCGGGCCATCCGGAGGAGGGGACCGAGGCGCCGGTTTCGGCCGCGCCCTTCGGCTCCGCCTCGATCCTGCCGATCAGCTATTCCTACGTGATGATGATGGGCGGCGCGGGGCTGACGCAGGCAACCAAAGTGGCGATCCTGTCGGCGAACTACGTCGCCGCGCGGCTCAAGGGGGCGTATGGCGTGCTGTTCGCGGGGCGCAACGGGAGGATCGCGCATGAATGCATCCTCGATACGCGGCCCTTCAAGGAGAGTGCGGGCGTAACGGTCGACGACGTGGCCAAGCGGCTGATCGACAACGGCTTCCACGCACCGACAATGTCGTGGCCCGTGGCCGGCACCCTAATGGTGGAGCCGACCGAGAGCGAGCCGAAGCCCGAGCTTGACCGCTTCGTCAACGCGATGCTCGCGATCCGGGAAGAGATTGCCAAGATCGAGCAGGGGCAGATGGATGCGGACAACAACCCGCTGAAGAACGCGCCGCACACGATGGAGGACCTCGTGCGCGACTGGGATCGCCCCTATTCGCGCGAGGCGGCCTGCTTCCCCGCCGGGGCCTTCCGGGTGGACAAGTACTGGCCCCCGGTCAACCGCGTGGACAACGTCGCCGGCGACCGCAACCTCGTCTGTACCTGCCCACCGGTCGAGAGCTATCTCGAAGCGGCGGAATAGGGCCGCCGCAGCGGCGGGTCATTCGGCTGCGGCTCCGTTTCGGTCGGCTGCCCGATCCACCGTGGCGAGGTCGCGGACCCGCTTGCGGTCTTCCTCCAGCAGAAGCGTCTTATCCGAGCGGGCAAGCGCGCGGGCGGACACATTTCGCGCAGCCTGCCGCATATCGGGATCGGCATGGTAGGCAAGGATGCCCAAGGCGCGTTGCACGGCCATCTGGATCTCCACGAGATCGGCACCGTCGCGGGCGATCGCATCGAAGGCCGTCTCGACCATCAGCCGCATGTCGGACCCTCGGGCCCGGATGCGGGGCAGGGGAGCATCCGCGCCGGTCGTGTCCCAGTTGCCGAGAACGCGGAGCTGACGGCTTATGATATCATCGGCGGTACGCGGATCGTTGAGACCGGGGGACAGGGCGCGCTGCCCAATTTCCGACAGGACCTGCAAGCCGAATAGCGGGTCCTGATCAAAGGTCCGCAATGCGCCGATCGTCACCTGTCCGCGCATTTCATCGATCAGGCCGGTATCCACCGATCCGTCAGGAGATTGGGTGCGGCCGATCAATCGCATCATGACGTCGTCCGGTGCAACCTCGTCGCCCGGCAGGACGAGGAGCGCGATGTCAATATCGAGTTCCTCTCCCCGGGCCGAGAGGGACCGGACGTCGATGTGTCGGATGTAGCCGAAGACCTGCGCGCGGACGGGCCAGCCCATCTCGCCGTCGACGTCCCTGAGGGGGGCGCCGCCGAAATTCGGGGTCACCATGCGCGCGGCCAGCGCCTCGCGCGCGACGTCTTCGACCCGCCTTGTCGTCGTCTCGATCGAGCCGAGTCCGGCAAGTTGCTGAACCCACCGGATGAGCGCACCGATCACCAGCGCGATGATGACGATGGTGACCGTATAGATCACCGGAAAGTCCGCCTCGGCATAGAAGTTCGCGTTCACGATCGCCGTCGCAGTCAGCGCGTAGACGAACGCCCCGATGAAGGTCGCGATGACGGACTGCGTCTGGCCGTCGGATCGAAGCAGCCGGTGCGAGCGGGGGGTGACTTGGCTTGCCGCGAAATGGTGCGCGGTGACCATGATCGAGAGCGAAAAGGTCGAGGCCACGAGCATCGAGTCGGTCAGGATCGACAGCATGTCCATGGTGGCGGCGCGGCCGACGGTGGATTGCATGTCATCGGGCAGAAGCGGCGAGATCAGTGGCGCGACGGCCGCAGTCAGGATCGCCACGAGCGAAAACAGCGAGACGCGCGGCCAGACCTGACTGGCCCATTCGCGCAGCTTCCAAAGGGTCTTGGTGAGAAACATCGACGGCCTTTCGGGTTGCGCGAAGAGACAACGATCCCGCCGCCGGTGCGGGTTCCCATGCTCGCTTGACACGGCTGGATCCCCTCGCCATATGAGGCGGCGTTGGGGTCGTAGCTCAGTTGGTAGAGCGCGTCGTTCGCAATGACGAGGTCAGGGGTTCGATTCCCCTCGGCTCCACCAGAACACGAGAATATTGTCTTTCGGCGGAAGATTACTCTGCGCCTATCGTGGTTTCTACAAAGTTGCGTTGATGATGTGACCGCCCCCCGACGGCATCAGTGTGCCAAGGTGGGTCTGCAACGATCCACACAGGAGAGCGGTCATGTCGGAGACTATCACGGTCGGGCTCGATCTGGCGAAGAATGTGTTCCAGGTGCATGGGGCCGACGGCACTGGTCGTGCGGTCCTGCGCAAGAAGTTGGGGGGCGCTCAGCTCGACTTTGTACATTATGCGGCGAAGCAAAGTGCTTCGGCCATGCGCACGAGGCGGTCGGGCGGGATTTCTTGCGGTTCCCGGTCCGGCGGAGAGTGTTGGAAAACGTCTCCTGCCCAGAGGGCCAGACGCACCGAACCGATGGCGTCGGTGAAGGTGAGATTGGTCTTGTGATACCATGCTGCGGCATAGGGCGTGCTGGTCGTGCTCAGCAGATCGCAGGCCCACAGCGAGATGAGGCTGTAGAGACCGAGCAAGGCAGGTGTTGTTCGCGCGATTGCCTTGTCGGACCACTGCCTTTGGGTTTCGACGCCGAGATGCGCGCGGGTTTCTGCAAAGGTGACCTCGACCTGCCAACGGCGGACGAAGAGTGCGATGATGTCGGCTGGCTCGCGGGCGGTGTCGGTGCTGAAGAAGGCCTGCGGGGCCCGCTTGCCTTCAGGGTCTCTGACAAGCACCCAGCGGATTGGTTTGGGCGGCGTGCCGGGGCGATACTAGAGTGCGGTGTCCGAGGCGATCTCGAGCGTTTTCCCTTGCTTGCGGCCATACCATGAGGAGACGGTCATTCTGTGCCATGGCGTAGCGGGATCTGAAAGCAAGGTCTTCAACTTGGGCAACGGCGGGCCCTTCTGTGCCGGACGGCCGACGGAGCGCGCATTGCGCTCGGGAGGGGGCGCGAAGAGATTGGCATCGAGCCGGAGCCGGCTGATCAGCGTTGCCCGGCCTGTGATAGCGTGGGCCAGTTCGTGGACGGCGAAACTGCTGTCGCCGACGAAGACGATGTCGCGGTCGGGCAACCAGCGGCAGAGCTGGAGCGCCCCTTGGCGGGCCCAGTCGGTCAGCAGCTTGTGTCTGCGTCCCCGGTGAAGGTTGGAGCGTTGTGACGGGGCGAGCAGGGGGAAGACCGGCAGGGCCTTTACGGCACCCGCCCACGGGACCGGCGTCAGCACCATGAAGCTCAACCAGCGCAGTCCGCTGGCCTTGACGAAATGGCCGTGGCTGGAGCGGACGGGATCGCGATAGATGCCGCGTGCTGTGATCCTGCGCCCCCACCGGCGTTCAATGGTGTCGTCCATCCCGATGACTACCGGGCCCTCCGGCACGAGGCGGTTGACGACCATGCTCAGCAGGTGCCGCGCCATGGCGTGGGTGTTCCACCGGGCACGGTTGAGGAGCTGATGACAGCTTGAGAAATTCTGCGCCTCGGCACGCCCGGTCATCCGCAGGCAGGCGCTGACGGTGCGCTTGCCCGGTGCCAGCACTGCACCCATGACCAGAACAAGCACGTGTTCCCAGCTGGGAGCTGTAAAGCACATTCGCAGCTCCTGCAGCCAATCGCGCAGGATCTGGGGAACCGGAACGCCTGTCGGCGGCGGGGAGGTGGAATGTTGCTGCATCCCATGCTTCGAATCCCTCGCCGATCACCATGCAAGTCAGGGGCCCGCGGCAAAGTGAATGACGCATCTTGAGGTGTGCTCATGTATGATCTGCGCATGCTGTACGATGAAACGGTCGCCCGCATCGAAGCTTTCGACGACGCCAATGGTGGTGGTGTCGGCTCCTACAAGAACAAGGGCTCTTGCCATCTCTACCTGCTGGAGACGGAGGCGCCGATTGCCCGCCTGAAGCCGACCGGCAACGGAGACGAGGTNCGGCTCGGATACTGGTCACACCGGCGCAAATGGGAGGATATCGATGACATGGGTGGCGTCGTCATGCCT
>NZ_CYPR01000193.1 GCF_001408515.1 Jannaschia seosinensis | reverse complement strand
GGCCGAAGCAGCGCTCCACGAGGTTGCGCAGCGCGTAGAGCGTGCGGTCGACGCCCGCGCGAGCCTTGCGATGTCGGCGCATGGGGATCACCGGGATCGTATCGCGGGCTTCGGCCCAGTCGCGGATGCGGTCCNCGTCATAGCCCTTGTCGGCAAGCAGCGCCCCCGGCGCGGGAAGGTCGTCGCCCATGACGAGGTCGAAACCCTTGTGGTCGGAGGTCTGGCCTGGCGTCACGTCGGTGCGCATTGGAAGGCCCCACGCATTGCAGCGGAGGTGGATTTTAGTCGTCTGGCCACCTCTTGAGCGCCCGATACCCTGTCTCTGAGTCCCCCCCTTGCGCCGGCTGCGTGCTGGTGCGCCCGGACGACGGTGCTGTCGATCATATGAAGCCGGTCGGGCGGGTGATCCAGCTCTCCCGCAGCCTCGTTGAGCGCCTCCAGGATCGTCTCCCACAGACCTGCCAGCGTCCAAAGGCGGAACTGGCGGTAGACCGACGACCACTTGCCGAACTCCTCGGGCAGGTCGCGCCAAGGGCTTCCCGTCCGGGCGATCCAGAACACCCCGTCTAGCACCCGCCGGTGATCGGCTCCCTGCCGACCGTTTCGGGCACGTACCCCCCGGATGAACGGCTCGAAGAACGCCCACTCCGCGTTCGACATCAGACCCCGCGCCATCGCGTCACTCCCCCCGACCAAAATCAGGCAGCGTGAACCACGCCGAGAGCGCTACGGGAAGGGTTTTGTCAACACGGCCTAACAGTCGATGTAAGCAGGAGAGCGGGCATCAAGATTCCGGAGCGGTGTAGTTGCACGTCACCGGAGGTGTAGGATCCAAGTCGGGAGTCCCCGCGGCTATAAGAGACGCGTGAGCAATCCATCCGCCGCTCACTAACGCACCTCCAACTGGTCGAAGTACAACGACGCGCTCAGGAAGTGGGGCTCGTTGCTGATCTGGGTCGACAAGGGGATGGCCTTGGCTTGCGTCGCATGAAGGCCGACTGGGGCGCAAGCCGGTCCTCTCGAATGCCGCCATCCAGACCTGCCTGCCGATCAAGGTTCTTCTGTGGTTGCCGCCCGTAGTGCAAGAGGGTTCTGACCTTGCTGACGGGTGATCGAGTGCAGTCTTCTGTCAGGCCTCAAGGTGCGGCACTTACAGGCCGCGGGCCGGGATGGAGATCTGCGGATCGGGTCCAAATCTGTTCAGCGAGCTGATCTGCTCACAGCACCTTACTGGTTTTCCCGATCCAGATCTGTTCGATCGTTGCGCCCATTCGGGTTGTCGCCTTCTCGCACCTCCTTCGCCGACGCGAGACTGCTTTCGCTGTTCAGCTCATGCAGTAGCTCGTGCCGGATCCTGATAATTCTCCTTCTTGGTGGACATCGCCCAGATCGCCCGGGCCATCCGGTTGGCCCGCGCGATCGCGACCAGCATCCGTGGCTTTCTCTCCAGCATCCGGGCCAGCCAGGACCCCTCGGGTATCGACCAGCGCCCCAGCCAGTTCAGGCGCGATATCGCCCCCGACGATCAGGAGGCGGCGGATGTCAGCCTGGCCGGCTTTCGACACGCGCCCGAGCCGCTCCTTGCCGCCTGATGAATGCTGACGTGGGACAAGCCCCAACCACGCGGCGAAATCGCGGCCGCGCCGGAAATTCATCATATCTGGCGCAAATGCCTCGATCGCGAGCGCGGTTAGCGGGCCGACTCCCGGCATCGTCTGCAAGCGACGAGCCGTGTCGCTTTTTTCTGCCGAGCTCTTCGCGATTTTCGTCCGAGCATCGATACGAGCCGTCTTTTTAGCAATTTGCCAGACCGCCGAAGTT
>NZ_CYPR01000192.1 GCF_001408515.1 Jannaschia seosinensis | reverse complement strand
TTCCCGCGCGGCACGCGTCAGAAGCACCCGCCGGGGCCGCCAGAGCCGCGCGGCAGGCGCATCGGGCAGGCGTCGGGCCAAGGTCTCGGGCGTCTCGCGCGGGGCGGGCGCATGGGTGGGGGCGATATGCGGTGCATCCATGCCGGGACAACGCCCGCAGGCGGGGCGCGGGTTTCACGGCTCCGGCGCGGCTGCGGCCAGAAGCCGCTCCAGCGCGTCGAGGTCGAGCGTGTCGAACTGACCGAAGCCCTGCATCCAGACCGAGGCCCCGCGCAGGGCGTCGGGCTCCAGCTTGCACCACACGACCCGGCCCCGCCGTTCGCGGGTGATGAGACCGGCGCGAGAGAGAACGCCCAGATGCTTGGATACCGCGGCGAGCGAAATGCCGAAGCCCTCCGCCACGTCCGTTACCGCCATATCGTCCACCAGCAGCAGGGCGAGGATTGCCCGGCGGGTCGGATCGGCCAGTGCGGCGAAGACGGCGGAAAGGGCGTCGGACATGAGCCCCGCGTGGCGCGGGCCGCGGGCCGGGTCAAGGACGTTCAACGCATCGGTTGAATGTCGGTGGAACCTCGGGTGCTGGCAATTACCCATGGGTAATTCTTGCAACCTATTGATTCGCACATCAATCTTCGCGCGTTGACTCGGCTTCTTCCGCCGCCTAGACACCCTGCGACATCCATGGGGGACCCGACGTGTCCGATGATCCCGACCGCGCCCGTCTCCGTGCCCTCGAGGCCCGGATCGCCGCCGCCAAGGGACAGGACGCGAAGTCCCACACGGAGGAGCATTATTCCCAGGCGCATCTTGCCTGGCGGATGGTCATCGAACTGGTGGCGGGGCTGGGGATCGGCTTCGGGATCGGTTACGGACTGGATTATCTACTGGGCACGCAGCCTTGGTTGATGGTCCTGTTCACGCTTCTGGGCTTCGCGGCCGGGGTGAAGACGATGATTGGCTCCGCGCAGGAGATACAGGGGCGGGTCTCGGCCGAGGCTGCTTTGAAGGAACCCGGGGCCGGCGCCCCGAGACGAGGGAACGACGATGGCTGAAGTGGTCGCAGGCTTGGAACCGGTCGAAGGCGGTGGGCTCTCCTTCCATCCGATGGATCAGTTCATCGTCCAGCCGCTTTTCGGCGAGGCGGGCGACCCGGTTCACTGGTACACGCTGACCAACGCGGCCTTCTGGATGGCGCTGGCTGTTCTGTGCATCTTCGGGCTTTTCGTTCTGGCCACGCGCGGCCGGGCCATCGTGCCGGGCCGGATGCAATCGGTCGCGGAAATGGCCTACGGCTTCATCTACAAGATGGTCGAGGACGTGACCGGCAAGGACGCCGTGCGCTACTTTCCTTATATCTTCACCCTGTTCCTGTTCATCCTCTTCGCCAACTTCCTTGCGCTGATCCCGTCCGCGTTCTCGCCCACCAGCCACATCGCGGTGACGGCGGTTCTGGCGCTCGCAGTGTTCCTCGCGGTGACGATCCTCGGCTTCGTCAAGAACGGCGGCGCGTTTCTCGGGTTGTTCTGGGTCACGTCCGCACCGCTGGCGATCCGCCCGGTCCTGGCGCTGATCGAGCTGATCTCCTACTTCGTGCGGCCGGTCAGCCACTCCATTCGTCTTGCCGGCAACCTGACGGCGGGGCACGCGGTGCTCAAGGTCTTCGCGGGCTTCGCGCAGGTCGCCGCGATCTCGCCGCTCGCCATTCTCGGCGTGACCGCGATCTATGGGCTGGAGGTGCTGGTCGCCTTCATCCAAGCCTACGTCTTTACCATCCTCACCTGCGTGTACCTCAAGGACGCGCTGCACCCCTCGCACTGATGCGGTGCGCGCGTCTGCGCACCCCACGACCCGCAAATCTTCCAATCTGAAGGAGTACACCCCATGGAAGGCGATATCGCATTTTTCGGCCAGTTTCTCGGCGCAGGCCTCGCGGCCATGGGCTCGGGCATCGCGGCGCTCGGGGTTGGCAACGTGGCCGGCAACTTCCTCGCCGGCGCGCTGCGCAACCCGTCCGCCGCTGGCGGCCAGACGGCGACCCTGTTCATCGGCATCGCGTTCGCCGAAGCGCTGGGCATCTTCTCGTTCCTCGTCGCTCTCCTGCTGATGTTCGCCGTCTGATCGACGCGCGACACCTGTAAAAGGGGCACGGCCTTCGTCGGCCGTGCTCGAACGATCCTGCGGAGGAAGTGACCAGAGATGGAACCGATCGAACTTGAGGCGGCGGGCATGTGCGTCGACTCCTACGGCTTTGCCGTCGGGATGCCGCAGCTTTGCGCGGACTGGTTCGGCAACCAGATCTTCTGGCTGCTGCTGGCGCTGATCTCGATCTACTTGATCCTGACCCGCTTGGCCCTGCCGCGCATGACGGCCGTCCTCGCGGAGCGGTCGGGCACGATTTCGAACGACCTTGCCGCGGCAGAGGACCTCAGGCGTCAGGCCAATGAGGCCGATGCCGCCTACAACAAGGCCTTGTCCGACGCCCGCGCCGAGGCGCAACGCATTTCCGGCGAGGCGCGCGATGCGATCCGCGCCGATCTCGATGCGGCCATTGCCAAGGCGGATGAGAAGATCGCGGCCAAGTCGGCCGAGAGCGAGGCGCAGATCGCCGAGATTCGCGCCGGCGCCGCGGCAAGCGTGGCCGAAGTCGCGCGGGACGTGACGGGCGATATCGTCGCCGCGCTCGGCGGCAAGGTCGATCAAACGAAGATCGACGCCGCGGTCGATGCGCGCGTCAAGGAGGGCTGAGCCATGCGTCACCTGACGATCCTTGCCGGCGGCCTCGCCGCAAGCGTTGCCGCCGGCCCCGCCATGGCCGCGACCGGCCCGTTCTTCAGCCTGCACAATACCGACTTCGTCGTGCTGCTGGGCTTCCTCGTTTTCGTGGGCATCCTCATCTACTTCAAGGTTCCGCAGCGGATTACCGACGCGCTCGACTCGCGTGCCCAAGGGATTCGCAAGGATCTCGACGAGGCGAAGGCGCTGCGGGATGAGGCGCAGGCGCTCCTCGCCTCCTACGACCGCAAGACCCGTCAGGCGCGGGCGGATGCCGACCAGATCGTCGCCACCGCCAAGGCCGACGCCGAGGGTGCCGCCGAGCAGGCGAAGGTCGATCTCGAGAAGTCCGTGGCGCGCCGTATCGAATCGGCCGAGGAGCAGATCGAGAGTGCCAAGGCCTCCGCGATCCGCGAGGTCCGCGACCGGGCGATCAGCGTCGCCATCGCCGCGGCGGGAGAAGTCGTCGCCGGCCAGCTTTCGGCTGCGCAGGCAAAGAAGATGATCGACGAGTCGATCGAGACGGTGTCGAAGAAGCTGCATTGAGCCGATCGGCTTCGGGCAGTTCAGGGGCGTCCTTTGGGGCGCCCCTTTCGTGTGGAGGGTCATGATGCACGACTGGGAGCGGATGGACCCGGCGGCCCTCGACGACGCCTATGCCAACGCCGCCTATATCCCCGGCGCCGAAGCATGGCCGGACCGCTGGCGTCAATCGGCGGCCGCCTTCCGTGCGACCGCGCGGGCCGAACTGAATATCGCTTACGGTGACGCGCCCGGCGCGGCCTACGATCTGTTCCGGCCGGAAGGGCGCGCGCATGGTCTCGTGGTGTTCGTTCACGGCGGCTACTGGCGCGCCTTCGATCGGTCGGATTGGTCGCATCTGGCGGCGGGGGCGGTGGCGCGGGGCTGGGCCGTCGCGGTGATGGGCTATCCCTTGGCGCCGTCGGCGCGGATTGCCGAGATCACGGCCCAGGTCGCACGCGGTATCGACGCCGCCGCCGCGCGCGTGGCTGGTCCCGTGCGCCTGACGGGGCACAGCGCGGGCGGACATCTCGCGGCGCGGATGGTGATGCCGGATGCGGCGCCGGCCTGCGCGGATCGAATCGAAGCCTGCCTGCCCCTGAGCCCGGTTGCCGACCTGCGCCCGCTTGTGGCGCAAAGTCTCAACGATGACCTGCGCCTGACACCCGAGGAGGCGGCGTCCGAAAGTCCCGCCCTCGGCACGCCACGCCCGGACACGCGCGTCTCGGTTCACGTGGGGAGCGATGAGCGACCGGCTTTCCTGTGGCAGGCGCGGGGCCTGTCGCAGGCTTGGGCCGCGCCGCTTCACGTCGCAGCCGGGCGTCATCATTTTGATGTGATTGACGCGCTGGCGGATTCGGACTCCGCGATGGTGGACGACCTGCTCGCCTGATCAAGGACCCGACGTCACCACGTGTCAGCTGCGCGGCTTCGCCCGTGTCGTCGGCGTGGCGCTCGTGGGATCCTCGGGCCAGAGGTGGCGCGGATATTGGCCCCGCATGTCGCGCCGCACGTCGGCATAGGCGCCGCTCCAGAACCCCGGCAGATCCTGCGTAATTGCCACTGGACGCTGCGCCGGCGACAAAAGCTCCATCCGGAGGGGTGTTGCGCCGACATGGGGATGCCTCGTCTCGCCCAGCACCTCCTGCAGGCGCAGCGACACGGTGGGAGTGTCGGGACCGTAATCTATCGGCACCTTGCGGCCCAGCGGGGTGCGGTAATGCGCGGGGGCAACCTCGTCGAGACGCCGCGCCGCGTCCCAGCCGAGCCGGGCCTGAAGCGCGTCGAACGGATCGAGGCGTCCGAAGGCATCCGCGTCGCGCGCGCCGTCGAGGAACGGCAAGAGCCAGTCCTCCAGCGAACCAAGCAGCGTTGCGTCGGAGACATCCATGAACCCGCTCGCGGCGATGCGGGCGCGCAGCAGGCGGGCCCGGCGCGTCCAGTCGAGACAGCCGAGCCCTAGCGCGCGCACCCCTGTGCACGCGGCTTGTGCCACGGCATCCTCCGGAGCCTCCGTCCACGGCCGGTCGTCGAGCGCGATGGCACCCAGCATCTCGCGGCGCCGGGCCTCCACTCGACGATGCCGGGCGGACCATTGGCAGATCTCGACCCACGCGATGCGGTCGGCGGCGACCGCGCGCAGCTCCGCCTCCGAAATCGGCAGGGCACGCCGCACGCGTGCCTCGGTGGGATCGCCGTCGAGGTCACAGGCGACGATCAGCCTTGCGCCGGCGAGGGCGTCGCCCTTTTCCATCCGCGCGCCCTTGCCTCCGGACAGAAGCCAGCGCGGTGCATCGCCGGGGCGTCGAAGACCGATCCGGTCGGGGTAGGCAAGGGCGAGGCGCTGCGCGTCGGAAAGGTCCGGTCCGGCCTCGTGCCGGGCAAGCCGCTTGGCCTCCGTCCGCGCCTCGCGCGTGGGTTGGCGCAGCGCCTCCGACAGGTCGACGGAGCCCGGCGGCAGCCGCACCGACAGGACGCCCGCCAGCCGTGCCGCGCCGCGCCCGCCTTGAGCGAGCATATGCGCAAGTCGGGGGTGCAGCGGCATCGCGGCCAGCGCGCGACCGTGGTCGGTGATCCGGCCGCCGGAAAGGGCGCCCAGACCCTCAAGCAGCGCCCGCGCCTCGGCCAAAGCGGGCGGCGGGGGCGGGGTGAGGAAAGCGAGGTCGTCCGACCCCCAGACCGCCAGTTCCAGCGCCAGACCCGCAAGATCGGCCGAGGCGATTTCCGGATCGGGAAAGGCGCGCATCCCGCCCTCTTCGCCACGAGTCCAATTGAGGAAGGCAACGCCCTCGGCCACCCGGCCCGCCCGGCCCGCGCGCTGCGCCGCCTCGGCGCGGGTGACGCGTTCGGTGACGAGCCGGGTCATCCCCGAGCCGGGATCGAACCGCGCCCGCCGCGCGAGGCCGCCATCGACCACGGCGCGCACCCCTTCGATCGTCAGCGAGGTTTCGGCAATCGCGGTGGCGAGCACGACCTTGCGGCCCGCGCCGGGGCGGATCGCGGCCTGCTGCTCAGCGAAGGGCAGGGCGCCGTAGAGCGGGCGAACCTCCGCCCCGCATTCGCCGAGGACTGCGGCGCAGCGGCGGATTTCCCCCTCGCCCGGCAGGAAGGCCAGCACGTCGCCCGGTACGGCCTCAAGTGCCTCGCGGACGAGCCCCGCCACCTGCGCCTCGAATCGCTGGCCCTGCGGCGGCGGGCGGTCGCGCCAGCGCTGCGCCACCGGAAAGGCCCGCCCCGCGCTGGTGACGATCGGTGCGCCCAGCATCCCGGCCACCGGCTCCGCGTCGAGCGTGGCCGACATGACCACCAGCTTCAGGTCGGGGCGGAGGGCGCCGCGCGCCTCCCACGTCAGGGCAAGGCCCAGATCGGCGTTGAGGGAGCGCTCGTGAAACTCGTCGAAGATCACCGCGCCCACGCCGGGCAGGTCGGGGTCGGCCTGCAACATCCGGGTCAGGATCCCTTCGGTAACGACTTCGATCCGGGTGGCGCGCGAGATCTCGGTGGCGCCGCGCATCCGGTAGCCAACCGTCGCGCCGACCGCCTCGCCAAGCGTCTCGGCCATGCGGGCGGCGGCGGCGCGGGCGGCGAGGCGGCGCGGTTCCAGCATGACAATCCGGCCCGTCACTTCGGGCAGGAGCGCGAGCGGCACGCGCGTCGTCTTGCCCGCCCCGGGCGGCGCCTGCAGCACGCAAAGCCCCGTCTCCCGGAGCGCCGCGATCACATCGGGCAGCGCGTCGTCGATGGGAAGCGGCGTCATCGGCGGCGCAGCACCGCATCCCCGAATCGGGTGGGCGAGCGGATTTCGTCAACCTGTACCCGCCCGTCCTCGGTCGGGGCGTAAAGGAAGGTCAGCGCCACGACCGGCTGCTCCGCCATCTTGCGCGGCTCGTAGCCCCGCAGGCGACGGTATTCGCCGTCGCAGACCACGCCGCCGCCGTCGCGCGCCCGCGCGGGCCCGAGCGTCAGCCGCGAGACGTGGCGGCCATCGAAGAGATCGTGGACCTGTGCGCAGGCCTCGCGCGCCGGCACGGGGCGCATCACCGAGAACAGGGCGGTCAGCGGGTCGGACATGCCCGCCTGCTCCGTGGGGGCGATGTCCCAAGGCTCCGGCGCGCGTTCGGGCGTGACCGAGACGGCGACGGGCCGGGTGTCGCGAAAGGTCGTTTCGGTAACCGTGCGTTCGCCGTCATCGACCTCGACCTCCGTGTAAGTGCGGCTGCGCAGGGTGTCGCCGGCGACGCGGCCCTGCGCGCGGCCCTCGAACCCGTAGCGCACCAGCCGCCCGATCAGCCCCGTTGCGCCCGCCTGCGACGCCACGGAATAGGCGTCGTCGGTCATGCGCGCGCCGAGGGTGATCTGGCCGCCGGTAATGCCGCGTATCGACAGGTCGTACCGTGCGGAGAGTTCCTCCGCCGCAGCATGCATCGCCAGAAGCGGGACGAGAAGGAGAGCGAGGAGGGGCGTGCGCATGAGGGGGCTCCGGCCGGGGACGGGCTTTAAGTGTGGCGAATGGCCTCGGAAGGCAACCGCGCTTGCCTCCGGGCGCGTCGCCGGGCATCCCGGTCCCATGAGTGACGATCCGCTTCTTGTGCCGCTTTGCGACGGCGACCGCCGTGCGCTCGCCCGGGCGATCACGCTCGTGGAAAGCACGCGGCCCGAACACCGCGACCGCGCGGCGGCCTTGCTCGACGCGCTGCCGACCGGGCGCGAGGCGCTGCGCATCGGGCTTTCGGGCACACCGGGGGTGGGCAAATCCACCTTCATCGAGGCGTTCGGGACGATGCTGACGGAGGCGGGGTGCCGGGTGGCGGTCCTCGCCGTCGATCCGTCCTCGGCGCGAACGGGCGGCTCGATACTGGGCGACAAGACGCGGATGGAGCGGCTGAGCCGCGATCCCGGCGCCTTCATCCGCCCCTCGCCCGCGGCGCGCCATCTGGGCGGCGTCGCGCGCCGGACGCGCGAGGCGGTAACGCTGTGCGAAGCGGCGGGATTCGACGTCGTCCTGATCGAGACGGTCGGCGTGGGGCAATCCGAGACGATGGTCGCGCAGCTTGCCGACCTGTTCGTGCTGCTCCTCGCGCCCGCCGGCGGTGACGAGTTGCAGGGGGTGAAGCGTGGAATCATGGAGATCGCAGACCTGATTCTGGTCAACAAGGCGGACGGCGATCTGGCGGCCACCGCCACGCGCACCGTCGCCGATTATGCGGGGGCGCTGCGCCTGATGCGGCGGCGGCCGGCCGATCCGGAGGGGTTTCCGAAAGCGATGGCCGTTTCGGCCGTGACCGGAGCGGGGCTTGCCTCGGCATGGGACGAAATGCAGGCTCTGGCGGAATGGCGCCGCCGCGAGGGCCATTGGGATGCGACCCGTGCGGCGCAGGCGGCGCATTGGTTCGACGCAGAGGTCCGTGCGGCCCTTCTGGCGCAACTGGATGCGCCCGAGACGCGCGCGCGGATGGCGGCAATGGCGCGCGACGTGGCCGAGGGGCGGCGCGCGGCACGAGCGGCGGCCGAAGAGATGCTCGAATCGCTGCGGGGTGCTTGACGCCCGCGCCAGCCGGGACTATCACGCCGCGACCGCGGGGCCGCTTGATCGGCCCTGCATTCGTTTTATGACACCTAGCCCCCGGAGTCCCGCCATGTCGCGCGTTTGCGAACTCACCGGAAAAGGCCCGATGACGGGCAACAACGTCAGCCACGCCAACAACAAGACGCGGCGTCGTTTCCTGCCGAACCTCAACCCCGTGACGCTTCAGTCCGAGGCGCTGGGCCGGTCGTTCAAGCTGCGGATTTCGACTTCCGCGCTTCGCACGATCGATCATCGCGGCGGCCTCGACGCCTTCCTCGTGAAGGCGAAGGACAGCGATCTGTCGTCGCGCGCGCTCAAGATCAAGCGCGACATCGCCAAGTCATCCGAGACGGCGGCCGTTCTGGAAGCCTGAGCTTCCGAACATCCCGCGAGGAAGATTTCGCGGGATGTGGCATCATCGACGTGTTGAGATACACGGTATTGGCCGGCGAGGAATCGCTGGCCAATACCGTTTTAGGGCCGTCGGTTTTTCTTGTTTAGGTGGTAGGTTCGCCAAGCCGTGGGATGGTTCGGGGTTCGCCCCGCCTGTTCTTGCTTTGGAGCGATCAATCGAGCTTTCGGCGGGGCGCCGGAGCGGTTGGGCCAATGAATTCTCATCCGTCCTGGCCTTAATCATGCCTGCGGGGCAGTGTCAGCGCCGCCGCTGCATCCCACGTTTCAGCGCGTCAGCATAGGCTGCAGCGGACGGGCCGCGGCGGCGGGAGCGGGCGGTCTTGCGCGGCTTGCCCACGGAAGCGCAGCGCGTCACCCGCCCGCGCGCGCCTGCCGAGATTCTGCGGCGGCTGCGCACGGCGCGGCGCATCGACGACCGCATGCCTGTCTGCATTGGAAAACCTCCGCCCTAGCGGAGAGATCGGCTCCACCCGACATATCTCATCCCACCGGGACCCGTGCGGGTCAATCGCCGCCCGAAGTGCATGCCCCGCCACGTCGAGATTGACTGCAAACGAGACGAGGAGCACCGCGCGCCAGATCCTGGAAATGGAGGAAAACGTCATCAATCCTCCCCGACAATTCAGTCGGTCGATAGGAGGTCAAATACGTCGTCCACGACAGCACCCGGCTCGCCAAAAATCGAGGGCGATGCCGATGAGCCAGGTCGCCGCCAAATTCGTCCTAGGCCATCCGATTCCGCGACCGTTGCGCCTTCGCCACGGGGCTAGCAACGCGTAGCGTCTGCGCGAACAGCAGGTTCAAGAAGCGGGCACGTCGCGCCACTCCGAGCGCCGCGTTCCTCGTCGACGCCACGCTGGGAGGTTTTCTCATCAAGCCCCCGTCCGGAGCGCAGAACCGACCCGAGCATTGCCGGCTTTGCGCCGGCACGGCCGACCGAATGTGCCCGTTCGAGGATGCTCCGGTCAGTCCCCCAGAACCTCCGCCACCCAGTCCGGCACCACGACGCTGGCCGGTCCTTCGCGCACCGCATCGAAGCGGCCGCCGGACGCTTCGAGGTTGAGTTCCAGTGTTTCCGCCCCTGCCATACGCGCGGCCTCGACGAAGCCCGCGGCGGGATAGACGGTGCCGGAGGTTCCGATGCTGACGAAAAGATCCGCGTCGCCGAGAGCCCGCTCGATCGTCTCCATGTGATAGGGCATCTCGCCGAACCACACGACATCGGGGCGTGTCGCGGCGGCGTCGCAGGCGGGGCAGGGGGCTGCCGGCTCCATGACCGGCGGCGCATCCCAGCGATGGCCGCAGACCGCGCAGAGGGCGCGCGACAATTCTCCGTGCATGTGGATCACGCTCCGCGCGCCGGCCCGCTCCAACAGGTCATCAATGTTCTGCGTGACCAGCGTGACATCGTCGCGCCCCGACAGGCGGGCCAGCGCGGCATGTGCGGCATTGGGCCGGGCACCCGCCATGTTCGCGCGGCGCGCATCGTAGAAGGCGTGGACCAGAGCGGGGTCGCGGGCGAACCCCTCCGGCGTGGCCACATCCGCCAGATCATATTGCGACCAGAGTCCGCCCACATCGCGAAACGTGCCGAGGCCAGATTCCGCGCTGAGGCCCGCTCCGGACAGGACGACGATCCGCTTCATCCTGTCACTCCTCTGCACGTCGATCTGAGGCGCCACGTCGGAAGCCGCCGGTCAGGCGCAGGTCCGTTCCGCGATCGCGACGAACTGCTTATAGCGGGTCCAGTAGCGTTCGTCGCGTGCCCGATCCGATTGCCGCGTCACCTGCGCCTGATGTGGATCGGAGAAGAACTTGGCCGCGCGCGACTGTTCGCCGCGGCTGAGTTTCGTGTCCGCCGAGGCTTGCACGCAGCCGCACAAATCACGTGAAGCGGCCGTGCGATTGGCTCGCAGGCAGGCCGTGTAAACGGGACCCGTGGCAAAGGCGCGGACCGGGGCATCGTAACGCCCGCCGCCTACCGCTCCGCGCCCGCCGCCGCAGGCCGTCAATGCCAGGATCGCAGTCAGCGCAAGCGCGCCGCGGACGGGTCGGAAGGTCGTGATCATGCTGCTGGGGCCCCGGTCGTTTCTATTTTGGAGCACGATGCCAGAGCGGCCCGATCCTGGCAATCGGGGTCGGGCCGCTCTGCCGCGTCAGGCCTTCTTGCGGGGCCTGCGCTTGCGGTTGCCGTCCGGCTTGGCCGCGCCGCTAGGCCGCGCCGCGCCTGCGCCTTGCGGACGCCCGCCGCTGCCACGCCGACCGCCGCCGCCACGCTGCTGCTTGGGCTTGGCCTCCTCCTCGGCGGGGGTCCAGCGGCTGCCGGAGGCCACGGGGATCTTTGTCTTGATTACCTTCTCGATATCCTTGAGTTCCCCCATCTCATCGGGTGCGCAGAGCGTGATCGCCGCCCCCTCGCGCCCGGCTCGCGCGGTGCGGCCGATGCGGTGGACATAGGTTTCCGGCACGTTGGGCAACTCGTAATTGTAGACGTGCTTGACCAGCGGGATGTCGAGCCCCCGCGCCGCCACATCCGTCGCCACCAGAACCGGCGCAGAGCCGTCGGTGAAGGCTTCCAGCGCGCGGGTCCGTTGTCCTTGGCTGCGGTTGCCGTGAATCGCCACGGCCGCGACGCCCGCATTGGTCAGCTGCTTCGCCAGACGGTCGGAGCCGTGCTTGGTGCGCGCGAAGACGAGTGCCGCCTCGCCCGGATGGGCGCGCAGCAGATCGAGAAGCAGGCCGGGCTTTTCCGCCTTGGCGATGAAGTGGATCGACTGCTCGACCTTGTCGGCCGTCTGCCCGCTGGTGGAGACCTGAACACGGACGGGCCGATCGAGATAGGTCGCCGCGAGGCTCTCCATCTCCTTGGGCATCGTGGCCGAGAACAGCAGCGTCTGGCGCTCGCGCGGCAGCTTCGGCGCGATCTGGCGCAGGGCGTGGATGAAGCCCATGTCGAGCATCTGGTCCGCCTCGTCGAGGACGAGGAACCGCGTGGCCGACAAATCCGCCGCGCCCCGGTCCATCAGGTCGATCAAACGGCCCGGCGTCGCAACCAGAAGGTCGACCCCCCGCTCCATCCGCTTGATCTGGGGATTGATGCCGACGCCGCCCATGATGCGCGCGACCTTGAGATGCGTCCCCTTGGTGAAGCCGTCGAGGCTCTCGACGATCTGGTTCACCAATTCGCGCGTCGGCGCAAGGATGAGGGCGCGCGCGGTGCGCGGCTGGGGCCGGACGTCTTCGGCCAGCAGGTGCTGCGTGAGCGGCAGACCGAAGGCCGCGGTCTTGCCCGTGCCGGTCTGGGCGAGGCCCATGACGTCGCGGCCGTCCAGCGCGGGCGGAATCGCCTGCTTCTGGATCGGAGTCGGGTCGGTGATGCCCATCTCGCGCAGCGCGTCGATGAGACGGGGCTTCAGCCCCAGCATGTCGAAATCCATGAGTAATCCTTTGACCGCGCTCCCATGGGCGCGGATTGGGGGTCACGGGCGAACTGCCCGCGCCTCCCCGGCGTGATCCTTGGGAAAGCGTCCCGCCCGTCGTTGTGGCGATCCCTCGTGGAACGCCGGCTCACGCGGCCCGAGGGGCGGGGTCGGATGCGATGTGGGCGGCGCGGGCCGGGAAGTCAACCGCGCATGACACGCTGTTCGAACGGCATGGCCAGTTCGGGGCGAAAGACCGGCCCCTCCGTTCCCGTCCCGACCACCGAAAGCTCTTCGACCAGCGGCGCCCTGAGGCGATAAAACAACCCGTCGGCGGCGAAATCGAACCCCGCCGTGCCGCCGGCATCGACCGGCAGGATGTCCCGCAAGAGCGACAGGCCAAAGCCCATCCGCTCCGGCGCGACAACCGGCGGGCCGCCCCGTTCCCGCCAATCAAGTTCCAGCATCAGCCGCCGGCCTTCCCCGGTGCAGCGCCAGGAAAGCTCCACATTGCCGTCCGGCACCGACAGGGCGCCATGCCGGACCGCGTTGCGATAGAGTTCGTTCAGCACCATCGCCACGGCCAGCGCCATCCGCGGCGACAGGCGCAGTTCCGGCCCGTCCAGCGTGACGCGCGGCGGATCGGCCTGCACGGACGGGATGGTGCGCCGCGCCACATCGCTCAGATCGGCGGCTTCCCAACTCGACTGCGCGAGGATGTCATGCGCCGCGGCCAAGGCGTGCAGGCGATCGCGGAAGGTCTCCACCGCCCGTTCGGGATTGGCCGAAGTCCGAAACGTCTGGCGCGCGAGGCTCTGGACGACCGTCAGTGTGTTCTTCACCCGGTGGTTGAGCTCCGCGATCAACAGATTGCGCGTCTCCTCAGCCTCGCGCCGGTCCGTCACCTCGTAGAGCGCACCGGTCAGAATCGAGGGTGCGCGGCCCGCGAACATCACGCGCCCCCTCGAATAGAGCCAGCGCGCCGACGCGTCCGCCAGCCGGAATTCCGTGTCGAAGCATCCGTCGCCATCGGGGTCGAGCGCATCATCGATCGCCGCACGGACCGCCCCGACGTCATCGGGATGGATCGCGGCCCAGATCGTGTCCACCGGCACCGGCGCCTCTTCGTCGATCCCGAACAATGTCCGGAACCGTGCGTCGCAGCGCACCATTCCATCGGCCAGCGTCTGGGTAAACAGCCCGATCTCCGCCGCATCCTTGGCGGCCTGCAACTCGCTCGCGCGCTCATCCAGCCGCCGAAGAGCCGCGTTACGCTGGCGCACCACCACGAACAGCGCCGCGAGCGCCGAGGCGAGCAGAACCACAACCCCCGCCGCCAGCACGAGCACGAGCGGATAGGTTTCCCAAAGCGTGATCAGCCGGACCACGAGCGGATGGGCAGCGCCTATCATCGCGCCACGCCTCGGCTGGCGTGACCCGACGTGGCGGGAAAATGTGTCTTCCAGCGGCGCATCGACATTCAACCCCGGCCCTTCTGCGTCGTTCCAGACTGCGCAACGACGCGCGTGTCGGCCCCCTTGGTCGAGTTAGGGGAAACCATTCGTTATCCAATGAGGCTGCCAGAAAAGTGTTCCATAAAACTGAATCCCTCCCGCGATGCTTTCGCGTTGCGGACAAGCCGGACCGGGCCCACCCGCCGCGCCGGCGCGACACGCCGCGCCCTTTCCGCCGCGCGGCCCGCGTTGTATCCGGGGGCGAACAGGAAAGGCCTGCCCCCATGACCGACCTCGCCCGGATCCGTAACTTCTCGATCGTGGCCCATATCGACCACGGCAAATCCACCCTCGCCGACCGTCTGATCCAGGAGACCAACACGGTCACCCTGCGGGAGATGAAGGAGCAGATGCTCGACGCCATGGATATCGAGCGCGAACGCGGCATCACCATCAAGGCCAACACCGTCCGCATCGAGTTCACCGCCGCCGACGGCGAGGTCTACATCCTCAACCTGATCGACACGCCCGGCCACGTGGACTTCGCCTACGAGGTCTCCCGCAGCATGCGCGCCGTCGAGGGGTCGCTCCTCGTGGTCGACTCGACCCAAGGCGTCGAGGCGCAGACGCTCGCCAACGTCTACCAGGCCATCGACGCCGACCACGAGATCGTCCCCGTCCTCAACAAGATCGACCTGCCCGCATCCGAACCCGACCGCGTGCGCGAGCAGATCGAGGACGTGATCGGCCTCGACGCCTCCGACGCGCTGCTGGTCTCGGCCAAGACGGGGCAGGGCATCCGCGAGACGCTGCAGGCCATCATAGACCGCCTTCCCGCGCCCAAGGGAGACGAGAAGGCCCCGCTCAAGGCGATGCTCGTCGACAGCTGGTACGACAGCTATCTCGGCGTCATCGTCCTCGTGCGCATCGTCGACGGCGTCCTGAAGAAGGGCGACCGCATCCGCATGATGCAGAACGGCTCCACCCACCATGTCGAGCGGATCGGCGTGTTCCGCCCCGGCATGATGCCCGTAGATTCCCTCGGCCCCGGCGAAATCGGCTTCCTCACCGCCTCCATCAAGGAGGTGCGCGACACCCGCGTCGGCGACACGATCACCCACGAGAAGAACGGCACCGACCGCGCGCTGCCCGGCTTCAAGCCGTCGCAGCCGGTCGTCTTCTGCGGCCTCTTTCCCGTCGATTCCGCGCAATTCGACGACCTGCGCGACGCCATCGGCAAACTCGCCCTCAACGACGCGTCCTTCTCCTACGAGGTCGAATCGTCGGCCGCGCTGGGCTTCGGCTTCCGCTGCGGGTTCCTCGGCCTGCTGCATCTCGAGGTGATCCGGGACCGGCTGGAGCGGGAATACGACATCGACCTGATCACCACCGCGCCCAGCGTCGTCTACCACGTCCACATGCGCGACGGCGAGATGATCGAATTGCACAACCCCGCCGACATGCCCGACATGACCCATGTCGACCACGTGGAGGAGCCGCGGATCAAGGCGACGATCCTCGTCCCCGACGACTATCTCGGCGACGTGCTCAAACTGTGCCAGGACCGCCGCGGCATCCAGCTCGACCTGACCTATGCCGGCCCGCGCGCCATGGTGGTCTACGACCTGCCGCTCAACGAAGTCGTGTTCGACTTCTACGATCGCCTGAAGTCGGTGACCAAGGGCTACGCCTCCTTCGACTACCAGATGATCGGCTACCGGGAGGACAACCTCGTCAAGATGCAGGTGCTGGTCAACGACGAGCCGGTGGACGCCCTGTCGATGATGGTCCACCGCGACCGCGCCGAAACCCGCGGCCGCGCGATGGTGGAAAAACTCAAGGAACTCATCCCCCGCCACATGTTCAAGATCCCGATCCAGGCCGCCATCGGCGGCAAGGTCATCGCCCGCGAAACGCTGGCCGCCCTCCGCAAGGATGTGACCGCGAAATGCTACGGCGGCGACGCGACGCGGAAGAAAAAGCTGCTTGAGAAGCAGAAGGCGGGGAAGAAGAAAATGCGCCAGTTCGGGCGCGTGGAGATTCCCCAGTCGGCATTCATCAATGCGTTGAAGATGGATAGTTAGGTGACGCTCATTTGCTGTGCCACCAATCCGCAGGGCTTCGCTGCTCTTGCGGACGTAATGGTCAGCCGTGAGGGTAGCGAAGGGAACGACTCAGACTTTCTGCCCTTTCGTTCAGGCGTTTTTGGAAGATCCAAGACAGTCGGTTCAAGATTGTGCTCAAAGGCCGTATTCTTCAGGTCGTTTCTCATTCTCTGGTCAGGGAGCCTTGGTCGCGTTCGCAGTTTGATTGAGGACTTCATCAACAAGGATCCTCGGAACATTTCCGAGGCTCAAAACGTCACTAACCCGGATAATTCACGAGAAAGCGGCGGAGGTGGCGTAACCGTCTGAAACTCTGTATTTTTTGGTTATCGACGCCAAAGATTCAGATTTCAGCAGGACGACCTCCGCCATGACCCAGTCTACGTGCTCCACGCCCCGCCTGTCACCCCTCAATGGCAAGCCGGTCCTGCTCGGGTTTGACGGCGCCGACATGAGCTCCGACGCCGGACTGACCCTGCTGCGCGAGATCGAGCGCAGGGCGGGTCTGGCGCAGCGGCTCGCTGGATGCCTGCGCGATCCGCGTGATCCGGCGAANGTTCAGCATAGCCTGTGCGACATCATCCGGTTCCGGATCATGATGATCGCGGCGGGATATGAAGACGGCAATGACGCGGCAGCCCTGCGGAACGATCCCAGCTTCAGGATCGCGCTGGAGCGTGGCCCGGAAACGGAGCCAGCCTTGTGTTCGCAGCCAACGATCTCTCGCATGGAAAACCTGCCCGACGCCCGCGCCCTTATCCGCATGGGCCGC
>NZ_CYPR01000191.1 GCF_001408515.1 Jannaschia seosinensis | reverse complement strand
CTATTTGCCGGATCGGACACGGGTGGCGAAACCATGGCGCGGGCGATGACGCTCATAGAGAGCGCGAAGATGAACGGCCTCGATCCCCAAGCCTACCTCGCCGACATCCTCGACCGCATCCACGATCACAAGAACAACCGCCTCGTCGAGTTGCTGCCCTGGAACTGGACGCCAAAAGCCGCCGGAACCACGCAGAGCGAAGCTGCCTGAAATTACAAGGCGGTCAGAACCGGGCGCTTACGCTCGGTCTGGCTGAACCCGGAGCGACCCGAAGCCGGGCGCAGAGGCCATGGGGCCGCCGACGCGCTCCCCCATCAAGCTGGCGGCGGCGGCCCCATGGTCGGGCCAGCCGAACACGCAGCGTGAAAACGAGTGCAGGCGACAACTACCTTGACGAACACCGCGGCCCTTGCCGAAATGATGTGATGTCCTCATACAATGATATCTCGTCTGGCTGAGGTGGTTGCCATAGGAAATACTGTTAGCGACACCCTCCACGGCCTTAGCAGGCTGCTGAAAAAGTCTTGAGTGCCCATCTTCGAATCCTACGACGACACATCATATCGGTTTTGGAAGCGCCTGCGCACAATATCTTGTCATCCCTTCGAGACGGCTGATGCAGTTCGTCGAGGTCCATTTCCTTTTTCAGCAGCCTGTTAGGATGCCGCCGTCTTGCAGACGATTTCACTACAATGATGGTGAGAATAATCGAAGTGCATTCTACTTCTTTCTTTAAGTAACTTGGTTTACTGACTGCTTCGAACTGCCGGATATAAACATAGTGCCTCCCCGAATCTCTTTACTCTTTCTTGCTTTGCTTTTCGCTGCGTCAGCCGCTTGGATAACCCCAGATCGGCTTATCTACATAGGTATCATGGATCATTCTCTTACCTCAGAGGTGGAGCTGACTCGGAAGGTTGCCTACGGTGAGGTGGCGGCGGTGCGTATCTTTCTATCCGCCGCTGTGGTGATAACTTTGGTCGCCGCCTTGTCTTGGCCCCGTATTGCCAGCTCAGCGCCTTACCGTCGGAACATGGGGGTCAAAGTGCCGATACCGGCCACTTATGCAACTTACCTGCGCCGCGTATCAACCTCGACAGCCATCATTCTTTTCACAGCAGTCATATTAACGCTGCTCTATATCCGATTTGGAGCGCTGGTTTTCACGCGCGGGCAGCTTTGGTGGATAAATGGTGAGGATGGTATATTAGAGTCTATTTCGGCCATGATACTTTTGGTTGCTGCCGGGATCAGTGCGCTGGTCGCATATCGCATCGGGCGCGGACATCCACGGTTCGGGATGCATATATTTCTTGCTATCCTCTTCTTTCTCATGTGCGGCGAGGAGATCAGTTGGGGGCAACGCATTTTCGGACTTGAGACGCCCGAGGGATTACGAGCAGTAAATGTTCAGGGCGAGATCAACCTCCACAACAACTTTGGTTATATCGCGGACCACCTGTTCATCCTGTGCTTTCTCATCTGGGCCGCGTTAGTTCCCCTTTCGTATCATTTCGTTCCGCCACTTCGGCAGATGATATTACGTATCGGTCTTCCAGTACCCTCGGCCGGACTTGCGATCGCGATGGTGATGGCCGGGATGATGCTTGACCCGGTCATCTACCAAGTGATCCCGCCGCTCAAAACGCTGCGATTGGCCGAAGCGCGCGAGACCTTAGCAGCGATAGCCTTTCTGTTACTCATGTGGGAAGTTAAAAAGTACTTCGCCGACGCCCAATGGGAGCGAGAAAACTAGCCGCGAAGTCAGTGGCTCTATGCACCTACGTGTCACATCCCGCGTGATTATAAGGTCGCTTCTTAAAGAGCTTCCCCAAGTTCGCAGACTACACGACACAGCCGTTTTTGGGGTGGCCGAGACTGAACCGCGCCGGGTTTGCCGGAGGCTCCAACTCCTGAGTAAGGTGGAGCATCATGAGCAAGATCACGAACAAGTTTTCCCCTGAAGTGCGCGAGCGGGCAGTGCGGCTCGTTCTCGACAATGAGGCCCAACATCCGTCGCGCTGGCAGGCGGTGATGTCGATCGCGGCGAAGATCGGCTGCACGCCGCAGACGCTGAACGAGTGGGTCAAGAAGGCCGAGGTCGACAGCGGCCGGCGGGCGGGTATCCCGACCGAGATGGCAGAGAAGATGAAGGCCTTGGAGCGCGAGAACCGAGAGTTGCGCCAGGCGAACGAGATCCTCCGCAAGGCGTCAGCGTATTTTGCGATGGCGGAGCTCGACCGCCGGTCGAAGTGATGGTCAAGTTCATCGACGACCACCGAGGTGAACACGGGGTCGAGCCGATCTGCGATGTGCTGCCGATCGCCCCGTCCACCTATTACGATCATCTGGCCAAGCGGGCCGATCCGGCGCGTCTGTCGGACCGTGCCCGCCGGGACGAAGAGCTGCGCCCCGAGATCCAGCGCGTCTTCGACGACAACTGGAGCGTCTACGGCGTCCGTAAGGTTTGGCACCAGCTGCGCCGCGAGGGTTTTGACGTCGCCCGTTGCACGGTCGCGAGGTTGATGAAGGACATGGATTCAGGGCATTATTCGTGGCAAACCCCACAGGACAACGATCCCCGACAAGAAGCAGCCCTGCCCGCTGGACAAGGTGAACCGCCAGTTTCGGGTGCCCGCGCCGAACATGCTGTGGGTCAGCGACTTTACTTATGTCGCCACCTGGAAGGGTTTCGTCTATGTCGCCTTCGTCATCGACGCCTATGCCCGGCGCATCGTCGGGTGGCGCGTCAGCACGACGCCTCATGCTGGCTTCGTTCTCGATGCCCTCGAACAGGCCGTCCACGAACGCCGCCCGGTCAAGGGTATGGGGCTCGTTCACCACAGCGACCGCGGCAGCCAATATCTGTCGATCAAATACACCGAACGGCTGGCCGAGGCAGGCATCGAACCTTCGGTGGGCAGTGTTGGCGACAGCTATGACAACGCGCTGGCCGAGACGATCAACGGCCTGTTCAAGGCCGAGGTCATCCACCGCCGCGGACCATGGCGAAATTTCGAGGCCGTCGAATACGCCACGCTGGAATGGGTCGACTGGTTCAACAACCGCCGCCTGCTGGAGCCCATCGGGAACATCCCGCCAGCCGAAGCCGAGGCCAACTTCTACGCCGCTCTGGAAACCGAACCTATGGCCGCGTAACTAAACGAAATCAGCCTCCGGCAAACCCGGCGCGGTTCAGACGCAGCACGCGCTTCAGACGTAAGTGACGCACAGTACACACATCACTTATCTGACGCATTTGACGTATCTCTCTTTAGTGACGCGCTTGCCGTGCCTGACGCTGCTGACGTGGCTGGCGCATATAACGCAATATACGCCCCTGACGTAAGTGACGCACAGTACACACATCACTTATCTGACGCATTTGACGTATCTCTCTTTAGTAACGCGCTTGCCGTGCCTGACGCTGCTGACGTGGCTAACGCACGTAACGCAATACGCGCGCCTGACGTAAGTGACGCATGGGACGCATGGGACGCACGTCACTCAGCTGACGCATTTGACGCATCAAAATCTTCCTAGAGCCACCGTCTAGAGGCATTCCCGAAGTTGCTGGCCGCCATGACACCCGAAACAGCAGCTTTGCTCCACAGGGCTGCTCTCAGAGCCTCTGAGGGGATGCTTCAGCTTCTCGCTCGGTCGCGTGGCTCAACCGTCTTCGTTCGGCATCGAGGCTTGATTGTTCTCTAACAGGCTGCTGAAAAAGGAAATGGACCTCGACGAACTGCATCAGCCGTCTCGAAGGGATGACAAGATATTGTGCGCAGGCGCTTCCAAAACCGATATGATGTGTCGTCGTAGGAGTCGAAGATGGGCACTCAAGACTTTTTCAGCAGCCTGCTAAAAGAGGATGAACGATGGTGGAAGTGATTGGCAGGATATATTCAAATGTAGAACATTTGAAATTAGAAGGCCAAGCGGCACCCGAGGGCGACCTGATGACGAACGACTGTTGGATGTCACTGAGAACTGACCCATGTGGAAGCTTGCCCCTGACGGGATTTGTCGGGGGTTATTGGAGTGATCGACATGGGATTTTTGAGCGTCATTCGACGTTGGGCGTTACGGGACAAGATGCCCATCCGCGAGATCGCGCGGCGGACCGGGCTGTCTCGCAACGGCACTGTCAGGTTGATGGCGTCATGGAAGGCCGGTAGCTCGCTTGGATGCTGAACCTCGACGATCTCTCCCGCCTCAAGGGGTACCGCTTTCCGCGCACCGTCATCGGATACGCCGTCTGGGCGTACCACCGTTTCGCCCTGAGCCTGCGAGATGTCGAAGACCTTCTGGCCGAGCGGGGCGTCGCCGTTTCCTATGAGGCGATACGGATGTGGGTCGCGAAGTTCGGGACGCAGTTCGCCGCGAAGATCCGACGCGATCGGCCCTGGCCAGCCGACAAGTGGCATCTCGACGAGGTCGTACTCAAGATCAACGGCACGAAGCATTGGTTGTGGCGGGCAGGGCTTTGATGATGTGACCGCCCCCGACGGCCTCAGTGTGCCAAGGTGGGTCTGCAACGATCCACACAGGAGAGCGGTCATGTCGGAGATTATCACGGTCGGGCTCGATCTGGCGAAGAATGTGTTCCAGGTGCATGGGGCCGACGGCACTGGTCGTGCGGTCCTGCGCAAGAAGTTGCGGCGCGCTCAGGTGCTGGAGTTTTTCGGCCAGCTCCCCCAAGTTCGACAGTTAATCGCGTAAGTGATTGATGCTGTTAACTCGGAGAAGGCGTTTGTGTGACTACGCGAGGCGTCAGTCCGGTTTAGTCAGGCTTAGGGCGTCAAAGAGGTCGAGTTGCTCCGGAGTGGTCTTGCTGGTTCCGTGGAATGATCTCTCGCCGATATGGGCGGTGTGTTTCTGGATGCGCGCGAGCAGATCGAGAGCAGTGCGTGGGCTCGCGCTGTGGCCGTGAGTCTTCAGGCGCATCCGCATCACGCGGTAGAGCACGAGGGCGAGAAAGCAGATCATCGCGTGTGCCCGGATGCGCTCTGGCAGGCGGTG
>NZ_CYPR01000190.1 GCF_001408515.1 Jannaschia seosinensis | reverse complement strand
TGCGAGTTCCATCTCGCGCGCAACGCCATTCATCACGCTCCGAACGTCGAGAGCCGCAAGCGCATCGGAGCCGAGCTGCGCACCGTGTGGAATGCCAGCACGCTCGCCAAGGCAGAAACGGCCTTGGCAGAGATCGTCGCCAGCTATCGCACCTCTGCGCCGAAGCTGGCCGCATGGCTGGAGGAAAACGCGCCCGAGGGGCTCGCGGTCTTCACGCTGCCCGAGCACCATCGCCGCCGGCTGCGCACTTCAAACCCGATGGAGCGATCCGTCCAGCACGAGCTCAAGCGGCGCACCGTAAAGGTCAGGGTCTTTCCCAGCGACGACGCTCTGCTGCGACTGGTCAGCGCCGTCCTCGTAGAGATCGACGAGAAATGGGCCTCCGAGACCAAGGCCTACATCAAATGGGAATGCCAGGATGCATGACCCGCTCTCAGCAGAATTTCCAGACCGCAGGTTGCTCTATCCACAAGCATCTCAGGCGCCCGTGTGGCCCGTGAGCTGGACGCGCTGGTGCGGGTGTATGGGAAGCCCGCATGCATCGTCAGCGACAATGGGACCGAGTTCACCAGCCGCGCCATCCTCAAGTGGGCCGACAAAAACGGGGTGCCCTGGCATTACATCGACCCGGGCAAGCCGCAGCAGAACGCCTTCATCGAGTCCTTCAACGGTAGCCTGCGCAACGAGCTCTTGAACGAGGAGATCTTCGACACCCTAGACGACGCCCGCCGGAAGCTGGCGCTCTGGAGTTACGACTACAACGCCGTCAGACCGCACTCATCGCTCGGAAACCAGCCGCCGCTCGAAGCGCGCCGGGCGCTCGAGCAAGTCGAGGGCCCGGCGCCCGGCGCGCTTGCCCAGAACAACCCACCGGACTACCAATCTCAAACCCGCAGAATCTCGCTATGATCGAGGGACCCGAAGGGGGCAGGTCACTATGTGATCAAGACGCGCGACCGGAAGGCCACGCTCAAATTCCTCAGGAAAGCAACGCGCAGGCACGGACAACCTGAGGTCATCTGTTGGATGTCACTGAGAACTGACCCGGCAGCAGTCTAAATTGTCACTGAGAACTGACCCATGTGGAATCTTGCCCCTGACGGGATTTGTCGGGGGTTATTGGAGTGATCGACATGGGATTTTTGAGCGTCATTCGACGTTGGGCGTTACGGGACAAGATGCCCATCCGCGAGATCGCGCGGCGGACCGGGCTGTCTCGCAACACCATCAAGAAGTATCTGCGGGCGGGGATCGTTGAGCCCCGGTTCCAGACACCGGCGCGGCCGAGCAAGCTGGACCCATATGCCGAGAAGCTGACAGGCTGGCTGGTGACGGAGCAGCGCAAGTCGCGCAAGGACCGGCGCACCGCCAAGCAGATGCACGCTGATCTGGTTAAGCTTGGCTATGACGGCTCGTATGAGCGTGTCGCAGCCTTCGTGCGGACTTGGAAAGGAGACCGGCAACGCGCGCAGCAGACGACCGATCGCGGGACATTCGTGCCGTTGGTGTTCCAGCCGGGCGAGGCGTTCCAGTTCGACTGGAGCGAGGACTGGGCCTCTGTCGGCGGCAAGCGCATCAAGTTGCAGGTGGCCCACATCAAGCTGTCGCACAGCCGCGCGTTCCTGGTCAGGGCCTATTTGTTGCAGACGCATGAGATGCTGTTCGACGCGCACTGGCACGCGTTCCGGGTCTTTGAGGGCGTGCCGGGCCGCAGGATCTACGACAACATGCGCACGGCGGTGGATCGCGTGGGCGTTGGCAAGAAGCGCGATGTAAATGCGCGGTTCATGGCCATGACCAGCCACTATGTGTTCGAGCCCGACTTCTGCA
>NZ_CYPR01000189.1 GCF_001408515.1 Jannaschia seosinensis | reverse complement strand
CTCCGGCTCACGCAGGACAAGGGGCGCGAAGACAGGGAGCTCACCAGCCCCCGCGGAGGCGTCGATGGCCGCAGGCAGGACCAACTTGCCCTTCTTCGCCAAGCCCCGCCAGGCGGACAACTGGTTCGGCTTAACCCCATACCGCTCGGCCACGGAGTTCACGGTCGCGCCCGGCGCCAACGTCTCCGCGACAACCTGCGCCTTTACATCATCCGGCCACCGTCGATGCCCTGACGCATGGACCTCCACACCCAGCGATCTGAGAAACGAATTCATAGCACACATTGCGAAACGCACTCCCCATCTTGAGATGGGTAGATCTCGCAATCATGCCGATGCCCGACAACGTGGGCCGCAGCCACCGCTTACGGTCGATCTTGGGTTGGCCGCTTGGGTCCTCGATCATGTGCCCTTCGGTATCCAGCATGAACTCCTAGTCGCCAGAGTTGTTCTTGCCGCCCCGCTCGCTGACCGCCATGAAGATCGGATAGTCCAGCCGCTTGGCCACCTCGGCGGCGATCCAGCGTTCCTTCAGCGTACCGATCAGGTCGTCATCGCCCAGCACCAGCTCCAGCTTGCCCCGGCTTGTCAGGAGCTTCAGGTCACGTTCCGCCTCAGGGATCGCCTTTTCGAGCCGCTTGATCTCTGCCTTCAGCCGCTTGGCGGTCTCCTTCTGCTTTGCCTTGAGGGCCTTCACGGCCTCCTTGTGCTCGGCCTTGATCGGTTTCAGATGCGCGGAAAGCTCGCGCGCAGTTCCGGCAAACGTGTCGCCGATCGCCTCGATCTCGTTCTTCTGCTGCCATTCCAGCGCCTCGACGTCGCTGTCGAGGTCGATGAGCTTCTGCTTCACGCCGACCAGCTCGCTCTTGAGCGCGTCAACCTTGTCCTCCGCCGCTGCGATCCGGTCCTCCTCGCTGGGCGGCTCGGGCGTCTCCTCACCATCTTCGCCTTCGCCATCCTCGGCGGCAGGTTCATCGAGTTCCGGCTCGCTGAATGTCTCGCTGATCAGATCGGCCACGGCGTCGGGGATCGCGTCTTCAGGCACATCCCCTTCGTGCGCGTCCAGCAGGGCCTGGATTTCCGTTTCGTACGCCGGGCAGTCCTTCGCCACGTCGTCGTGGACGCGGGCGATGTCGGCGAGCTGCTCGTCCGTGTACTTCTGGATGAACAGGACCGACGTCTTGGTCCCGGTGTGCGGCTTGAAGGTGTTCGGGTGCAGGCCGACGACAGCCAGCAGGCGCGCCTTCTTGAGGATCCACTCGCGGATGAAGGCCAGCGAGGAGTTGTTGAACTTGCCCTGGGGCAGAACGATCGCGGCACGCCCGCCCGGGCGCAGCATCTTCAGGATGCGCTCGATGAAGAGCACGTCGCGCTCTTCCTTGGCGGCCTTGTCGGACCCGGCCCGCTTCAGAGCGGGCTTGGCCAGCTCGTAGCGCGCCAGCATCTTTCTGTCCTTCATCTCCCCCGCGAACGGGGGATTGGCCAGGACCACGTCAAACTTCAGCTCGTCGAAATACTCCCACGCTCGATCATCGTCCTTGAGCGTCTCCTGCTCGGGAATTTTGGCAGCCGTCAACTTCGCCTGCCTCAGGCCATGCATGAGCGCCTGTCCCGAGCTGTTCTCGTACCAGGTACGCGGGTCCAGGCTGCTGACGTCCGGTCCGAAGATGTTGGTATGTCCGTCGCCGGCAATCAGCATCAGCGCGCGGGACGTCTTGGCTGCACGGGCTTCGAAGTCGATGCCCCAGAGATATTTCGCAGCGTATTTGTGCAGTTCCAGATTGACAACAGGGTGTGCGGCGGTTGTGCCAAGAGCGTCACCAAGGCGATACATTCGATTGATCCGCAGGCGAAGGTCGACATCGGTCTGAACCTGAAGCGCGTCACCGTGGAGTCGGGTGCCGATCAATGCGCGGTTGCGGCCGTGCTCCAAGACGCCGGGTTTCCGCCGCGCCGCGCGGCGTGACGTCCTGCCGGCTGTCGGCTGTCGGTGACGTTGCCAGGAGGAACGCGCTGATGGCGAGCGGGTTGTAATTACTGGCAGAGCGGTTTCCCAGATGGACCAGTCTTGATGCAAAAGTGGGAGCGGATGTGGAGTGTGGGATTGGCAGCGTTACTGACGCTGGCCTTCGTTCTCGTCTGGCCGCCCGTCGCCCATGGGTCTGCATTATCCGTTAATCATGGGGTGCAGGCAGGAATGCTTGGCCACCACGCGCACATCGAACAGAACAACCAGATCCGCCATCTCAACGTCAAATTGGATGCAGACTGTGACGCTTCGGCAATGGGCTGTTGCATGATGGCGCATTGCTGTCCGGGCATTTCGGTCGGACCGCACGACCTGCCTGTGTTTCTCCGCGACGACGGGGCGACTGCGGCATCAGCTTTCCATGGCACCGGCAGCGACCCGGGCGTGGTGCTGCCGCCGCCCCGACGTATGCCTGTCTGAACGCCCATGAAATTCACACAATCAGGAAGACTCAAGATGAACATCGCAAAGACGATCCTCGCAGCGGCTGTCGCTGCTACCGCATTCTCAGCGCCTGTCATAGCGCAGGACGCGGAATTCCAGCTGCCCGAACAGTGCACGACAACTGCTGCCACCAGCGGCATGGACCATTCGGCCATGGGCCATGGCGGTATGCAAGGCAATCAGGGCGGGGCCATGAATTCGGCCATGATGGACATGATGGACATGATGGGAACGGGAGGCGTGGATCTCGAAGCCATGCCTGAGCACGTTCAGGAGAACATGCGCCGGATGATGATCAGGATGCCCGCGATGCACGAAGGCATGATGATGGAGGATGCCGACGTGGCCTTCGCCTGCGGGATGATCGCCCACCATCAGGGGGCCATCGACATGGCGCAGGTGCTGCTCGAGCATGGAGACGATCCGACGATGATCGAGCTTGCGGGGGCAATTATTGCCGCACAGGTCGGCGAGATCGAGCAGATGACCACTTGGCTGGCTGAAAACGCTAACTGACATGGCGAAGGCCGCGCGGTGCACACTGCGCGGCCACTTCTTTGCAGGGCACTCCGAAACTTCTTGATCTTCCAGCGACTGGAAACTCTATATGATGTGAAACAGCTCCGGAGACGCTGCCATGAACATCGGAACCGCCGCGCAGAAATCGGGGCTGCCGCCCAAGACGATCCGCTACTACGAGGACATCGGCCTATTGACCGCTGATCGGGCGGCGAAGAGGTATGCGCGAAATTGGTGACGCGTGATCAGGCGGCAGTTTGAAGGTGGCGGAGGCCGTCGTGGAACTCAATCCCCTAGATGATCTCGGGTAGTCGGTTCTGGCCATCGAGCCTTCGCCATTTGCACTGCGCCGACATCATCAGCTTGAAGGCCGTGGCCAGACCCGTTTTGCGGCTCAGGCATCCCTTGGTACGTTTCGTGCGGTGCCGAACGGTGGCGAAGGTGCTTTCGATCGGGTTTGAGGTCCGGATGTGTTTCCAGTGCTCGGCGGGAAAGTCGTGAGACAAGTCTGTAGCGCATCCCGGTCCTTGACGAGCTTGGCGGCCGCCTTGTCCCATTTCACGCCGCAAGCATCGACGAAGAAGTCGAAGGCCGCCGACGCCGCGGCACGGGTTTCGGCCTGCCAGATGTCGTGCAGGTGTGCCTTTGCCTTCGACTGCACTGATTTCGGCAGCGCGTTGAGCACGTTCATGGTCTTGTGGACCCAGCACCGCTGCTCTCGTGTCGTGGCGAAGACCTCGCGCAGGGCGGTCCAGAACCCCAAGGCACCGTCGCCGATGGCCAGCTTGGGGTCCTGTTTCAGGCCGCGGCGCTTGAGATCAAGGAGCACCTCGCGCCAACTCTCGGTGCTTTCGCGGAAGCCGTCGGTCATGGCCAGAAGCTCCTTGCGGCCGTATTCATCCGCACCCACGACCACCAGAACGCATTGTTTTTCCTCGGCCATGCGCGGTTTGAAGTAGACGCCCCACACTAAACGACAGAGTGCTGGCTGAGGGCGGCTGGATGGATTCAACTGGATGACTCCGACCAAGGAAACATCCGATGCTTCACCACGCCATCTCCGCCCTCACGAATATTCTGCGTCCAGATCTCGACTTGAGCAAGAGCCGTCTGGAGACGCTTTGCATGATCGTCATCGGCATGGTCAGCGCGCGCAGCGTGAACCTCGGCCATCTTGCCTGCGAACGACCGGGATCGGCCCTGACCTCGTCAACATACCGTCGGTTGCAACGCTTCTTCCAGCACGTCCATCTCGACGAGGACTGGTCGCTCCCGCTTCTGGTCCGGCTGTTGGGCCTGAACAAATCGTGGCTGCTCGCGCTCGACCGCACCAACTGGCAGATCGGCAAGACCGAGGTGAACTTTCTCGTGCTCGCAGTCGTCACCCGTCGTTTCCGCGTCCCCCTGGTCTGGAGCCTGATCGAAGGCCGCGGGTGTTCCGACACCGACATGCGCATCGCCCTGATGGAGCGATATCTCGCGAATTTTCCCGCGACGACCATCCGTCTGCTGCTTGCCGATCGCGAGTTTGTCGGCGCAGGCTGGATGGAATTTCTTGGTAAAAACAATATCCCCTTTGCTATCCGCGCAAGGGGAAATCTTCGCATTACGACCGAGGACGGTCACGACCTTACCTTGCGCGCAAGGCTGCGCCTGGCCCGCCGTGGCCGGGCTTTTCGCGCCCGCCTCGGCACACGCGAGGACGCAGCCGCCAGCAATATGCCGCTCCTGAACGTCGCGGCCAAGCCGCTCAAGGGAGAGTGGTTGATCGTGGTTACCAACGTCGCGCCGCGCACCGCGCTCGAAACCTACCGCAAACGTTGGGCAATCGAATGTCTGTTCGGCGATGCCAAGACGCGTGGCCTCAACCTCGAGGACACACGTCTCACCGATCCACGCAAACTCGCTCTGCTCATGTCCCTTGTCGCGCTTGCCCTTGCCTGGGCCGGTCGCGCCGCCGCAGACCTTCTCGGCAAGCGCGCGCCGCCGCGCAAAAGCCACAGCCACTACGCCAGATCCTGGTTTCGAACCGGCTTCGACCACATCCGAAGCCGCCTCAGAGCCGATCCCCTCGACGCCATCGCGTCGTGGCAGAGGATCAACCCAGAAGCACGAAAGCCCTGCGGAGTCGTGTAGTGTGCGCCATGATATGCCGCCCCTCAGGGCATCACCAACTTTCGCGCGTTTCTCGGCGGAGAATGGGTATCGCGACTATTCCAACGAGGACGTCCACCGGCTCCGCTTCGTCCAGCGTTCCCGCAGCCTCGGCTTCTCGGTCGAGGAATGCAGGCAACTGCTCTCCCTCTACACCGACCGCGATCGCGCCAGCGCGGATGTGAAGGCGATCGCGACCGAGAAGCTCGGCGAGATCGACCGCAAGATCGCGGAATTGACCGGGTTGCGGGAGATGCTCGGGCATCTCGTCGAGACCTGTCACGGAGACGCCCGGCCGGACTGCCCGATCATCGACGGGCTCTCCGGCAAGTCGCGCGACCACTAGGAGCCAAGGGATTGGAACAATGATGGGCGTGAAATACGTCTTCTTTCGATGAACACCTCGTATTGGCTCACGCGAGCGCACCGATGGGCCTTGTCAAAAGAACTTCGCTTGAGGCGGAGCGGGCGGCTGGATAGCTTCGTCGCATGACCAAGCGCAGCCCCTTCAAGTACTTCAAGACCAGCTCCGAGATCATCCGGCTGGCGGTGATGATGTACGTCCGTTTCCCGCTGTCGCTGCGGAACGTCGAGGATCTGCTGCACGAGCGCGGCGTCGACGTCAGCCACGAGACGGTGCGCTTCTGGTGGCATCGCTTCGGGCCGCTATTCGCGGGCGAGATCCGGAAGCGACGCATTGAGGGCATGAAGTCGAGCCGCTGGCGCTGGCACCTCGACGAGATGTTCGTGAAGATCAACGGCGAGCAGCACTACCTCTGGCGGGCGGTCGATCATGAGGGCGAGGTGCTGGAAAGCTTGGTCACGAAGACGCGGGACAAGAAGGCCGCGCTGAAATTCCTCA
>NZ_CYPR01000188.1 GCF_001408515.1 Jannaschia seosinensis | reverse complement strand
CAATGTGCTGGGCGCGACCCCCAAATCCATGCATGAAAGGGTCAAGGCCGATCTGCAAGACATCTGGATGGCCGAGACGAAGAAGGAGGCGAATGCCGCCTTCGATCTCTTCGTCGAAATCTACGGCGCGAAGTACGAGAAGGCTGTGGCCAAGCTGGTGAAAGACCGTGACGAGCTGCTGGCCTTCTACGACTTCCCGGCCGAGCACTGGAAGCACATTCGGACCACGAACCCGATCGAGAGTGTCTTCGCCACGGGCAGGAACCGGACCCGCAAAACCAAGGGCTGCCTGAACCGCAAGACCGCCCTCGCCATGGTCTTCCGACTCATGAAGTCAGCCAAGAAGAAGTGGCGGAAGATCAACGGGCCAAACCGTCTGCCCGACGTCATTCAGGGGATTGAGTTCAAGGACGGGATCAAGCAACTTCAAACCGCCGCCTGATGAGGACCGTCACCAACTTTTGGGCATATCTCGCCCGAGGCGCTGAACGGCAGGTATCCCAGCTCGTCGAGGATCACCAATTCGGTCTTCACCAGCGCCTCGGCAATCTTGCCGGCCTTTCCCTGTGCCTTTTCCTGTTCCAGCGCATTCACCAGCTCGACGGTCGAGAAGAAGCGCACGCGTTTGCGGTGATGCTCGATGGCCTGGACGCCGAGGGCGGTCGCGACATGGCTTTTCCCGGTTCCGGGGCCGCCGATCAGGACCACGTTCTCGGCCGCATCCATGAACTCGCACCGATGGAGTTGACGCACGAGGGCTTCGTTGACCTCGCTGGCGGCGAAGTCGAAGCCGAACAGGTCCTTGTAGGCCGGGAAGCGCGCGGCCTTCATGTGATAGGAGATGGAGCGCACCTCGCGTTCAGCCATTTCAGCCTTGAGCAACTGCGACAGCATCGGCATCCAATCGTCGGGAAAACAGTCCCCCGGACTGTTTTCTGATCCTCCTCATACCTCGAACGCTGGGGCACCTTGTTCCATGAGGTCATGCACCGCCTGCGCCATGCCCGGCATTTTGAGGCTGCGCAGCATGATGACGATGGCGGCTCCGGCGGGATCATGACGCATGACGTGTTCCTCCCCGCAGTCCGTCGTAGCGTGCGACATTGGCCTCAGGTTCCTTCGTCAGAACGAGACTTGAAGGGGGCGTCACATCGAGCCGGTCGGTCGGTGTGCCATCCACCAGCCTGTGGAGCAGGTTCAGCACATGGGTCTTGGTCGGCACGCCCGCCTCCAGCGCCATTTCCACGGCGCACAGCACCGCCTGTTCATCGTGATGCAGGACCAGCGACAGGATCTCGACCATCTCGCGATCGCCGCCGGGCTTGCGCAGCATCTGATCCTGCAACTGGCGGAATGCCTCTGGCATCTCGACAAACGGGGCGCCGTTACGAAGCGCGCCCGGCTTGCGCTGAACCACGGCGAGGTAAAGGCGCCAGTCATAGATGACGCGGCCAGGTTGCCGGTGCGACCGTTCAATGATGCGCTGGTGCTCGCAGACCACGTGCCCCTCGACCACGATCACCAGCCGTTCGGGGTAAACATGCAGGCTGACGGGGCGGTTCGCAAAACTGGCAGGGACAGAGTAGCGATTGCGCTCGAAGGTGATCAGGCAGGTGGGCGACACCCGCTTGCTGTGTTCGACAAAGCCATCGAAGGCCGTGGGCAACGGCATCAGCGCAGGCTTCTCGACCTCCCAGATGTCGCAATGCTGCCAGGCAGGCTGCCATGAGCGGTCTCGGTCCACAGCGCCTTGCAGCGCTCTTCCAGCCACACATTCAACGCATCAAGATCCGGAAAGGCCGGCATCACCTGCCAGAGCCGGTGGCGCGCATCGCGGACGTTCTTCTCGACCTGGCCTTTCTCCCAGCCGGCCGCCGGGTTGCAGAAGTCGGGCTCGAACACATAGTGGCTGGTCATGGCCATGAACCGCGCATTTACATCGCGCTTCTTGCCAACGCCCACGCGATCCACCGCCGTGCGCATGTTGTCGTAGATCCCGCGGCCCGGCACGCCCTCAAAGACCCGGAACGCATGCCAATGCGCGTCGAACAGCATCTCATGCGTCTGCAACAAATAGGCCCTGACCAGGAACGCGCGGCTGTGCGACAGCTTGATGTGGGCCACCTGCAACTTCATGCGATCGCCGCCGACAGAGGCCCAGTCCTCGCTCCAGTCGAACTGGAAAGCCTCGCCCGGCTGGAACACCAACGGCACGAATGTCCCGCGATCGGTCGTCTGCTGCGCGCGTTGCCGGTCTCCTTTCCAAGTCCGCACGAAGGCTGCGACACGCTCATACGAGCCGTCATAGCCAAGCTTAACCAGATCAGCGTGCATCTGCTTGGCGGTGCGCCGGTCCTTGCGCGACTTGCGCTGCTCCGTCACCAGCCAGCCTGTCAGCTTCTCGGCATATGGGTCCAGCTTGCTCGGCCGCGCCGGTGTCTGGAACCGGGGCTCAACGATCCCCGCCCGCAGATACTTCTTGATGGTGTTGCGAGACAGCCCGGTCCGCCGCGCGATCTCGCGGATGGGCATCTTGTCCCGTAACGCCCAACGTCGAATGACGCACAAAAATCCCATGTCGATCACTCCAATAACCCCCGACAAATCCCGTCAGGGGCAAGATTCCACATGGGTCAGTTCTCAGTGACAATTTAGACTGCTGCCGGGTCAGTTCTCAGTGACATCCAACAGACGGCGGTTTTCCCGCTCTTCTTCTGGCTGCCCGCTGCATACCACGCGCCGGACTTCTCGATTTCCGCGGTGTTTGCGGAGCTACTGACCAAGGTCGGCGTCTATGCGATTATCCAGATGTTCACGCTGATCTTCACGGAGAATATTGGCTTCACGCACAGCCCCGTTTTGTGGATCGCGGCGCTGACGATGGTGACGGGGGTTCTGGGGGTTGCGGCGCAGACCACTTTCCGGCGGCTCCTGCCGTTCCACATCGTCAGCCAGATCGGATACAGGATGCTCGGGCTGGCGCTTTACACGTCGCTGGCGCTGATGGGGGCGGTCTTTTACCGCGTGCACCACATGATCGTGAAGGTGAACCTGTTCCTCGTCGTGGGCGCGGCGAGCCGGACTCCGGGATAGAGCAACCTGCGGTCTGGAAATTCTGCTGAGAGCGGGTCATGCATCCTGGCATTCCCATTTGATGTAGGCCTTGGTCTCGGAGGCCCATTTCTCGTCGATCTCTACGAGGACGGCGCTGACCAGTCGCAGCAGAGCGTCGTCGCTGGGAAAGACCCTGACCTTTACGGTGCGCCGCTTGAGCTCCTGCTGGACGGATCGCTCCATCGGGTTTGAAGTGCGCAGCCGGCGGCGATGGTGCTCGGGCAGCGTGAAGACCGCGAGCCCCTCGGGCGCGTTTTCCTCCAGCCATGCGGCCAGCTTCGGCGCAGAGGTGCGATAGCTGGCGACGATCTCTGCCAAGGCCGTTTCTGCCTTGGCGAGCGTGCTGGCATTCCACACGGTGCGCAGCTCGGCTCCGATGCGCTTGCGGATCTCGACGTTCGGAGCGTGATGAATGGCGTTGCGCGCGAGATGGAACTGGCAGCG
>NZ_CYPR01000187.1 GCF_001408515.1 Jannaschia seosinensis | reverse complement strand
CTGTTTCCGGGCCACGCTCCAGCGCGATCCTGAAGCTGGGATCGTACCGCAGGGCTGCCGCGTCGTTGCCGTCTTCATACCCCGCCGCGATCATCATGATCCGGAACCGAATGATGTCGCACAGGCTATGCTGAACTTTCGCCGGGTCACGCGGATCGCGCAGGCAATCTGCGAGCCGCTGCGCCAGACCCGCCCTGCGCTCGATCTCGCGCAGCAGGGTCAGTCCGGCGTCGGAGCTCATGTCGGCGCCGTCAAACCCGAGCAGGATCGGCTTGCCATTGAGGGGTGACAGGCGGGGCGTGGAGCACGTAGACTGGGTCATGGCGGAGGTCGTCCTGCTGAAATCTGAATCTTTGGCGTCGATAACCAAAAAATACAGAGTTTCAGACGGTTACGCAACCTCCGCCGCCTTCTCGTGAATTATCCGGGCTAAGTGGTTCGCAACGTCGCCGCCTTTTGGCGAAGCCGGCGGTGACTTGAGCGATGCAGGTCAACTCTTCACAGCCAATTGCCGATGCCTGGGTCGAGATCGACCTCGACAGGATGCGTAATAACTTAGCGACAATTTTCAGGCGTCTGCCCGAGGGCAGTCGGTATTGCGCTGTGTTGAAGGCCGATGCCTACGGGCATGGAATTGACCGCGTGGCGCCGGTGCTGGCCGATGAGGGCGTCGATTTTGCGGCGATAACCGATAACGCGGACGTCTTCGCGCTGCGGCGGGCCGGTTTTGCGGGTCGCATCATGCGGCTACGCGGTGCGGCGCCTGAAGAGGCGCGGCAGGTGTGCGGTTTGGGAGTGGAGGAACTGGTTACTGGTGCGACGGCGGCGCGCGCGTTGGCCGACCCTGCGGATCCCCGGCCGGTTCATCTGCCGATCAATGCGGGGGGCATGGGGCGCGACGGCTTGGAGTTGTCGACGGAATATGGCCGCGCCGAGGCTCGAGAGATCCTCACGCTGCCGGGGCTGCAGGTCGTCGGCTTGGCGACGCATTTTCCGATCAACAGCGAAGATGAATTGGCAGCGGGGCGCGCCCGCTTCGAGGCCGACGTGGCGTGGTGCCTGCACATGGGCAAGCTATCGCGCGACGCATTGCTGGTTCATGCGGCCAGCTCGCTGGGCCTGATGGCCGCCGCCGAAATTAAGTTCGACATGGTGCGCGACGGCGCTGCGCTCTGGGGAATCGTCGGGCCGCGCAGTGAATTCGGCAACGTGATGTCCCTGCGCGCCCGCATCACCAGCATCAACCGCCTGCCCGAGGGGGCGACGGTGGGATATGACCGTGTTGCGCGGCTGACCCGCGAGACCCGTGTGGCCAACGTCTCGATCGGTTATGCCAACGGTGTTCGCCGCACGATGGCCAACCGTGCGCAGGTGGCTGTCCGGGGGCAAATCGTACCGCTGATCGGCAAGATTTCGATGAATGCGCTGACCCTCGATGTGACCGACATTCCGGACGCTCAGGCAGGCGATACGGTGACGTTGTTCGGAACAGACGGCGCCGCTCGAATCACCCGCGCCATGACCGAGGCCGCGACCGGCACGATCATGGCCGACCTCTACTGCGACTGGGGGCGCTCCAACCGGCGGGTCTATCCATATGATCAAGGCCCCAAAACCTAACGACAAGACCCGCCAAACGGGCGCTTTCACAACCACCTCAACAAGGAGAGTACGATGACACATCTGACCAACCTGACCGCCGCAACCGCGGTGCTGGCCCTGAGCGCCGGCGCGACGTTCGCACAAGAGATGGACCTGCGGCTGGCGGGTGTCGTGCCGGTCGAGCATTTCGGCAACCAGATCCTTGAAGAGATTGTCGAGGAGATCGAGGCTGCCGATGTCGGTCTGTCGGTCAAGCTGTTTCCGGCGGGCCAGCTCGGCTCGGGTGAGGAGTTGTTCGAGGATGCCGCGCGCGGCAACGTCGACCTCGTCCATTCGGTGATCTACGCACAGCGCGACCCGGTTCTGGAGATCAACTCGCTGCCCTATCTGGTGTCGTCCTTCGACGAGATGGAGGCGACCTATCTGAACCCCGACAGCACCTTTAATGAAATCTTCGCCGAGCGGCTGGACAATCTGGGCCTCAAGCTTCTGGCCAACGCGCCCGAGGGGTTCATCGGTGTCGTGGCCGAAGGAGAGCCCGACAATCCCACATCCCTTGGCGACAAGGGGATGAACATCCGCGTCTGGTCGAGCCAGATCATCAAGGACACGGTCGAGACGATGGGCTTCAATGCCACCACGATGAGCTGGGGCGAGGTCTTCGCCGCCATGCAGTCGGGCACGGTCGACGGCGCGATCTGCTGCACCGCCCAGCTGGCTTATACCGCCTTCGCAACCTCGGATGTAGGGGAGGTGTTCATTCCCTACGGCGCGGTGGTTGAGAACACGACCTATTACGCCTCGGCCGACACGTGGGAAGAGATGAACGAGAAGCAGCGTGAGGTCGTGCAGACCGCATTCGACAATGCCGCGCAGAAGTACTTCACCTTCGCCAAGGAGAACGAGGCCAGCTATCTCGATCGCCTGGCCGAGGCAGGCTACACCGTACTCGAGATCACCGACGAGGAGCGCGCGGCCCTTGCCGCCGAGGTGCGCGCAGAGGTGTGGCCCAACATTGCCGATATCGTCGGGCAGGACGTCATGGACCGCCTGATGCCGACCTCGGCGACCAACTGATCCTGATGATCCGAATGGCGGCCGCGCATGGATAGCGGCCGCCGCGCAGGACTGCGGAGGGCAGAGCATGCGAACCACCGACCACCTGCCGCCCGGCCTGGCCCGGACCGTACGGATCCTGTTGCGGATCCAGACGATCTACGTGTGCTTCGCCTGCATCATGATGGCGGTGACCTTCTTCATGGTCGTCATCGTACGGTACGGGTTCGCGTCCGACCTGTTCGCCTACGAGGAATGGCTGCTGATCATCTGCTTCTGGCTGTATTTCCTCGCAGCCGGCATCGGTACTTGGGAAGGCAACCACGTCAACGCGGACCTGCTGAACTTCACCATCCAGGATCCGGTCAAGCGGCGCTTCCGGGCGATCACCATCACCGTGATCGAACTTCTGGTGACACTGGCGCTGGTTTACTGGGCGGTGCTGATGATGATTGAGGAGATCGGAGATTATCCGCGCTGGCAGACGACGATCGCGATGCGAATCCCGTTTCTTGTGCCGCGCGCGGCGATCTTCTTCGGCTTCTCGCTGATGGGTTTCTACAGCGCGCTGCGCCTGTGGGTCTTCCTGCGCCTGCCGCTGCAGGCATTCGGCCCGGAGGCGGGCGACGATCCCCTCAACTTCAATCCCAGGGGGGTCATGCGATGATCATCATTGGCGCTCTGGTCATCATCTGCACGCTGCTGGTCATCGGGGTCAGCGTGCCGATGGCCTTTGGCGGCGTGCTGGTGTTCATCGGCTTTTTCGGCGGACACGACGTGACGGGCTTTCTTCCCACCGGCCACCGGAAGATGAATTCGGTGGTGCTACTGGCGATCCCGCTGTTCATACTCGCCGGCGCGATCATGGAGCGCGGCCGTATCGCCGCGCCGCTGGTCTCGGTCGCCGAATTACTGGTGGGCCACATCCGCGGCGGGCTCAGCGGCGGGGCTGTGATCGCCTCGGGAATCTTCGGGTCGATCTCCGGTTCGGCGGCGGCCACGCTCACCTGTATCGGCTCCGTCATGATGCCGCATCTGAAGGATGCGAATTACCCGCGCGGCCCCGCCGCGGCGCTGATCGTCAGCGCCTGCCCGCTCGGATTGCTGATCCCGCCGTCATCTTCCCAGATCCTGTATGCTTGGGTGGCGCAGCAATCGGTGCTGCGGTGTTTTCTGTCGACGGTGGTGCCGGGCCTGATCCTGATCGCGCTGCTATGCGTGGTGAATCGCTTTCTTATGCGCAACGCCGATCTGAAGGTGGCGCCGCTGGGGCAGAACTTCTCGCGCGAACTGATCCAGCGCGGCGGCTATGCGCTGCCGGCGCTGCTGATGCCGGTCATTATTCTCGGCGGCATCTATGGCGGTATCATGACTCCGACCGAAGCCGCCGGCGTGGCCGTCGTCTATGCCATCCCGGTTGGCTTTTTCGTCTATAAAGGCCTTACCATCGATAATTTCTGGCCCACGCTGCGATATGCCGGCGTCACCATCGGCGTCGTCATGCTGATGGTCTTCATGGTAGTTATCGTCAGCCGCTTCCTCGTGTTCGAGGACATCCCGGGCATGGCCGAAGAGCTTGTCTATGCGATCTCGGACAATCCGATCGTGATCCTGCTGATGGTGAATGTCGTGATGATTCTGATGGGCATGCTGATGGATGACATTTCGGGGCTGCTGTTATCGGCCCCGCTGCTATTGCCGATCGTGCAGTCGGTCGGGATGGATCCGGTGCATTTTGCCGCGGTTCTGGGCGTCAATCTGGGGATGGCCAATATCACTCCGCCGACCGCACCGCTGCTTTACCTCGGTGCGCGGGTGACCGATACGCCAGTGACCGAGATGCTGAAACCGACGTTCATCCTGATCGCCTTCGCTTGGCTGCCGACACTGATGCTGACGACATTTGTGCCGCAGGTGGCCCTGTGGCTCCCGGACCTCGTTTTCGGATGATACCCACGGATGCCGACCTGAATGCGGCCCGCGAACTGCGACGCTTGCTGCACCGCACTCCCGAATTGTCGGGCGTGGAGGTAAATACCGCGGCGCGCATTGCTGCCGAAATGACGTGCTTGGGCGCCGACCGGGTCGAGACCGGGATTGGAGGGCATGGTCTGCTTGCGTTCTTCGAGGGGGCGGAGACTGGACCGCTGGTGGTTCTGCGCGCCGAACTGGATGCGCTGCCCATCATCGAGCGCAGTGGCGTAGCTCATGCGTCGGAGGTGGCCGGGCAGGGGCATCTGTGCGGTCATGACGGACATATGGCGATCCTGTTTTGCGTCGCGCGGGTGCTGGCGCGGGCGCGCCCGAGGCGCGGATCGGTCGCTCTCCTGTTCCAGCCGGCAGAGGAAACCGGCGCGGGCGCACGCGCGATGTTGCGCGATCCCCGCATTGGAAACCTGCGCCCTACGCGGATTTTCGCCCTCCACAATCTGCCGGGCCTACCACTAGGATATGCGGCGCTGGCCGAGGGGCCCATAGCGTGCGCGTCCCGTGGGATGCGGCTGACGCTGCAAGGACGCACGGCACATGCCTCGCAGCCCGAGACTGGCCTGTCGCCGCGCACTGCGCTGAGTCGTCTGCTCGGAGCGCTGGACACGCTGAATGCCGGCTTGCCTCTGGAGGATCCGGAGTTCGCAATGGCCACCGTCACCCATTGCCGCATGGGCGCGCCGGCTTTTGGCGTCGCTCCGGGCGAGGCCGAGATCTGGACCACCCTGCGCACCCTGCGCGACGACGCGATGGCGCGGCTCTGTGCTCGGGCCGAGGAGATGGCGCAGCAGACGGCCCACTCCCATGGCCTCGCGCTGGAGGTTGCTTACGACGACGTGTTCAATGCGACGGAAAACCATCCTGACGCCGTCGCGACCTTGCGTGCCGCTTTGGATGAAGCAAACATCCCGCACGGACCGGCGGGGCAGCCATGGCGCCCCTCCGAAGATTTCGGCGCCTTCGCCGCACTCGGTCCATCGGCCATGCTGTTCTTCGGATCAGGAGAGAACCACCCTGCGCTGCACGACCACGCCTACGATTTTCCCGACATGCTGATCGCCCCGGGTGCGCAGCTGTTCTTGGCAGCGATTGAACGTGCGCTGAGCTCCCCCCCGGGAATCCGCCAAAGAAGCAAGCTATGATCTGACGTCTGCTGGTTTCTCGGGGCGAGGCGCGGGGCGATAGAACGTCACCGCCCTACGCTGCCGGTCGGGGCACAGTGCCGCCCGCGGTCGATCTCGCGCTCGTCGTTCCGTTCGCCGCCGTAGGGCGAGACCATTGAACTTGGCGCTCATGTGGCCGATCAACCAGCAGTTCCTCGTTGCCGCTTCTAGCTGGCAAACAGATCAGGTTAGCCTCCGCTCCGTACGCAACACTATACCGGAAACCTCTCCCGTTCGATTAGGCGCCAGATCTTCCGATTTAGCTCGGCAAGATCGCGGTTGATCTGCGCAATGCGCTCAAGTTCCTGCAGATCGATCGGATCGTTTCGTCCCATTCGGATGTCATGTTTCCTGTCCGCGATCCGCATGAGGATGGTCTGGGGGCTGCCTCTTTCGGCGTCGAATGAATAGATGCAGTGGTTGAAGCGGTTCCGGATCGCCGAGAATTGTCCCATTGCCCGGGTACAATCAAGTATCCCGTCCCGCTGGCAGGGACTCCGCCCATCCATCTTTGCCAGACGTTCGGTCAGGTCGATGCGGGCGCGGGTCGTGTTCAGGGACAGAAAGATGACGGTCGCGGTTTCCTTGTCCGTGCCGACGAGCCCCGCAATCACGTGGATCAGCAAACTCTCAGTATTCGTCCAGGAATAGTTCAGGCGCCCCGTCAGCAGCAGGAATCGGTCGAAAAGCTTTTGTTGCTCAGCCGCGAGCATCTGCAATGGCACGTTTGGCGTGAAGGAAAATTCTGGCGGCCGCCGTTCGGTTGGTGACGCCGAACTTTCCGGTCAAATTATGAACGTGCAGTTTCACGGTGTTTTCGGCAATGCCGAGAGCGCGGGCAATCATCTTGTTGCTGTTACCCTCGGCGAGGAGCTCCAGGACCTCGCGTTCGCGCAGCGTCAGACTCGCCAGTCGAGCTTCCGCCACGCAGGCTGAATCCTTCCCATGGGGTGGCGGATCAATTGCGGCCGAGGCTTCGGCCTCGCCGCATAAATTTTCCAGAAGGCATTTCGGGAGAAAGACCTCTCCGTGAAGCAGCATCTTGACGGAGGATACGAGCACCTCAATCGACGCCCCGACGCACAGGTAGCCGATCTGCTCCTGCCAAGGAAATCCGACCGCACGAAAGAACGTTCGCACGATTTCGGGGCGTCGATAGGAGAGGGCGATCGTCGCGGCAGGATTGAGGGCTTTGTAGGCTTCGGGTCGGTTGAGAAGATCCGCAGCCATCCGCTCGTCGACCAGCACCAGTTCCAGATCCGAAAGATCCTGATCAGCCTCATCGGCCGCTTCAAGTGTGGGAAACCGCATGCAGCGGATGTTCAGTTCTTTTTCAAGAAGTTCCGCAACCTGAGGTGTCAGGGAGAACATCCCTCCGATCGCAACAATTCCAATGGGCACGTACCTCTGAACGGCACAATCAAGAGAATCTGAGTGTTCCAAAGAGTTGCCCCCCAAATGAGTGCTTACCGGTCGCAGACAGCCCGGAAGTGGCAGATAATTGCCGGATGGCAGGTACTCGGACCCTACACCAAGGTATCAATGCACTCAATGATTGGTTAACGCTGCGTTAACTTTCTTTGAAAATGTCATGCTTTATAGAAGGTTACGAGGTCGTGGCCTCGGGCTAATACTACCTACCCAAAATAACTAGAACCAAGTCATTTTGCCGGTGACGAGTGACATGATTCAGGCGCTGAGCCGGATGAAATCTCCCAATCAGCTGACCAGGAGCGTTTCATATACCGCGTAAGGTTTAGGCAGTCTGTTCAATTGGCAGACATGTTTTCAAAGCGCACGATCAAGTTGCGGCTGGAAATGAAATCCGACCGGGCAAAGACAGATTTTGATTTGTCGCTTTGTCGACGTGAAATCGGTTCCGGCGCCGCGATCGTAAGCGGGGGCAATGCAAATAGCGTCGCTCACTGCATGTTTGAAACCATGACCTGCTGAATACCGCTTGTTAGATGAATTGCGGTCCAGGGGTCCATGAGCCAAGGAATACTGCAATGGCTAGAGACAGACAAAACGTTAACGTCGCCGACTTCGAAGAAGTAAACGTCGACACGATCGATGCGGACTTCGACACGAACATCTCCGTCGAGGAAGCCGAGATCGAAGCCGATCTCAATGCGCAGGAGCAGGATCAAGCGCAGGAGACGGATGTCGATACCTCCCAGGATCAGGATCAGGGCCAGGGACAGGATCAAGGCCAGGACCAAGAGCAGGGCCAAGGTCAGGATCAGGGGCAAGGCCAGGATCAAGGCCAAGGCCAGGATCAGGACCAAGCGCAGTCCGTCGACGGGTCCGGTAACAGCGACAACGACAATTCGAATGCGGTGAACATCGACTTCGGCGAAGGCGAATGGATCCCGCGGGACGATGACTTTGTCGATCTGGATCTGTCAGACGACGCCGAGATCAACGACGTCGTCTCGGCCGGCAACAACATGGAGTATAGCCCGGGCGACGACATCAGCCTCGACGGCGCGCTTGCGGGCGAAGGCAACGACATAGCTTCGTTGAACTTCCTTGATGCCACGCTGAACGATAATGATAATCTCGAAAACGTCAGCCTGTCGAACGACGCGCCCTTCACCCAGAACGGCAGCGCAAACGGCGGAACCGCGAACGCAGGAGACGGCATCTCGGCCGGCGCCGCGGGCGGCAGAACCGGTGACGGCGGGATGAGCAGCGGTGGTGAGGGCGACGGCGCCAACGCCGACGGCGGAATGTCCCATGCCTGGGGCGGAATGACCGGCGATGCCGGGGCCGACGCCGATGGCGGTGACGCCGGAAACGGCGGTAGGTCCGAGACCGGCGGCGACGCGACGGGTTCGTCCGACGCAATGTCAGACGGCGCGACGACCGGTGGTGAGGGTGGCAACAGCGACCAGCAGACCGACAATACCGCCGACGCCACGAGCGAGGCCGATAATAGCGGCGAGGGCGGCGCTTCGGGCGATTCCGGTGCGATCGGCCTCGGCTTGGGCCTTGGCCTGAGCGGGACCGAAGCCGGAGCCGGTGCGGATGGCGGCAACAACGACAGCGACAGCGCAAACAACACGGCGACGGATGCGCAAAGCGATGTCGACTCTGAAAGCGGTGACGGCGGCGACGGCGACGGCTCGAGCGAGGCGGACGCTGATGTCGACGGGTCGAGCAATGCCTCTGCCGACGGCGCGGAAGGTGGTGACAACGACACCGAAAGCGACAACGACAGCGACACCGACGCCAATGCCGACAGTGCCTCCACCGGTGGCGAAAGCGGCGATTCCGATACGGTCGGCGTCGGCGTGAACGGTGCCCTCGGCAATGCTTCGCCCGACAGCGGCGACGTCACGAGCGGTGGCAATGAGGCCGACGCGACGGTCGATAACGGCAGCGGCGCGAGTGCGGACGGTGAAGGTGGCGACGGTGACGGAGGTTTCTCCGGCCTTGTCGACGCAGCCATTGCCGCTCTGTTCGAGGAGCTGGACGGTGAAGGCTCGGACGGCGACGACTCCGCCGATGCCTCGACCGGCGGCAACAACTCGTCCGAGGGTGGTGACCCCAGCGGCGGCGACGGCACCGGCGGCACGACCAACTCGGCGCAGGACGCGCAGGGGAACGGAAACCAGGCGAGCGGCGATCCGTCCGTGAACCAGGCGACCGGGGCGGTCACACCGACGGCCGATAATGCCACCGACGCGGCATCCGGTAGCGGCGACGGCGGCGGCAGCGCGGCCGAAGGCGCGGCGGACGGCTCCTCCGATACGGAATCGGCCACCAACGGCAACGGCGGTGCGGGAGGCTCGAATGCCGCCGACGGTGCGGTTGACGCTGCATCGGACATGACGGCCGATGCTACCGGAACCGGTGGGGCCGGCGGCGCCAACAGTGCCAACGGTGCCAATGACGGATCGGCCGACAGCACCTCGGACACGAATGGTGCGGGCGGAGCCGGCGGGACCAACGCGCAGGATGCGACCTCGTCCGGTGACGGCACCGGCAATGCCGAAACGGCAAGCTCGTCGGGTGACGGCGGCATGTCCGAAGTGTTCTCGCAGTCCGACACGGACGGAAGCGCCGACACCATGGCCGAGGCGATCGCCGGCTATGGCGGCGGGGCCCAGGGCGAGGTCGGCGCGACTTCGACCGGCTACGGTGAGGTCGCCAATGCCAGCGAAGGCGGTGCCGGCGGTGCCGGCGGCATGACCGACGCCATGGGCGGGACCAGCGGCTATGCCGAGGGCACCTCCACGGGCGGCGAAGCCACCGGCGGCGCGGTCGCCGGCGGTGACGGCGGCGGCGCCTATTCCGGCGCTGGCGGTGCCGGCGGCGATGCCGGGATGTGGGGCTCGAACAATGGTGACGACGGGTTCGTCACGGGCGAGTCCTACGCATCCTCGGCGGCCGTGGTCGACACATCTGCCTTCAACCAGGACATCGTCATGGGTGCCAACGTCCTCGGAAACTCCGTGGACATGACGATGGTCGGCGGCTCGATGAGCTCTTCCTACGTCGGCGACGACTCCGACAGCTGATCGATCCGACGACAACGCGGCGGGCCCTCGGGCCCGTCGCATCATGCCGGATGACACGGTCCGCCGCGCCGTCCTCAACAAGTGATCCGGGGGGTGCCAATGGGCGTCGACCGCACAACCGAAACCATCGCGCATTTCATCGGCCTGTTTGAGACGGAAGTTGACGAAGTCCGGATGCGGGAGGGCTACGAAGCATTCAAGGCGTTCAGGGAAGGATTTCTCCTCGACCAGATCGAAGCTCTTGCCGTTGCGTCCGAAGCCGAGCTGGACCCGCCCGCACCACCGGTCAAACCAATCCACATGCCACTTCCGGACAGCATCCTGCCTCCGCTGCCCGACGCGCCGCCGCCTCTCTTCTCGATCCCTCTACCCGCCGCCCACGACACGCTGCCGCCCGATGAGCCGCGCGCGTCGCCGGAGCAGGCGGCGCTCAACACCACGCTTCAGTCTTCCCAGCAGATGATCGCGCTGACCACCCCGCTGGGATCCTTCTACACGATGACGGTCCAGACGATCCGCCTTCGGGACGACGACGTTATCGGGGACGGCGCGTTCCGTGATGCAGCAGCCCATGCCGCCGACCTGCAGGACGTTGCCGCCGTTGCGGCCGTGCTCCACGTGCCGTCATTCTTCGCGTCGGGCAGCATTCCCGACGGCGCCTCGACCTTGGCCGCGATGCGCGAACTGCAGGCGTTCGGGGAGACGCCCCTCGGCGCGCTTGCCGCCGTCAACATGGAGGGCGGCCACGGGTCGATCGTGAACGGAGCGGCCGTCGCGCATCTGCCTGAATGGCAGGATTCCCTGCCGCAATATCACCAGGATGCGCAGGAGCGGCAGGAGGCCGACGCCGAACCGATCATACCGGATTGGGCCATCAAAGGCCTGCACACCTTCGACGAGCCGGGCCCGGAAGGGCACAGCATCGTCGCCGGCGGCAACCTGCTGAGCAACGAGGCGCATCTGACGATCTCCTGGATCGATGCTCCGGCAATTGTGGTCGGCGGGGACTGGATCGATCTCGATGTCGTCAGTCAGGTTGCCATGCTCAGCGACCGCGACATGGGTGCGCGCGCGTCCGACGCGGGATCGAACACGGTTCTGCAAAGCGTCTTGGTCTCGGAGGAGGCCCGGCTTGCGCCGTGGCAGGAAGATCGGGACGTCGGCGCGACAACAGGGCCCGTATCGATCTCGATCAGCCATCTGACCGGCGACCTGCTCACCGTGAACCACGTCACGCAGGTCATCGAGATGACCGACAACGACCAGTTCGGCATGACCATCACCGCAGCGAACAGCGCCTTTATCCTCGGCGGCAACGAGGTCCAGAACGCGATGACGCTGAACGCGATCGGCACGGCTTACGACCTGATCCTGGTCGGCGGGGATTTCGTCAGCCTGAACACGATTCACCAGACGCTTGTCCTGCAGGACGATGACCGGATCGACCTCTCCCCCGGCGCGTCCGAACCGTTGTTGCAAAAGCCGACGCTCGCCGGGACTGCGACGCCGGGGGAGGAGACGCAAGGGGAGGGTGTCCGCGGCATCCCGCCGGATCTCGTAACGGATGGGCCGGAGGATCGCCCCGCGCCGGACGAGATGCCCGATGACGGTGCGCCCGAGGTCACCGCCGCCGAAGGCAACCTGCTGATGAACGAGGTCAAGCTGACGCAGAGCGGGGTCGATGTCCGGGCGGAACTCTCCGAGGGACTGGCCAACATTTTCGCCGGTCGTCAGGGCGACATGGAGGCGCTTCGTGAAAAGCTGATGAGCGACCCGCTGCTGGCGGGGCTGGAACATGCGCGCATCCTGAAGATTGACGGCGACCTGATCCAGGCGAACGTCATCGAGCAGATCGTCCACGCCTCGGACCGCGATCACATCCGGGTGGATGGCCCCGCGCCGGCCGGTCTTGAAGTGTTCGCGGGCAGCAACGCGCTGCTCAATGCCGCGTCGGTCGATGTGCATGGTGTGGATTCGACAGTCATGACGAGGGGAGAGGGATATTCGGACCTCCTCATCCACCAAGCCAGACTGATCGAGGAGAACGATTCGGATCCGGATGCAAGTTCCGAACTCGTCAGCGAAGCGGTCGCTTTTCTCATGGACGATATCGGCGCGGGGGACGCGGACGGTCTGGGCGACGTCTTCGCCGGATCCGCGCAGGGGGCCGCCGCCGATGCCTATGACCTGATGAACAACCTCGTGACCTGAGCAAGGGCAGTTCCGATGAATGCACCGAACCGGACAACCGACCGCTGGACCAAAAGCGACGCAGTCGAAACGCCCACGCCTAAAGAGGAGCCGCTCATCCTGCCCGGGCCGGGCGGCTACTTAATCCACAAGGGAATGGCGAACCCGGAGCGGCCCGCGCCGAAAACGCCAAAGGCCGGTGCCGCGAAGCCGGAGGGCGACACGACGAAAGCACCTCCGCAACGCCAGAAGGCGGACGAGCGGGTAGAGGCGCCTGTCACGGAGCGCGCGCCGACGGGACCGGAAGCACGTCGCACCGAAAGCTCGCCGCCCGGCAACGCGCCCGTGCGGGACGTGCCCGACCGCAAGGCCGACAATCAGAAGGAGCCTGCCAAGCGTGAACCCGGTTCTGGCGGGCCCGGTGACCCGAGGGACCCGTTCCACCGCCGGAGAGAGCCGGAGCGTCATGAGCGGATGCTCCGTTCGGCCATGGCGGCGGTCCGGCGCAACATGATCGTGGTCTATCTGCTGACGGCGGCGACGAACGTCCTCGTGCTGGCGATCCCGATCTACCTGTTCCAGATCAGCGATCGGGTCCTGACCAGCCGATCGGTCGACACGTTGGTCATGCTGACGATCATCATCGCGGGCGCGGTGATCTTTCAGTCGATCTTCGACGCGATCCGCCGTTTGATCCTGATGCGGACGGCGGTGCTCTATGCCACGCGGCTCGGCGCTCCGATCCTGAGTGCGGCGGCGCATGCTTCGTTGCACGGTACCGGACGGGAATATCAGACGCTCGGCGACCTGCAGACGGTACGGGGCTTTCTGGTCTCGCCCACGCTTCTGGCGTTTCTCGACGTGCCCTTCGCCCCGCTCTTCATTCTCGCTATCTTTCTGATCCATCCCATGCTGGGCATGGTGGTGATCGTGACGGCGCTCGTGCTGACCGTCATCGCGCTGGCCAACCAACGCGCGACGGCGGCCCCCTTCGGCGAGGCGAACATGGCGCAGGCGAAGGCCAACCAGCACCTCGACTCGATGTCCCGCAACAGCCAGGTCATCAACGCGATGGCGATGGTGCCGGAAGCCGTGCGCATCTGGGGGCGCGACACGGCCGCCTCGCTCACCGCGCAGGTGCGCGCGCAGGACCGCAACGTCGCCTTCGGCGCGATTTCGCGCGCGGTCAGGCTTCTGACGCAGGTCGGGATCCTCGGCCTCGGTGCCTGGCTCGCCATCGACGGCGACCTGACCGGCGGCATGGTGATTGCGGCGTCGATCATCGCCGGCCGGGCCTTCTCGCCCATCGAAGGATCGATCGAGGGATGGAACTCCTTCATCCTCACGAGAGGCGCGCTCGGTCGCATCCGCAGCCTCATGCTCGCCACCGAGAACCAGTTCGAGAAGCTTCGCCTGCCGAACCCCGAGGGGCGCCTCGATGTCGAAAGGCTGCTTTACGTGCCCGGCGGAACGAAGCAGGTCGTCCTCAACGGGATATCCTTCACGCTGGACCCCGGGCAGACGCTGGCGGTGATCGGCAATTCCGGCGCGGGCAAGACGACGCTCGGCAAGATGCTGGTCGGGTCGATCCTGCCCACTTCGGGCAGTGTCCGGCTGGATCTGATGGACCTGCGCAATTGGGACCCGCGCCAGCTGGGCGAAAACATCGGTTACCTGCCGCAGGATGTGCAGCTGTTCCCTGGCTCCATCAAGGACAATATCGGCCGGATGCGAAGCGACGCGACCGATGCGCAGATACACGCGGCCGCGGTGCTGGCCGACGTTCACAACATGATCGCGTCGCTGCCGCACGGTTATGAGACGATGGTGGCCGCCGACGGTACGCCGCTTTCGGGGGGGCAGAAGCAGCGGATCGCGCTGGCGCGCGCCTTCTTCGGCAATCCCCGCCTCGTCATCCTGGACGAGCCCAATTCGAACCTCGACGTGGCCGGCGACAAGGCCTTGGCGCGGGCGATCACGCAAGCCAAGGAGAGCGGCATCACCGTCGTGGTCATCACGCAGAAGCCCGCGCTTCTGAACGTCGTCGACAAGATCATGCTGCTCACCGACGGGCGCGTCGGGTTGTTCGGCGCCCGCGAACAGGTGATGGCGAAGATCGACGGGGGCGGGAAGCCCACCGCGCCGCCGCCCGCGCCAAAGGCCGGAGGCCCGACATGACCGATATTGCTGCCTATGATCCCTCCGCCGACTGGTTCGCGGAGGTCCCGCGTTCGATCCGGCGTCATGCCATTACAGGCCTGTCGCTCATGGTTCTCGCGTTCGGCGGCTTCGGCTACTGGGCCTTCACCGCGCCGCTCGCATCGGCGGTGATCGCGCCGGGCAGTTTCGTCGCAACGGGACGCAACAAGGTCGTGCAGCATCTGGAGGGCGGAATCATCGACGAAATCTTCGTCGCCGAAGGCATGCGGATCCGCGAGGGCGCGCGCCTGCTCAGCCTCGACGAGACGTCGGCCGGCGCGACCGAGCGGGAACTGGCCCTGCGCGAAGCGCGCCTCCGGGCGACGGCAGAGCGGTTGCGGGCGGAGTACAACGAGGACGACAGGCTCCTTTTCCCGGTACAACTGCTTGAGATGGGACACGCGGATACAGAGGTCGCGTCGATCCTCGACAGCCAGACGCTGACATTCGACATCACGCGCAAGTCGCTGATGGGAGATATCGGGATGCTGGAGCGGAACGTCGAGGCGCTTCGGATCCGGGAGGGCGGGTACTCCGCCCAGCTTGTCGCCCTCGAGAGCCGCAGCGAAATCCTGCAGGAGGAACTGACCACGAAGCTCGAATTGCTCGAGAGCGGCCTGATCCGGAGGCCCGAGGTCAACACGCTGCGTCGCCTGCAGGCCGAGGCCGAGGGCCAGCTCGCCCGCCTTCGTGCCGAAGTGGACGAGACCCAGCAGATGATCTTCAAGCACGAGGACGAGATCGCCCGGGCCCGGCAGGCTTACCGAGAAACCGCGCTGGACGAACTCGGCCCGATCGAAGCCGATCTCGAGAGCGTCCGCGAGCAGGCGCGCCGCGCGCGCGGCATCCTCGACCGGTCGATCCTGAAATCTCCCGTCTCGGGCACGGTCGTCCGGCTGCATTACCATACAGTTGGCGGCGTGATCGAGCCGGGCAAGCCGGTGATCGAGATCCTGCCCACCGACGCGCCCCTGATCATCGAGACCCAGATCGCACGCACCGAAATCGACAGCGTCGCCATGGGACAGGAAGCGACGGTGCGCCTGAGCGCGCTGAACCGGCGGACGACGCCGGTCCTGATGGGCGAGGTCATCTACATCTCCGCCGATGCGCTGCGCGAAGAGGTGGCGGGGTCCATGCAGGAGGTCTACATCGCCCGCGTCTCGATCCCGCAGACGGAACTCGACCGCGTGCCTGGGCTCATCGCCACGCCGGGCATGCCGGTCGAGGTTATGATCCAGATCCGCGAACGTAGCTTCGCCAATTACCTGACGAAGCCGATCACCGACAGTTTTTCCCGCGCATTCCGTGAGCAGTGACCGGCTGGGTGCCAAGGTGTCTGAGATGCGATCATACGCGGCGGCCAGTCACCGGGATTTGAAGCCGAACCTGCATTCAGGCCGGTTCAGGCGTGCCCGCAGGAGAGATGAGTTATACCACGGGACGCGTTGCGATCTGGGATGTGCGCCGGCGCGCGTTTTCCTTTGTGAGTTTTTCCTTCGCATGGCGCGGTTTCATCTGGACATGATGAGGGTCGTTGGCGCGAGGACATGGTTCATGAGTATTAGCCCGCATAATTCATGAAGCTGCGGACTTGTGCTCCGTGGGATGGTTTCCCCGGTCTCGGTTTTCTTGCGCGCACCCGGTGTTTGCGTCCGGTTGGCATGCCGGCCGGTGACTTGGGTCTTGGGCGATACGGGTTGATGTTTCTGGGTTTGTCGGGGCGCATGCGTCAGGCTGTTTTCGGTGGGGCGAGGGCGTCGAAGAGAAGGAGGAGAAGTCCCTTTCGGGGACACGATGCCGGCAGGGTCACGATGATCCGGGTCTTCTTTTCGACGATGGTGGCGGCCAGCTTGACGAGATGCAGCCGCAGCGTGTCGAACTGGGCGCGGCGCCACGGTGAGCGCTTCGGGCAAGCCGCGCGAAGCTTCCACCAGACCCAGTAGGCGCAGCCGTGCAGCATCAGACGCATCTGATTGGCGTTGGCTTTCGAGCACGACGTCCGGTCTGCTGCGAGGTGGGCCTTCCACGCCTTGATGTGGT
>NZ_CYPR01000186.1 GCF_001408515.1 Jannaschia seosinensis | reverse complement strand
CCGCAGAGCCGGCTGACCTGGCTCTTCGACATGCCGCCAGCGCCCATGGCCTTCACCAGGTCGTCCACCGAGCGCGTCGAGATGCCTTGCACGTAAGCCTCCTGGATCACAGCCACGAGTGCTTTTTCGGCTGTCCGACGCGGTTCAAGAAAGCTCGGCAAGTAGCTTCCCTTCCTCAGCTTCGGGATCTCCAGCGATATCCGTCCGGCGCGGGTGTCCCAGTCCCGCTCGCGGTATCCATTTCGCTGAACCTCACGCGACGGCGAACGCACGCCCTTTGCTACGCCAGTTCTGGTCTCAATCTCCGCTTCCATGATCCGCCTGGCCGCGAAAGCCAGCATCTCGCGCACGAGATCGCCATCGGCCTCCTTTTCAACCAGCTCAAGCAGCGCCATTCTGTCGTCGGTCATCGTCGTCTCCGTTCTTGGTTTCGAGTCTCGCAACCCGAACCTTCTCGAAGATCGACGGTGACCACCAGCGTCACACCCGGCCGCGCGCTACGCTACGCCAAGGGCTTCGCCCGCGGCCTCCTACACCAACCGCTGGGACACTATCGGTTCCGAGACGAGCTGTTGAACGAAACCTGTTCACGACGCTCGACGAGGCGCGGCAGAAGATCCAGGACTGGCAGCACGACTACAACCACCGCCGCCCGCATTCCGGCCTCGGGAACATCCCGCCGGTCGAGTTCATGGCAAAGAAGGGGCTGGAAATCCGTGCGGCGCAGCCCCAAAAATCAACCCGTGGATTCTCCGAATGGCCGGAGGAGAGTCGGGGTTCAGGTCACGGTCCGCAATGGGCTTTTGAGGTAACGACCCTTTTGAGAAAGTCTGCAAAGGCATTTGCGATTTCGGAAGCTGGACCTACAGCGCCGTAAGCTCGCCTGTACAACACGCCCGGCAAGGGGCTTGCTCTGACACCGGGCGCCCTATATGGTACGAACCTACTAATAGACGGAGAAGCTTTAATCAGTAGGCCTAATAGTTGAGTTTCGGCTATCCTACTGACTCGGCGCGACGGTGATTGAGGCAAGTTTTGTTGGTCTCTGAGCGGAGAGATCAATCTATCAGTAGGATTTATGCCCCCTACAATGGTTCGAGTCCCTTCGGTTCGAGTCCCTTCACCCGCACGACTCCTCAGAAGACGAAGCCGGTTGATCGCGCGCAGGACAAGCCCGGCGCGGCCGCACCGTATCCGGAAAAGGGACGGGTGATGCGTCAGGAATTGTTCGATATATTCATGGCGGGCGTGCGGCGTGCCGACCCGGAGCGGCTGGTTCGCGAGGCAGCGGCGGGGATCACCCGCCCCGATCAAGTCGTTGCGCTCGGCAAGGCGGGTCTCGGCATGGCGCGTGCGGCGCTGACGGCGTTTCCCGGCACGCCCTGTCTCGTCGTGACCAACACTGAAAACGCGGCCGCGCTTCATGGCGCGACGGTGATGGCGGGCGGCCATCCCGTTCCCGACGAGGGGTCGCTGCGTGCGGGTCGCGCGCTGGTCGCGGCGGTCTCCTCCGTCGGCGCAGGTGGGCGGATCCTGGCGCTGATCTCCGGCGGAGGGTCGGCTCTGGCGGTCGATCCGGTGCCGCCGGTCACTTTGGCGGACAAGGCGGCATTGTCGCGCCTGCTGCTCGGGGCGGGGTTCGACATCATGGAGATGAACCTTGTGCGGCAGAACCTATCCCGGCTGAAGGGGGGCGGCCTCGCACGCGCCGGCGCGCCCGCGGAGGTGGAGGCGCTGGTTCTGTCGGACGTGGTGGGTGACGAACTGGCGGTGATCGCGTCGGGGCCGACGGTGCCGCCCATGGGCACAAGGGCCGAGGCGCGGGTTCTGCTGGAGCGCCGCGATTTGTGGGAGCGGATACCGCAGACATGCCGCGATGTGCTTTGCCGGGAGGAGACGGCGCCGACGCCGCCCTGCCGCAACCGCATCATCGGCTCTAACCGTCTTTCGGCCGAGGCGATGCTGGTCGCCGCACCCGGCGCGACACTCGACCCGATTCCCCTGACTGGGGACGTTGCGGACGCGGCCGCGCGGATTGCGGCGGCGGCCCGGCCGGGGGTGATGCGGCTATGGGGCGGAGAGACGACCGTTGTGCTGCGCGGAACGGGCCGCGGCGGACGAAATCAGGAGCTTGCGCTGCGCGTGGCTCTGGCGCTTCGGGGGATGGAACGGCCTTGGGCGTTCCTGTCCGGTGGCACCGACGGTCGGGACGGACCCACCGACGCGGCCGGGGCGCTGGTCGATCAGGGGACGCTCGCGCGTATGACGGCGGCCGGGCTAGACCCCGAGGGAATGCTGGCGCGCAACGACAGCTATCCGGCGCTGGCGGCGTCGGGCGATCTGCTTCTCACCGGTGGAACCGGAACGAACGTCGCCGATCTGCAGGTGTTGCATGTCGGGTGACGGCGTTCGCGGGGTGACGGCGCGCCAATGCAGCGCTATGACCGGCGCATGATCCGTCGCATCGTTCTTACCGGCGCTCTCGGGCTGCTCGTCGCCGCCGCCGCAGGCGCCATCTATGTTCGGACGTCGCCGATGGACGCCGCCGCCTGGCATGTCGATCCCGAAACGGCGGCGCCTAAGGGCAGTCTGAACGAGTATCTGGTCGGAGCCGGCGGCGACCGGCCGCCCGTTGTGACGGATCTGCCCCCCGAGACCCTGCAAGCGCGGCTGGACGCGGCACTTCTGGCACAGCCCCGGACCGAGATTCTCGCCGCAACGCCGGAGACCGGACTTCGCACCTATGTCCAGCGGTCGCGCCTGATGGCCTATCCCGACGCGATCACGGCGAAGGTGACCCCCGAAGGCGCGGGGTCGCGACTTGTGATCTGGAGCCGGTCGCGCTTCGGCGTGTCCGACATGGGTGTGAATGCGGCGCGGGTGGAAAACCTGCTCACGACGCTGAACCTCTAGACGGGCGCATCCGCCGCCGAATGGCAGCGGATCACGCCGTCGGTTCACAGCCGGATCAATACGGCAGCGGATGCGCCTTGTTCGCGTCGTCGATCGCTGCAACCAATTCGTCCGACAGCGTCATGTTCTGCGCCGCCAGCCCGTGCTCAAGCTGCGCCGCCGTCGTCGCGCCCAGAATCGCGGAGCAGGCGAAGGGCCGCGTCTGAAGCCAGGCGAGCGCCATGTGCACCGGGTCGATCCCGTGATCCCGCGCGAGCTTGAGATAGCCCTCGGTCGCGGGCTCCACCCGTTCCGTCCAGCGCCCGCCGAGGCCCTCGTTGATCGATTTGCGCGACCCCTCGGGCACGTTCCCGCCCTGATATTTGCCCGTCAGGATCCCGGTCGCCAGCGGCGAGAAGGCAAGCATCGTCACCTGCTCGTAGGTCATCATCTCGGTCAGGTCGGTATCCGCCAGCCGGCAGAGCAGCGAATATTCGTTCTGGATCGAGACCGGCCGGGCTGGTCCGTCCTCCCCGTCCTCTGCGGTCGACAACGTGAGCCACTGGTCCATCCCCCAGGTGCTCTCGTTCGACAGCCCGAAGGCCCGGATCGTGCCGCGCGCGATTTCCTGTTCCAGCGCGCCGGTGCAATCGGCGAGATTCTGAAGTATCTCCTCGCGCTCGCCCTCCGGATGGTAGGTCCAGTGCTTGCGGAACTGGAAGGAGCCGCGGTTGGGCCAGTGGAACTGGTAGAGGTCGATCGTGTCCACCTGCAGCCGCTTGAGGCTGCCCTCGATGGCTTCGGGGATGGATTCGGCGGTGATCGGCGCGCCGTCGCGGGCATCGGATCCCGCGCCCGAATGTTTCGTCGCCACGCGGATGCGCCCCGGATTCGCGGCAAGCCAGCGGCCGGTAATCGCCTCGGTCAGGCCGATGGTTTCGGCGCGGACGGGATTGACCGGATACATTTCCGCCGTGTCGAGCCAGGTGACGCCGGCATCGCAGGCCATGGCAAGCTGTGCGTGGGCATCGGCCTCGTCTGTCTGAGTGCCCCAGGTCATCGTCCCGAGCATGATTTCGGAGATGGTGTCGTGGCGGCCGAGGGGGACGTGGCGCATGGAATCGCTCCGGATAATGGTTGTGCGGAAAGGGAAGGGCGGTCGTCTCAGATGTCGAGGTCGAGCCAGACGGGCACGTGGTCTGATGGCTTCTGGCGCGCGCGCATGTCGGACTGAATCGTGCAGTCGGTCATCCGGTCGGCGATCGCGGGCGAAAGCAGGAAATGGTCGATCCGTAGACCGTGATTCCGCTCGAACGCGCCGGCCTGATAGTCCCAGTAGGAGTAATGGCCCGGCTGGCCCGGATGCCGGGCGCGGAAGGCCTCGGTGAGCCCGAGGTTGAGCAGGCGCTGAAACGCCCGGCGGGTCGGCGGCAGGGCAAGCGCGTCCTCGGCCATCACCTGCGGCCGCGCCGCGTCCATGTCGGTGGGCAGGACGTTGTAATCCCCGGTCATCAGGAAGGGGATCTCCTGCGCCAGAAGCTCCCGCGCGCGGGCTTCAAGCCGCGCCATCCAGGCAAGCTTGTAGTCGTATTTCGGTCCGGGCGCCGGATTGCCGTTCGGCAGATACAGGCCGCAGATGCGCACCGCATCGCGCTCACCAATCACGGTGCCCTCGATATAGCGCGCCTGTTCGTCGTCCTCCTCGCCGCCGGGCAGCGGCGCCAGCCCCCGCGTCACGTCTTCGACGGGCCGCTTCGACAGGATGGCCACGCCGTTGAAGCCCTTCTGTCCGTGTGTATGCAGCTCGTATCCGGCATCCTCGGCGACCTCGCGGGGGAAGGTCTCGTCGGTGGACTTGATCTCCTGCAGGACGGCGACGTCGGGCGCATCCTCGCGCAGCCAGTCGGACACGATCCCGTAGCGGGCCTTGATACCATTGACGTTGAACGTCGCGATTTTCATGCGGTCCTCCCTGCGGCGCCGGTCTAGGGGAGGGGAACGGGCTTGTCACGGGGGCTGCGCGTGCTCGATTACAGGATCATCGAAGGGGAGGCGCGCAATGACGGCACGCGGCAAGAACGGATTGACGCCGGAGGCAACGTTCGACCTGCGCTGGCGGCGCGGGAAGCGCGATCTCGTCGGCCCGGTCAGCCGGCTCTACGGGCTTCAGGGCGGAACGGAGGCATTTCTCGAACGGCTCCACGCGCTCCTCGCACGGCATTGGCGGGCGCGGCCGGAGGATCTGCGCGACCTCGACCTGGAGCGCGACCTGCACCCCGACTGGTTCCTGTCGGAAGACATGGTCGGCTATGTCTTCTACGTGGATCGCTTCGCCGGCACCTTGCGCGATCTGCCGGAGCGGATCGGCTACCTGCGCGAGCTCGGCGTGACCTATGCCCATCTCATGCCGCTTCTGCTGCCGCGGCCGGGCGAATCCGATGGCGGCTATGCGGTGAAGGATTATCGCCGGATCGACCCGCGTCTCGGCGACATGGATGACTTCCGCGCCGCCACGACGGCCCTGCGCGCGGCGGGGATCAGCCCCTGTATCGACATGGTCCTCAACCACACCGCCAAGGAGCATGAATGGGCGCAGAAGGCGCGGTCGGGCGATCCCTTCTATCAAGCCTTCTACCGAATGTTCGACGACGATGCCGTGCCCAAGGCCTATGAGGAGACGCTGCTGGAGGTATTTCCCGACCAGGCGCCGGGCAACTTCACCTGGTATCAGGATATGGGGAAACGGGTCTGGACGACCTTCAACGAGTATCAATGGGATCTGAATTGGGAGAACCCGGAGGTCTTCCTCGCCGTGCTCGACAACATCCTGTTCCTGGCCGGGCAGGGGGTCGAGGTGTTCCGCCTCGACGCGGTGGCCTTCATGTGGAAGCGGATCGGCACGACCTGCCAGAACCTGCCCGAGGTGCACGACATCCTGCAGGCGCTGACGCAGGCGACCCGGATCGCCGCGCCGGGCGTCATCCACAAGGCCGAGGCGATCGTGGGACCGGCCGATCTCGTCCCCTATCTCGGCGTCGAGACGCATCAGGGCCGCGAGAGCCAGCTCGCCTACCACAACAACCTGATGGTGCAGTTCTGGTCGGCACTGGCCGCGCGGGACACGCGGCTGATGACCCATGTGCTGCGGGAGCATTTTCCCGAGAGTTTCCGGAGGGCCTGCTTCGCGCCCTATATCCGCTGCCATGACGATATCGGATGGGCCATCACCGATGAGGACGCGGCCCATGTGCCCGATATCACCGCGCCCGGCCATCGTGCTTTTCTGGCCGATTTCTACGCGGGCCGGTTTCCGGGCAGTTTCGCGAGGGGCGCGGATTTTCAGGTGAACGAGGAGACGGGGGACCGGCGCACCAATGGCAGTTTCGCCTCGCTCGCCGGTCTCGAGGCCGCGATGGAGGCGGGCGATGCCGATGCGGTCGATCTGGCGGTGGGGCGGATCCTGCTGGGCCACGCGCTGATCGCGTCCTATGGCGGGGTGCCGCTGCTTTACATGGGCGACGAATTGGGCCTTGCGAACGACATGAGCTATCTGTCCGATCCCGTTCTGGCCGATGACGGACGGTGGATGCAGCGGCCGCGCATGGATTGGGACAAGGCGGCCGACGCGGCGCGGACTGACGCGCCCCATGGCCACATCTGGCGCGGAACGCGGCATCTTCTGGCCGTGCGCAAGGCCACGCCGCAGCTTGCCTCCGACATTCCGACGCGCGTGATCGATGCCGGGGATGCGGGCGTCTTCGCATATCAGCGGTTGGGCGACGACCGCGTGGTGACATGTCTGTGCAACTTTACCGAACGGCGCGCCTGGGCCGATGTGCCGGTGCCGGAGGGGGCGCGCGACCTCCTGACGGAGGCCGCGCCGGTCGTCGAGGATGGCCGCGTCCGGCTGGAGCCGTATGCGGCGATCTGGTTGCGCGCCTAGCGTCGGGCGGGGGGCGTTTCCGCGCCCGATGGGCCGGGGCCCGGCGCGGCGACTAGCCCCGCGCCACCCGGTCCGCCCGCTTGCGCACGAGAACCGTCCGCAGGTCGTGCATCGCCAGCAGCAGCTGGTCGGTTACCGCCTCGAGCTGCTCTTCGGTAGCGCGTGCCTGCGCCCAATGCGCCGTCAGGTTGAGGTGGTCGATGGCGCGCAGGATGTCGTCCATGTCGCGTTGCGCAAGCTGGCTCTGCCGCGCTTCCATCCACGCGGCAATGGCCGCCTCGTCCTCGGGCAACAATGCCCGGTCGCCGTGGGGCTTCACCTGACCGTTGTTGATGTTGATCGCCGCGATCTGGTCGAGCTCCAGCCGACGCTGGCGGTTCTCGGCATCGACGCGAAACACGAGTGCGCCGTTTTCCTTGACGCGGAAGTAGTAGGGCGGAAGACTTTTCACCGCAGGTCCATCCGGGCCGTCACGAGAGCGCTTCGCAGAACCGCCTGATCCGGCTGCATGCTTCGGCCAGGCTGTCGTCCGAGGTCGCGTAGCTGACGCGGAAATGGGGCGACAAGCCGAAGGCCGAACCGAACACGACCGCGACGCCCTCTTCATCGAGTAGCGCCGTGGCGAACGCCTCGTCGTCGTCGATCCGCGCGCCGCCCACGGTGACCTTGCCGATGCAGCCGGCGATGGACGGATAAACGTAGAACGCACCCTCGGGGACCGGACAAATGATCCCGGGGCAATCGTTAAGTCCCGCCACCACCAGATCGCGGCGGCGCCGGAAGGCCGCGTTGTTCGAGCCGATGAAGTCCTGCGGCCCGTTCAGTGCCTCGACCGCCGCCCATTGCGAGATCGAGCAGGGGTTGGAGGTCGACTGCGACTGCACCTTTCGCATCGCCGCGATCAGCTCCTCCGGCCCGCCGGCATAGCCGATCCGCCAGCCGGTCATGGAATAAGCCTTCGAGACGCCGTTCACCGTCAGAGTCCGGTCCTTCAGGCGCGGCTCGACCTGTGCGGGGGTGACGAAGGTAAAGCCGTCGAAGACGAGATGTTCGTACATGTCGTCGGTCAGCACCCAGACATGCGGATGCCGCAACAGCACGTCGGTCAGGCCGCGCAGCTCCTCCTCCGTATAACCCGCGCCGGTTGGGTTCGAGGGAGAGTTGAAGATGAACCACTTGGTCCGGTCGGTGATTGCCGCCTCCAGCGCCTCCGGGCTCAGCTTGAAGCCGGTCTCGATGCCGGCCTCGGCGACGACCGGCACGCCCCCCGCCAGCAGCACCATGTCCGGATAGCTGACCCAGTAGGGTGCGGGGATCACCACCTCGTCGCTCGGGTTCAGCGTCGCGACGAAGGCGTTGTAGAGGACCTGCTTGCCGCCCGTGCCGACGCTGATCTGGGCGGGGGTGTAGTCCAGACCGTTGTCGCGCAGGAACTTGTCGCGGATCGCCTGCTTGAGTTCGGGGATGCCGTCGACGGCGGTATATTTCGTCTTGCCCTCGGCGATGGCCCGCGTCGCGGCGTCCTTGATGTTCTGCGGCGTGTCGAAATCCGGCTCTCCTGCGCCGAGGCCGATTACATCGCGGCCGGCGGCCTTCAGTTCCCGCGCCTTGTTCGTCACCGCGATCGTCGGGGAGGGCTTTACGCGCGCGAGCATGTCGGACAGGAACGCCATTGGGTCGGTCTCCGGGCTGGCAACGGGGTTCCGTCCGTCCTAGGCTCCGCGCAAGCCGCAATCAAGGAGCCCGAGCAATGGATGACGCCCCCGAGGCCAATGCCGATTGGTTCGATCCCGCCACGACCACATTCGGTGACCGTCTGACCGGCGCGCGTGAAGCGGCCGGACTGGATGTCGAGGAGCTTGCCCGCCGCATGGGCGTGAAACCCCGCACCATCCGCGCCTGGGAGGAGGATCGCGCCGAACCGCGCGCGAACCGCGTCTCCATGCTGGCGGGGATGACGAACGTTTCCCTGGTCTGGCTGATGACCGGCACGGGACAGGGGCCGGCTCTTGCGCAATCGCAGGACTCGCTCGGTGACCTCGTGCAGGAGGTCGAGAAGCTGCGCCGCGACAGCGCCCGGATGACGGAACGGCTTCACCGGCTGGAAGTCCGCCTGCGGGCCCGGATGCGGGGCGCCTGACATGGGAGAGCCGCAGATGGACGAGCCGCGTGAAACACGGATCAAGCGCATGCGCATCCGCGCCTGGCGCCGTGGGATCAAGGAGATGGACCTGATCCTCGGCGGCTATGCCGATGACCGGCTCGCCACGCTGGACGACGATGGCCTCGCGCTGTTCGAGGCGGTGATGGGCGAGAACGATCACGACCTCTTCGCCTGGGTCACGGGAAATGCCCAGCCGCCCGCGCGCTACGCCCCCCTGATGGCGGAGCTTTCGCAACGTGCTGCGGGGGCGGCAAAAGGTAGCGAGTTTAACGAAATCTAAGGAACTTCCGAAGCATATCTGCATCCGAGACATATCGAGAGAGCAGGACGCGCCGGATGAGCCGACTAGAGAAGTTCCAACCCCGCAAGCAGCCCGACTTCATGTCTGGCTATCTCGACGCGCTGACCTTGGTGGAGCGTCTTCATCGCCTCTTGCTGGACGTCATCAAGGATGAGTTCGAGCGTCTGGGCCTGATCGAGATCAACGCCGTGCAGGGGCTACTTCTCTTCAATATCGCCGGCAACGAAGTGACCGCCGGCGAACTCAAGAGTCGCGGTTATTACCAAGGCTCGAACGTCAGCTACAATCTCAAGAAGCTGGTGGATATGGAGTACATGCACCATCAGCGCTGCGAGATCGATCGTCGCGCCGTCCGCGTTCGCCTCACCGAAAAGGGGCGCAAGGTTCACGATGTCGTCGAGGCGCTGTTCCTCGGCCATGCCGACGGCATCCGCCATACCGGCGTCCTCTCCGATGCGGGCCTCGTCGAGATCGTCGGCACCCTGAAGCGGGTGGAGCGCTACTGGTCGGACCAGATACGCTACATTTACTGATCCCACGATAGTCCGGGCGCATCGCTGGCGCGTCGCGCCCGGACTATCGCCTTGCGCACGGCACCCCTCGCACATAGAGAGCAGGCGATTTCAACCCAGCCCTCCGGGGCGCGGGGCTTTCGTGCGTTTGGCGGCGCTGTGTCGCAGCGCGAGAGCTGCCCGGGACGACCGACAAACAAGGATGGATCCATGCAGGTGAGCGAGACCCTGAACGAAGGACTCAAGCGCGGCTATCAGATCACGGTGCCGGCAGGTGACATCGACGCGAAGGTGAATGCCAAGCTGGTCGAGGCGCAGCCCGAAGTCGAGCTCAAGGGCTTCCGCAAGGGCAAGGTCCCGATGGCGATGCTCAAGAAGCAGTTCGGCCGCCAGATCATGGGCGAGGTCATCCAGGAATCGATCGACGGTGCGGTCCAGGAGCATTTCCAGGAATCCGGCGATCGTCCGGCGATGCAGCCCAAGATCGAGATGATCAATCAGGAGAACTGGTCGGACGGTGACGACATCGTCGTGGCGCTGACCTATGAGGCGCTGCCCGACGTGCCCGACGTCGATTTCGGCGGCGTCAAGATCGAGAAGCTGACCGTCGAGCCCGCCGAGGCCGATGTCGACGAAGCGCTCGAGGGGCTGTCCAAGAACGCGCAGACCTTCGAGCCCAAAGAAGACGGCGTGGCCGAGAACGGCGATCAGGTCGTTATCGACTTCGTCGGCAAGGTCGACGGCGAGGCCTTCGAGGGCGGCGCGGCGGAGGACTACCCCCTCGTGCTCGGATCGAAATCCTTCATTCCGGGCTTCGAAGAACAGCTCGTCGGCACGAAAGAGGGCGAGGAGAAGGCCGTCGAGGTCAACTTCCCCGAAGAGTATCAGGCCGCGCATCTGGCCGGAAAGACGGCCGTCTTCGATTGCACCGTCAAGGAAGTGAAGAAGCCGGCCGAAGCCAAGATCGACGACGAGATGGCCAAATCCTTCGGCGTCGAAAGCCTCGAGGCGCTCAAGACGCAGATCAAGGAGCGGCTTTCGGCGGAATATGCCGGTGCGGCGCGTCAGGTGGTGAAGCGTCAGCTTCTCGACCAGCTCGACAGCCTGGTGACGTTCGACCTGCCTCCTGCGCTCGTGGAAGCGGAAGCCAACCAGATCGCCCACCAGCTCTGGCACGAGGAAAACCCCGACGTTCAGGGCCATGACCACCCGACGATCGAGCCGACCGAGGAGCATCGCAATCTCGCGGCGCGCCGGGTCCGTCTCGGCCTCCTGCTCGCGGAGCTTGGCCAGAAGGAAGGCGTCGAGGTCACCGATGCCGAGATGACGCAGGCGATTATGACTCAAGCCCGTCAATATCCGGGGCAGGAGCGGGAATTCTTCGAGTTCATTCAGAAGAATGCCCAAGCCCAGCAGCAGCTTCGCGCGCCGCTCTTCGAGGACAAGGTGATTGATCTTGTCCTGGATCGGGCCGAGGTGACGGAGAAGCCCGTCTCCAAAGCTGAACTGCAGGCGGAAGTCGAGAAGCTCGAAGAAGCCTGAGCCTTACGACGTAGGTTTGAACGGGCGCCTTTCGGCGCCCGTTTGCGTTTCGGTGTGGCGCATTGTTCGGACTTTGCCCGGTTTCCGGTCTGCCTTCCGGCGCTGCTCACGTTGGAGCGCGTTCAACCGACAGACGTCCACCCGCCTGAGAACGGCGGTGCAAAAGTCTGCCACGGTAGCGGCGGGATGAGCCTGCTGCGGGCGGCGTAAAAGTCGTCCACCTTTACCCTCTCTGGCGGCAGGGAGGGCGGGAGGATTTTCACCGTGGACTTGTATCGTAAGGTGCGATTGGCCTGTGCGGAGGGCATGAGCCAGCGGGCGGCGGCGCATCACTTCGGGATTTCGCGCGACAGCGTTCAGAAGATGTTGGCGTTCTCGATTCCTCCAGGATACCGGCGAACGGCGCCCGTGAAGCGGCCGAAGCTGGACGGGCTCACCGGGATCATCGACGGCTGGCTGGATGGCGATCGCGAGGTCCATCGCAAGCAGCGGCACACGGCGAAGCGGTTGTTCGAACGGCTCCGCGATGAGCATGGTTTCACCGGCGGCTATACGATCGTGAAGGACTACATGCGGGAGCGCGAGCGGCGCGGCCGAGAGATGTTCGTGCCGCTGGCGCATCCG
>NZ_CYPR01000185.1 GCF_001408515.1 Jannaschia seosinensis | reverse complement strand
CATGCCGACGCCATCGTGCCAAAGCAGCTTCACCAGATCGCCCCGACGTCCTCGGAAGCAAAATATCTCCCCGGCATACGGATCACGCCCGAGGCCTTGCTGCACCTGCAAGGCCAGCGTGTTCATGCCCTTCCGCATGTCAGTCACGCCGCCCGCGATCCACACCTTTGCGCCTGCCGGAAACGCGATCATGCCCGTTCCACCACCTGGATGAGCCGCGCAAGGGTCGACGTCTCGGTCGAGGCGGCGGTCACGAGGCGACGTCCGTTCGGCAGGATGATCTCCACCCGGTCATGGCTCGTGTCATCCGCCCGAAACTGCGCATCGGTGGTTGCTGGCTCGGCGGCGACTTCCGGCCTCACGGTAACCGCCGTGAAATGCGCCCGGTCCCCATTGCCGATCAGAAGGCCCTCACGTGCCAGGCGACGCCACCGTGTGAGAAGCGAACGAGAGATCTCGTAGCGTCGTGCCGTCGCTGCTGCCATCCGAGGCGCCGCATAGCTCTCCTCAACGATCCGCACCTTCTCGGCGTCAGTCCACCGACGCCGCCGGCCGGTATCCGTGACCGAAAGAACCTCTACTTGGGACATGAAGCTATGGTCTGTCATAGCTTCATGCTCTTAAAGGCAGCCGGGTGGGTCGGTCAGACGGCCCTCGGCGGAGGCATACGATCTATCGCAGTTTGAGCCTTGTGCGGGATGAAGTCATTGCCGCAAGCGCCGCGGATATCGACCTTCCACCGGACTGGGCACCCGAAGCGACGCCAGAAAACGCCGTGCTGTTCCAGAACGACTGCGCCCAGTGCCACGGCGCCCCCGGCCTGCCTCCTGCCCCTTTTGCCCTCGGTATGATGCCGGTCCCCACCAACCTCGTCGCTGCCGCACGCGAGCGCCCGCCCGAGGAGGTATTCTGGTTCATCCGCGACGGCCTGAAGATGAGCGGCATGCCCTCGTGGCGTTACCGCATGGAGGAGGCGGAGATGTGGCGGATCACCGCGCTGGTCGAAGCGCTGCCGGCCCTGTCACCGGTGGCTTACCAAGCGCTGCTGGCCGAAGGAGCCGGCGCGGCGCCGGAGCCAGCGCCCGCGCCGCACGTCACCGACGAACGCGCCGAAGCCGATCCCGCCTTCGACATCCCAAACCCGGAGCGCGGCCGCCGCGCGATGCAGCACTACGCCTGTCGCTCTTGTCACCTGATCCCCGGCCTCGTCGGCCGCGCGGACGTGCGCGTCGGCCCCCCGTTGGGCGAAGCGGGATCGCGCCGTTACATCGCCGGGGTGCTTTCGAACACGCCCGAGAACATGGTCCGCTGGATCACCGAGCCGCAGGCGGTGGATCCCCTGAGTGCAATGCCCGATCTTGGCGTGAGCGAGTTCGATGCGCGCGACATGGCCGCCTATCTCTACACGCTCTCCAAAAGTCAGCCTGCAGAAGTACCCGATATTGATCATGGCGGTACCGCCTCTGAGGGCGTCGCGGCGCATTAGGCACTCTCTTTGCGTTCAGTGACGAAATGGAAGAGTTCTTAGGAATGTCGTCAGCGGAGCAATTTGGAGTGGCAGATCCGACGCTGTCTGACTTGTCGAGAACGTTCCCATACGATGAAGACTCGGGCTGAACACGCAGAGCGGACCCGCCCAGCGCGCAGGCGCACCGCTGTTTTCGATGACGGCGCACGGTTCACGACAGCTCTCCTTCAGCCCGGGTTCAGACGTTCTTCCAGAGCATCGCGCGCAGCGCCGTAACATCCATCGTCCAAGCCGCCAGAAGCTTCTCCAACCGCCTATTCTCTTCCTCCATCTTCTAGCGTGTCCGGGCATCGCTTGTCATTGGCTTGGGAACCTTGGCGGACGATGGCTCGCCCTCCTTCGCCATGCTCCGAGCGCCACTGTTTGACGCGGCATCGCAAACTCCGTGCTTCCGGCGCACGTCAACTGCCGACGCGCGAACCTGCGCTCCTTCAGAAGGCCGGCTATCCGCTCCTCGCTGAACCGCGCTCTCCTCCTTGTCCGTCTCGTCGTTCGAGGAACAGATCATCGCCACAATGCGGAGCTTTCGAGGGAGCGGGTCAGCAGGTGCCGGTGCGGTAGCTTGATCCACCGACACCCTGTCGGTCACGTGACAGCATTGCTGGCGAAGGTTCTCCGGGCAAAGTGCACGCCCTAGGCAATACAACCGCCGTGAGCCGATGCCTTTCCCTGACCGATCCAGACACGCTAGAGCTTGTGACCCTGCCGATCAGATAGCTTGCGCCATACTGCAACTGGCTGCGGAGCCATTCAAGAACATCATCTCAGAGGAGACCGGTGGTGGGTGATGAGGGATTTGAACCCCCGACATCTTCGATGTGAACGAAGCGCTCTACCACTGAGCTAATCACCCGAACCGTGGCGCAGGCATTAGACAAAGCCGGAACCGGGTTCAAGTCCAGTTATGATCTGCCCCGAAAGCTTGGCGGGAGGAGGCGTACGCCATCAGGCTCCGCTAGTGACAGGTCAGTCGTGCAGGTCACTGCAGACACGACGAAGGGGCCCGAGGGCCCCTTCGCTTCAACTGTACTTCTGGCCGGAGCGCCGGGTCAGTGCGCTGTCATGCCGGACTTGTCGGCCGAACTCTTTGCCGCGAGTGCCGCGGCCTCTTCGGCCGCTTCATCCCACTCGATGGGCTCGGGCTCCCGAACCAGCGCGATTTTGAGCACGTCCGAGACATGCGAGACCGGAATGATCTCAAGCCCCTCCTTCACACTGTCGGGAAGCTCCGCGATGTCCTTCTCGTTTTCCTCGGGGATCAGGACCGTCTTGATGCCACCGCGCAACGCGGCCAGCAGCTTCTCCTTCAGGCCGCCGATGGCCAGAGCGTTTCCGCGCAGCGTGACCTCACCCGTCATCGCAATGTCCTTGCGGACGGGGATCCGCGTCATAACCGAGACGATCGACGTGACCATGGCCAGACCCGCAGACGGTCCGTCCTTCGGGGTAGCCCCCTCGGGAACGTGCACGTGGATATCGAGCGTGTCGAACCGCGGCGGCTTGACCCCGATCTGCGGCGCGATGGAGCGCACATAGGAAGACGCCGCGTCGATCGACTCCTTCATCACATCGCCCAGCTTGCCGGTTGTCTTCATTCGACCCTTGCCCGGCAGGCGCAGCGCCTCGATCTGCAGCAGGTCGCCCCCCACCGAGGTGTAGGCAAGGCCCGTCACGACCCCGATCTGGTCCTCTTTCTCGGCCAGACCGTAGCGGAACTTCTTGACGCCAAGGAAGTCGTCGAGGTTTTCGGTCGTCACCGAAACGGTGCTCTCCTTCTTGCCGACGATCTTCGTCACCGCCTTGCGCGCGATCTTTGCCAATTCGCGTTCGAGATTCCGCACGCCCGCCTCGCGGGTATAGGTTCGCACGATTTCGCGCAGGACGTCGTCGGAGAGCTCGAACTCACCCTTGCGGAGCCCGTGGTTCTTGATCTGCTTGGGCAGCAAATGCTGGCGCGCGATCTCGACCTTCTCCTCCTCGGTGTAGCCGGCGAGCGGGATGATCTCCATCCGGTCCATGAGCGGACCCGGCATGTTGTAAGAGTTGGCCGTCGTCAGGAACATCACGTTCGAGAGGTCGTATTCCACCTCAAGGTAGTGATCCACGAACGTGCCGTTCTGCTCAGGATCAAGAACCTCAAGCATCGCGGAAGCCGGATCGCCACGGAAATCCTGTCCCATCTTGTCGATCTCGTCGAGCAGGATAAGCGGGTTGGTGGTCTTGGCCTTCTTGAGAGCCTGGATGATCTTGCCGGGCATGGAGCCGATATAGGTCCGCCGGTGACCGCGGATTTCGCTCTCGTCACGGACACCGCCAAGCGAGATACGGATGAATTCGCGCCCGGTGGCCTTGGCCACGGACTTGCCAAGCGAGGTCTTGCCGACACCGGGCGGGCCGACGAGGCACATGATCGGACCCTTCAGCTTCGCCGACCGCGCCTGCACGGCGAGATACTCGACGATCCGCTCCTTGACCTTCTCGAGCCCGTGGTGATCCTTGTCCAGAACGTCCTGAGCCTTGACGATGTCCTTCTTGACGCGGGATTTGGTGCCCCACGGGATCGACAGCATCCAGTCGAGATAGTTGCGCACGACGGTCGCCTCGGCGCTCATCGGGCTCATGTTCTTGAGCTTCTTGAGTTCGGCCTCTGCCTTGTCGCGCGCCTCCTTCGACAGCTTTGTCTCGGCGATGCGCTTCTCCAGCTCGGCGGCCTCGTTCTGGCCGTCCTCGCCGTCGCCCAGCTCCTTCTGGATCGCCTTCATCTGCTCGTTGAGATAGTACTCGCGCTGCGTCCGCTCCATCTGCGACTTGACGCGGCTCTTGATGCGCTTCTCGACCTGTAGAACGCTCATCTCGCCCTGCATCATGCCATAGACCTTCTCGATCCGGTCCGACACAGTCAGCATTTCCAGAAGCTCCTGCTTCTGACCGACTTCAATGCCCAAGTGACCGGAGACGAGGTCGACCAGCTTGGCTGGATCCTGCGCCTCGGAGACAGCGCCCAGCGCCTCTTCGGGAATGTTCTTCTTGACCTTCGCGTAGCGCTCGAACTCTTCGGCGACCGTATGCGACAGCGCATCGATCACGGAATCCTCGCCCCGCGTTTCCTCCAGCGGCGTCGCCTCGGCCTCGAAAAAGGCGCTGTTCTCTATGAAGCGCGTGATCTTCACCCGGGCGCGACCTTCGACCAGCACCTTCACCGTGCCATCGGGCAGCTTGAGCAGTTGCAGCACGTTGGCGAGCACGCCGACGCGGTAGATGCCATCCTGATCTGGCTCGTCCACGGTAGGATCGATCTGGCTCGAAAGCAGGATCTGCTTGTCGTCGGCCATAACCTCCTCAAGCGCGCGGACCGACTTGTCGCGGCCGACAAAGAGGGGCACGATCATGTGAGGGAACACCACGATGTCGCGCAGGGGCAAAACGGGATGTGTGGATGTAGTCATGTGGCTTCTGTCCTTTTGCAAAGACGCGCTGCCCCGGATGCGGCGGCTTGTGGCGTCTTCCGTCCTTGGCCCACGATGTGGGGACGGCCGCGGGCTTCGTCAACGCGAGATATGTTCCCGGCTTGTTTCAAAGCCTGCCCATCCACGCGCGTCTGTGCAAGAGGCGGCGCCAGTCCCTTCCGGGCGTCGTTGCAAAAACCATGCGCGTCTAGCCGTTGGTTTCGCTCTGCGACCGATTTGTCGCGCCATCCGGCCGTCTTGCACGGATGCCCCAAAAACGCCGCAATCTTCGGCAAGTCTCTGTCAGCGCATTGTAAACAATTTTCAGAACTTCCTAAACACAAGCCCGCTTCGCTGTTCGTTGACGACGACAGATCCGTCGCAAGCGGTGTGGTAAGCTCAGCTTCAGAAACCCGGACTCAGAGAAATGATCGCCTCGAGCTGCGCCGTCTCCAATAGCCACCACCGATGCTCCGCACGTCCGCAGATGTCCTGTCGCTCGCGTCTTGCATCCGCTCCGGCCGCGCGCCCGAACGAGATCCCGCTGAGCGGAGATGTCACCGAGGCCTCGCTCGACGTCCTGTCGCTCGCCCTGCCCCGCTTCGCCGAAGTCAGCACGTTTGCCGGCTCTCTCGACACGTCCGACGATTTCCTCATTCGGGACATACGGGACGGCCTCGCCTTCGAACATCTCGGCGGCCGAGTCTCCGGTGTGCTCCAACCACGAGAGTTGCGTCTCGACATCCTCGGCGCGAGTGCGCGTCAGGTCATGGGCGAGATCGTCGCGCTCTATTGCTCCAGCGGTGGAAAAGGTCCGGAACGGGCGCAGGTCGGATACGGCGCGCGGATGGTGCATCTCGCCGCGATGCGCCTTTCGGGCGGGCGGATCATCCGGCATGTCTGCCAGGACGGGCGTCTGATCGATCCCGTCACTGCCCGTCCGATTCAGGCCGCGCGCCTCGTGCTCAAGCCGGTCGGTCCGAAGCCGCTGCTCCTGACGCCGATGATGCGCGTCGCGTGATTGGCCGGAAGGGGCGCTGACGCCTAGACCGGCTCCACGTCGCCCGCTGCGCGCAGGGCATGGAAATCTCGCTCCCAGACTTCGAAACGCTCCTCGGCAATTGCGGCGCGCATGTCCGCCATCAAATCCTGGTAGTACTGAAGGTTGTGCCAAGTCATCAGCATGGAGCCGATGATTTCCTTGGAACGGCTGACGTGGTGCAGATACGCCCTTGAATAGCCGCGACAGGCCGGGCAGCCGCATTCTTCGTCGAGCGGACGCGGATCGTCGACATGCCGTGCATTACGGATATTGATGACACCCCGGCGGGTGAAGGCCTGCCCCGTCCGCCCGGAGCGGGATGGCAGCACGCAATCCATCATGTCGATCCCGCGCTTGACCGCGCCCACGATATCGTCGGGTTTCCCCACGCCCATCAGATAGCGGGGCTTGTCTGCCGGCAGCTGCTCCGGCGCATAGTCGAGAACGTCGAACATCGCCTCCTGCCCCTCGCCCACGGCAAGTCCGCCCACGGCATAGCCCTCGAACCCGATCGAACGCAGCCGCTCCGCACTTTCCGCACGCAGATCCTCCTCAAGCCCGCCCTGCTGGATCCCGAACAGCGCATGGCCCGGACGGTCCCCGAAGGCGTCGCGCGACCGCGCCGCCCAATCCATCGACAAGCGCATGGACGCCGCGATTCGGTCCCGGTCCGCCGGAAGGGCCGGACATTCGTCGAAGCACATGACGATATCGGATCCCAGGAGCCGCTGAATTTCCATCGACCGCTCCGGCGTCAGGCGGTGCTTGGACCCGTCGATATGGCTCTTGAACGTCACGCCGTCGGCGTCGAGTTTCCGCAGCGCGCCGAGGCTCATCACCTGAAATCCGCCGCTGTCGGTCAGGATCGGCCTGTCCCAGTTCATGAAGCGATGCAGCCCGCCCAATCGGTCGATCCGCTCCGCCGTCGGCCGCAGCATCAGGTGGTAGGTGTTGCCCAGCAGGATGTCCGCCCCGGTCGCGCGCACCGATTCCGGCAGCATCGCCTTGACCGTCGCCGCCGTGCCGACCGGCATGAATGCCGGTGTGCGAATTTGCCCGCGCGGCGTCGAGATCGCGCCCGTCCGTGCGCGTCCATCGGTTGCGTCGAGGCGGAAGGCGAAAGGTTGGGCGGGCATGGCGCGACTCCGGGCGACAGGTCTCGTTCGGTCGCGGGCGTTAACGCATGTTACGCTCCTGCAACAGGGGGCCGCTTGACCGATCCTGCACCGACACTGGTTCCGGGCGCCAGCCCGGGATGTGATGGACCGGTGCGGATACCTTGTAGAAAGGCAGTCGGGAAATCCGGCGGCTTGGGGGGTCTTATGCCGGTCCGTGATCGTGGCTGCGCGGATTGCCGCATCGCCGCCCGACCTGATGGACAAGCCCGGGGAACTTTCCTGCGCCGCGGATCATCTACGCCCCGCCCCCCGGGAACTGGGGGCGACAAACGAAGGACCAGACATGAAACGCTTCATCCCCTTCCTCGTTCTTCCGCTCGCCGCGACGCCGGCGCTGGCAGGAAACATGGCACCCGCGCCCGTCGAACCCGCGCCCGTATTCACCGCCGCCCCCGCCGCGCCGGTCTACGACTTCACCGGTTTCTATGTCGGCGCGGAGGCGAACTACGTTGACGCCGATACCGGAGGCGATCTCGATCTCGATGGCGACGGCGGCATGGTCGGCCTTCGCTTCGGCTACGATTTCGCCTTCCGGCCCGGCATCGTCGGCGGCTTCGTGCAGTACGACGACGGTGATATCGACCTGGAGCTTGACGGTGCGGGCGCCGGCATCTCGCTCGAGAACGTGCTGCGCGTCGGTGCGCGCGCAGGGGTCGTGCGTGGTGCAAACATGTTCTACGGCCACGGCGGCTATGCTATGGTCGAGACCGACAATGCGGGCGATGCGGACGGCTATTTCCTCGGCGCCGGCTACGAGCGTTTCGTCACTCAGAACGTCACGCTCGGGATCGAGGCGAATTACCACGAGTTCGACGACTTCGACGGCACCTCAAGCGGCGTGGACGTCGATGGCGACGCCACGACCGTCGGCCTCAATGTCAACTGGCGCTTCTGATATCATCGGGGGTGCGTACGGCGTACCCCCTTTACCCTCCGGCCGGCAATCCCTATCTTTTCAGTCGACAGAATAGCGGGACCCGATCCATGAACGACGCGACACCCGAGCGCCTTGAAGGTGCCCCTCTCATCGCACCGTCGACGACCGACCACCCGTTGCACGAGCCTGTGGTGGATGCCTGCCGCTCGGTGTTCGATCCGGAAATTCCGGTGAACATCTTCGACCTCGGTCTGATCTATACGATCGATATCGGCGAAGAAGGCGACACCCGCATCATCATGACGCTCACCGCGCCGGGCTGCCCGGTCGCGGGTGAGATGCCGGGCTGGGTGGCCGATGCCGTCGCCGCCGTGCCGGGCGTGAAGACGGTAGATGTCGACATGACGTTCGAGCCGCCTTGGGGGATGGAGATGATGTCCGACGAGGCAAGGCTCGAATTGGGCTTCATGTAACCGGCACAGGAACCTGATCAACCGGTGCGGCGTTCGGACAACATGCCGCACCGCCAGATGTTCCTAGCCATTCTGCTTTCCTTTCTCGCCTTCGCCATGCCCGCCGCGGCGCAGGAGGAGGGTTTTTTCGAGATCGAGAGGTTGAACGCAGGGCTGGGTTCGCCGCCCGACATCGTCGACCGCCGCTCTCCTCGTGCCACGATCGAGACGCTGCTGCGGGCCGCCGAGGTCGGCGAGTGGGACGCGGCTGCACATCTCCTCGACCTCCGTGGCCTTTCGCCCGAGGCGCAGCGCGAGCGCGGCGCCATTCTGGCCGCACAGCTTTACACGGTCCTCGAACGCCGCGTGGTCTTCGACTGGTCGCAACTCCTGTCGCGGCCCGACGCGTTGCAGGTGACGGGCGGCGATCAGGCCGCACAGGCCGGGGAGCCGCGCCGATCAATCCTGTTGCGCGACCTGGAACTGGAACCCGTTCCGGCGGAAATCCGGCTCGACCGCCTGAAGCCTTTGAACGCGGATCCGGTCTGGGTGTTTCCCCGATCCACGGTCGAGGATATTCCCGCACTATACGAGCGGCACGGGCCGACCGCGTTCGAAGCCGCGCTTCCCCAAGCTTTGCGCAACAAGGCGTTCTGGGACTTGATGTGGTGGGAGTTGATCGGCCTGCCGCTGATGATCCTGACAGCCTTTGCCGTGGGCTTCACCGTCAACCGTCTTGTCAAGCGCATCGGTCGAGCCTTCCCCGGGCGCATCGCGGGCGCGGTCATTCAGGCGGTCGCCTCTCCGCTCGTGATCGTTTCGGTCACGGTGCTGCTATGGCTGTCCACGCGCTACATCTTCATCTTCTCGGGCCGGATCGACCTTTTTCTCAGCCCCATCATCGTCACTGGCTACGTCACTGCCCTTCTGCTGCTGATCGTGAATGTCGTGGAGGTGCTTCTCGACGAACTGATCTCGCCCGGCGAAGATATCGACCTGACCAGGCGCGAACGCGATGAGAGCCGGACGCTGGCCACGAAACTGAACGCGGGCAAGCGCATTCTCGTCGTCGTCGTGTTCCTGATCGGCGTGGGCTTCGTTATGGCGTCCGCCGACATCTTCCGCAGCCTCGGCCTGTCGCTGCTCGCCTCGGCGGGCGTGTTGACGCTGATTGCCGGTTTTGCCGCGCGCAGCCTTCTGGGCAACGTGATCGCGTCCCTTCAGATCGCGCTAAACCAATCGGCCCGCGTCGGCGATCGCGTCGTCTACAAGGACGTTCTTGCGCATGTGGAACGGATCAACATGACCTTCGTCCAGCTTCGCGGCTGGGACGGGACACGCCTGATCGTTCCGGTCGAGGAGTTCATCTCGGAAACCTTCTCGAACTGGTCGATCACCGATCCCGCCATGACGCGGATCCTGAAATTCAAGCTCGACCCCCGCGCGGATGTCGAACGCCTCCGGGAAATTTTCACGGAAGTGCTGGACCGGCTTGATGACACCGATCTCGGAGAAGAACTTGGCGACCGCAGCAGTGCCAAGGTCAGCGTCGCCGGGCAGGACGTGTTCGGCATCGACGTCTGGTTCTTCGTGCCCTGCAGGGATCCGAATACCTCGTGGGAAGTGGCCTGCGTCGTTCGGGAGGACATGATCCGCCGCGCCGGCGAGATAGAGGATGCGCCCGAGCATCCGATCTTCCCGCAGGCGGTCGCGGCGGAGGCGGCCTGACCGCTTCGGCGTTCGCGGCATCAATGCGCCGCGCCTCTTGAGGGTTCGCGCGGCCGTGCCTAACTAGGTCGTCCAAGGAGGTCGCATCATGTTTGCCATTCCAGGTCAGTCTCCCGTCACCGTGACCCCCGCCGCGGCCGCGCAAATCGCGCGTCTGATGGCGAAGCAGGACGCCGCCGGTTTGCGCATCGGCGTGAAGAAGGGCGGCTGCGCGGGAATGGAATACACGATGGATTACGTCGCCGAGGTCGAGACCAATGACGAGGTCGTCGAGGTCGCGGCACCCGATGGCACGGGCGCACGCGTTCTGATCGCCCCGATGGCGCAGATGTTCCTTTTCGGGACGGAGATCGACTACGAGACGTCGCTGCTCGAATCCGGCTTCCGGTTCCGCAACCCGAACGTGGTTGAGGCCTGCGGTTGCGGCGAATCGATCAAGTTCGACGAGACCTTGGGCTGAACTGCGCCGTAACCTCTCGCTGAGCCTTCAACGGTGGGCGTACTTGATGAACCCTGGTCCCTCACCGCATGATTCTCCCCCCAGAACTGCGCGGTCTCCCGTGCATCCGTCGTTGAGATGTCATGAGTTTGTGACCGAACCGTAATGCAGCATCGCGAATTTGCGGATGTCCTGATCCAGAGAAGACGATCCCCGGACTGCGCTACACTACCTCGCGCTGGCTTGTGCAATCGCCGCCCCTACCACGGCAGAAATGTCGACCTACGACCCCCGCTCGGCTTCGCTCGTGGATCGGATGGGGAAGAGCGACCTCGGAAGTCCTGTCTCCCCCAGCCCCCCGCTCGTACCGACCTTAGCGTCGGCCGTTGCGGTGCGCCGTTGATGTTCCCCGAAATACGGACGTGTCGAATAATACCGCCGCACGGATGGGGCGGGCGTCCTAGAATTTGACGTGATGTCCACGGCCGATCAAGAACTGGTCCGCCGCCATGTGCAGAACGATATATTTACGACGACCGATACCCTGCTGATCGACCTCGCCGGAACCTGCGCGACACCATTCACGCCTGTGGGCGCCGGATACCAGCCACGGCAAATTCCCAGACGTCGGAGATCACGCTCGATCAGCTCGGACCCTCAAGCCAAAGATGGATACGGCCGATTTGACGGCCGGCACAGTCGAGGCGCACGTGAGTGGCGACATCGCAAACTACGGCACCGACGTCTATACTGGCGGTTCGACGCTGCTGACCACGCCGTGTCCATCGAACTCTTTCCCGAACTTGGCGCAAAGTTTGCGCATGAACACAGGTATCCGGTCGTTGAGATGCCGCAGGAGTGCTCCGGCAGGAATGATTGCGCACAGAAGCTGATCGACAAGTACAAGGCCGCCGCGCATCCCTGCCTCCGATATCTGGGCGCAGGCCGTCTATCTCGACGACCGCTACGAGACGTTCGACGACGATGAGGGCGAGAGCGACCCACTGAATGCCACAACCCTCAAGCCTACAATGCGAGGACCGGCGGATGTGGACATCAACTACCCTACGCCTCCCCTATGGATGCTAGTCACTGCCGAAAATGTTGAAATTGTTACTTAAATTCATGATAAAGAGGCGTGCACCCCGGGGCTGAACCTTATCGCATAGTCGCTGGAGCGGTCGGAACGACTTTCCGACGGCGGCGGCCGGCACGACCAATCGATCTCCGACATGACCGGCAATAACGGCATCACATTCGCACTGCGCGACGTGCTGGCGCAGAATGCCGGCGCCGTCGGCGTCTTCTCCGACTGGCCTGCAACGGTAACATCTCGCGCTAACCGCATGGGCCTGTAGGCCCGCTGCTTCCTCGTGCTATGTCTGCGCAGGACCTAACACGAGGAAGCCTCATGCCCCGCAAGATCGCTGCTGGAAACTGGAAGATGAACGGCCTGTCGGATGCGATGCCGGAGGCGATCGCCATCGGCGCCGCATCCGAAGGCCTCGATTGTGCCACGGTGATCTGTCCGCCCGCGACGCTGCTCGCGCGCATGGGCGACGCGGGCGTGACGCTTGGCGGCCAATATTGCCATCCGGCGGGTTCGGGCGCGCACACCGGAGACGTTTCCGCACCGATGCTGGCCGATGCCGGCGCAACCTGGTGCATTACCGGCCATTCCGAACGCCGCGCCGATCACCGCGAAACCGATGCCGATGTTCGCGCGCAGACAGAAGCTGCCTGGGATGCGGGCCTCACCGCCATCCTGTGCATCGGAGAGACCCTTGAGGAACGCGAAGCGGGCGCGACTCTCGACCGCCTCATGGCACAGCTCGACGGATCCGTCCCCGAGGGAGCGAACGCCGAAAACACCGTCATCGCATATGAGCCCGTCTGGGCCATCGGGACCGGCAAGACGGCCACTCCGGATCAGGTAGCCGAAGTTCATAACGCGCTTCGCGAACGGCTTGGTCCTGATATGGCGCTGCTTTACGGCGGCTCAGTCAAGGCGGCGAATGCGGCGGAGCTCTTCGCGCTGGCCAATGTGAACGGTGCGCTGGTCGGCGGCGCCAGCCTGAAGGCCGATGACTTCGTGCCCATCATGCGCGCCCTCTCGGAATCCTGACCAACCGACGATGCAGCAGCTCAGTCAGTTACCCTCGGATCCTGCCTTTGTGCAGGATCCCTACCCGTTCTACGATCGCCTACGCGCCGCAGGACCGCTCGCATTTTGGAGCGACTATGCAATGCCGATGGCCGCTGATCACGCCACCGTCTCAGCGCTCCTGCGCGATCGCCGCTTCGGGCGAGAGGATCCGGTTCCACCGGATCGGCCTGCCCATCAGGCGGACTTCTGGGCGGTCGAGAACCACTCCATGCTGGAACTTGAGCCACCCCGGCACACCCGTTTGCGGGCGCAGGTTCTTCGCGCCTTCACGTCGCGCCGCATTGCCGCGCTCGGCCCGGAGATCGCCGCATTGGCCCATGAACTGGTCGATGCGTTTCCGTCAGAGCCGTTCGACCTGCTGGACGCTTTCGCCCGACCCCTTCCCGTTCGCGTCATCGCCCGCCTGCTCGGCGTGCCCGAAGCCGACGCGCCGTCGCTGCTCGCCTGGTCGAACGCGATGGTCGGCATGTATCAGGCCCGCCGCACCCATGCCGATGAGGTCGCCGCGGCACGCGCGGCGGCCGAATTCACCTCCTACCTGACGGACATGTTCCGCGCGCCTGCGCCAAACGGTCTGATCGCACAACTTCTTGCGGTTGAGGCCGAGAACAAGCTGTCGCGCGACGAAACATGCGCGACCTGTATCCTGCTGCTCAATGCAGGACATGAGGCGACGGTCCACACCCTTGGAAACGGCGTCGCAGGCCTCTGCGCCGCCGATCTGTGGGGCGCAGAAGTCACACCGAATCTGGTCGAGGAGGTTTTACGTCACGATCCGCCCCTGCACCTGTTCACACGCTTCGCCATGGAAGACGTGGAGGCCCACGGTCATCAATTCGCGCGGGGCGATCGTGTCGGTCTGCTACTTGCCGCTGCCAATCGCGATCCGGATGTTTACTCCGACCCGGCCCGGTTCATCCCCGACAGGTACCCCGCAGCGCCCGCATCGGTCAGTTTTGGCGCCGGCTTGCACTTCTGCCTCGGCGCGCCGCTCGCGCGGTTGGAACTGCTCGAAGCACTCCGCATCCTCGCGCAACGCTGCCCCGATTTGCGTGTGGTCGAGCCCCCGCGATACGCGAACATCTACCATTTCCACGGCTTGGAGCGGCTCCAGGTGGACGTTAGTTGAAGCGGTGCGTCGCCGTCATCGGGTTGGGTATAGCCGCGATCCGGCCCTCGTGCGGCCCTACCGAAGCGGTTACCCGGCGGTTTGGGCCGTCGACGCGATTAACCTGGAATAAGTCGGTTGTGCTCAAGTTCTGTGGCCGGAACCGGAGACGGGGGTCGCGTCGTTTCTCTGGAAACGGAGAACCACATGACCCGCACTCTTATCGCAGCCCTGTTACTGGTCGGAGCTCCTGCAGTCGCGCAGGATTATGATTGCCCTCCCGACGTTCCCGCCGATGATCCGCGTTGCGTGCCGACGGCAGGATTGGCCAGTCAGGCATACAATATCGGTGACCGCCTTGACGAGGACGTACCGCTCGATCCCGCGGACCGCGAAGACGTTCCGCCTCTGATGCCGGGAGAGGCTTTTGCCGAAGTCGAGAACCTGCTGATGCGAGTCATGATAGACGGACGGATCATCATGGACGTGATCGACACGGAGGCACGGTAACTGACCGTCGGGCCTCAGACGAGCGCGGTGGGGTGCAGCGGCAGAAGACATACGGCCGATCCTGTCCAAGCCGGCGAACCCGACTGCGCCGGCAAGGAGGACCAGATCGCGAAGAAGGCCGCAGTGAAAAGCGTGCGTTTCATGGCGACGACTCCTGATGATGCGGTGCCGGACGTGCCGGCCTCGGGCCAGTCGCAGTATTCCGAAGAAGACGTTCACAAAAGGTAAACGCCGCACCTGAACCGATCACAAAAACGTCCACATGCTCAAGCGTCGGATCGGCCAAACTTCAACGTCGTCCGAACGGCCCAAGGGGCCCAAGAACGAGAAACCTCGACCTGTTCCGAGCAACCCACCGAACCGTCTAATCCCACCAACGCGTCAAGGATAACTCCACCCTCCTCGACGTACTGCCGGTCATCCGCGCCTACTCAGCCGCAACCTTGCGTGCCGCTAGCAGCGGCTTGAGGTATTGTCCGGTGTGGCTGTCTGGGATCTCGGCGATCTGCTCGGGCGTGCCCGTCGCGACCACCTCACCGCCCCCGTCTCCGCCTTCCGGCCCGATATCGATCACATGGTCGGCGGTCTTTACCACGTCGAGATTGTGTTCGATGACGACGACTGAATTCCCTTGATCCACCAGCTCGTGCAGCACTTCCAGAAGCTTGCGGACATCCTCGAAATGCAGGCCCGTCGTCGGCTCATCGAGAATGTAAAGCGTGCGCCCCGTCGAACGCTTCGATAACTCCTTCGACAGCTTGACCCGCTGCGCCTCGCCCCCCGACAGCGTCGTCGCCTGCTGGCCCACCTTGACGTAGCCGAGGCCGACGCGCATCAACGCATCCATCTTCTCGCGGATCGACGGCACCGCCTTGAAGAACTCCTGCGCATCCTCGACCGTCATGTCGAGAACGTCGGCGATGGACTTGCCCTTGAAGAGAACCTCCAGCGTCTCGCGGTTGTAGCGTTTTCCCTTGCACGTCTCGCACTCGACATAGACGTCGGGCAGGAAGTGCATCTCGATCTTGATGACGCCGTCGCCTTGGCAGGCTTCGCAACGGCCGCCCTTGACGTTGAAGCTGAAGCGGCCCGGCTTGTAGCCGCGCGCCTTCGACTCCGGAAGCCCGGCGAACCAGTCGCGGATCGGAGTGAACGCGCCGACATAGGTGGCCGGATTCGACCGCGGAGTGCGTCCGATTGGCCGCTGATCGATGTCGATGACCTTGTCGAGATGCTCCAGCCCCTTGACCGTCTCACACGGCGCAGGCGTCTGGCGCGCGCCGTTGAGCTTCATGGAGGCCGTCTTGAACAGCGTCTCGATCGTGAGCGTCGACTTACCGCCACCGGACACCCCGGTCACGGCAACGAACTTCCCCAGAGGATAGTCGACGGTGATGCCCTTGAGGTTGTTGCCAGTCGCCTTGACCACCTGAACCTTCTTCTTAGTGCCCTTCCGGCGCTTGTCCGGCACCCCGATCGCCTTGCGCCCCGCGAGGTAATCGCCGGTGACCGATGCGGGATTCGACTCCAGCTCCGGCGGCGTGCCGTGGGCGACGACCTTGCCGCCGTGAACACCCGCACCCGGCCCGATATCGAAAACGTAATCCGCCTCGCGGATCGCCTCCTCGTCATGCTCGACCACGATGACGGTGTTGCCTTGGTCGCGCAGGTTCTTGAGCGTCGTCAGCAGCCGGTCGTTATCACGCTGGTGCAGACCGATCGACGGCTCATCCAGCACATAAAGCACGCCCGTGAGACCGCTGCCGATCTGGGACGCCAGACGAATACGCTGACTCTCCCCGCCCGACAAAGTCCCGGCGTTCCGGCTCAAGGTCAGGTATTGCAGCCCGACATTGTTGAGAAAGCCCAGCCGCTCCCGAATCTCCTTGAGAATGGCGCGGGCGATCTCGTTGTTCTGGCGCGACAATTGCCCCGGCACCGCATCGCACCAAGCGAGCGCCTCGGCGATGGACATCTGCACGACCTCGCCCACATGCAGCTTGCCGATCTTGACGGCCAGCGCCTCGGGTCGCAGGCGGAAACCACCACAGGCGCCGCAAGGACGGCTGTTATGGAACCGCTCGAACTCCTCCCGCACCCAAGCGCTCTCGGTTTCGCGGTAGCGGCGCTCCATGTTCGGGATCACGCCCTCGAAGACGCGCGAAACCTCGTAGACGCGCCCGCCCTCGTCATAGCGGAACTTGATCTTCTCGCTGCCGGAGCCGCGCAGGAACACCTCCTGGATCTCCTCCGGCAGGTCCTTCCAAGCTGTCTTCTTGTCGAATTCGTAATGTGCGGCGATGGAGTCGATGGTCTGGAGAAAATACGGGGACTTGCCCTTGTTCCACGGCTCCAATGCGCCCTTGGCCAGCGAGACCGTCACGTCCGGCACGATCAGCCGCTCGTCGAAGAACAGCTCCGCCCCCAGTCCGTCACAGACAGGGCAGGCCCCGAAGGGTGCGTTGAAGGAAAACAGCCGCGGCTCGATTTCCGGGATGGTAAAGCCGGAAACGGGGCAGGCGAACTTTTCGGAGAAGGTGATCCGCTCGGATTCCCCCTCCTTCGGCGCAGTCTCCAGAATGGCGATGCCGTCGGCCAGATCGAGCGCGGTGCGGAAGCTGTCGGCCAGCCGCGTCTCCAGCCCTTCGCGCACCACGATGCGGTCGACGACCACGTCGATGTCATGGCGGAATTTCTTGTCGAGCTCGGGCGGGTTGTCGAGATCGTGAAATTCCCCGTCGACCTTCACCCGCTGGAATCCCTGCTTGCGCAGCTCCAGCATCTCCTTGCGATATTCGCCCTTGCGGTCGCGCACGATGGGCGCCAGCAGATAGCCGCGCATGCCCTCCTCCATCGCCATGACACGATCGACCATGTCCTGCACCTGCTGAGCGGTGATCGGCTCGCCGGTGGCGGGCGAATAGGGCGTGCCCGCGCGCGCAAAGAGCAGACGCATGTAATCGTAGATCTCGGTCACGGTGCCGACCGTGGAGCGCGGATTCTTCGACGTCGTTTTCTGCTCGATCGAAATTGCCGGCGAAAGACCGGAGATGTGATCCACGTCCGGCTTCTGCATCATGTCGAGGAACTGGCGCGCATAAGCCGAGAGGCTTTCGACGTAGCGGCGCTGCCCTTCGGCATAGATCGTGTCGAAGGCCAGCGACGATTTGCCCGACCCCGACAGACCGGTGATGACCACCAGCTTGTCGCGCGGAATGTCGACATCCACGCCCTTCAGGTTGTGCTCGCGCGCGCCGCGCACCTCGATGAACTTCTGATCGGCCATGCTGCCCCCGCGAAACTCTGACCATTCGACATAGGAAGGTCGGCCGCCGCTACAATCCGTAGCGGTCCGATTCCCGTGCGAACATTCAGCGAACGGGTAACATCTCCGACTTCTGTGCACCAGCCGCCCGTCGCCCCGCCCCCAAGGCCAGAACCAGACCCAGCAGCGCCGCCCCCGCAATGAGCCAGACAAGTCCCGCCGCTCCTGCGCGTGCGGCGACGAAGGCGAAAACCGGCGTCCCGGTCACCGTGCCCAGATTGCCGAGCTGCGCGATGGCTCCGGTCGCACGGGCGCGGTCGCGCGGCCCCACGTTCCAAGCCGCAATGGCCGCAAAGCTCGCCCCCGGAACCACCCCCATCGCCGCAAAACAGAACTCCGCTCCCAAGGGCAGGTTCAGCGCGATCGCGAGCGCGCCCGCCCCCGTCCCGGCATAGCCCATCGCGACGACGCGATGCGGCGGGAACCGGCGGCACAGTGCCCCTCCCACCAGCGTCGTCGTCAGCGTCACGAGCGGCAGCGATGTCGCCAACTCCGGGCGGCCCAGCGCACCGGGCAGGATCGCCACGCCAGCAACAAAGAGGAACGTGTAGCAGACGAAGCCGAGGCCGGGAGCCATGTACCGAATGCCGCCATAGATCTCCCGGTGCACGGCGACAGGATCAAGCGGCATCGGCGCCATCGCCACCCGCGGCACCCGCGACCACAGCGGAATGGCCAGCGCCAGAAGCGCCGCTCCGTGCAATCCGAGCAAAAGCGGCAGCCCACCGGCGGCGAGTATCCAAGGAAAGACCTGCGCCGACACACCCAGCGATGCGCCGAAGAAGACCGCCCAGAGCCCCATGACCAAGGATCTGTCGCGATCCGACGCCGCGGCCGCCATCAAGGGCGGCCCACCGACCACCAGCGCCAGATGGGCCAGCCCCTCGACCGCACGCGTCACGGCGAACAGGCCGAAGGAGGGCAACAAAGCCTGCAGGAGCGACAGCATTCCGCCCAGCAGCAGACCGACGAGAAAAGTCCGCCCCGGCCCGAATGCCGCCGCGACACCTCCCGCCATTGCCCCGAGGACCAGCCCGACGCCTCCCACGAGAGAGACGAGGAAGGCGACGTCCGTGGCCGGCCGCCCGAAAGCCGCCGCCGTCGCATCAAGGGTCAGCGCCACCTTGCCGAACTGCGCCGCCGCCAGCAGGCCGCCGGCGAAGACGAGCAGGACGAGGGACCAACGCGTACGTTCCATGTGGCTCTCAATGACCGATCAGCCGGATCCGTGCCATGGGTTTCGAACGAAGCGCCGGGAAGAGAAACCGGCGGATCGCGTTGCGCCCCCGGCCATCCAGCGAAGCGCCGCCCGAAACGTTGATCGGGCGGCGCATCAATTCTGGCAGGATCGAATTTACGACCGGCCGCGGCCGACCATCTCCTTCAAATTGCCACCGTCGGCCATGCGATGCCTCAGAAGTGGATCGCCCGGCCGTCCGCGTCGAGCACGCTCTCGTGCATCATCTCCGACAGGGTCGGGTGCGGGAACACCGTATGCGCCAGATCCTCCTCCGTGGTCTCAAGCTGGCGGCCCACAACATAGCCCTGGATCAGCTCCGTCACCTCGGCCCCGATCATGTGCGCCCCCAGAAGCTCCCCGGTGGACTTATCGAAGATCGTCTTGACCATGCCCTCCGGCTCACCCAGCGCGATGGCCTTGCCGTTGCCGATGAACGGGAAATGCCCGACCTTGATGTCGTGCCCCGCCTCACGGGCCTGCGCCTCGGTCAGGCCGACGCTCGCCACCTGCGGCTGGCAATAGGTGCAGCCGGCGATGCTTTCGGGCCGGACGGGGTGGACATCGTTGCGCCCGGAGATCAGCTCCGCCACCATGACGCCCTCATGCGACGCCTTGTGGGCAAGCCACGGTGCGCCGGCGAGATCGCCGATGGCATAGACACCCTCGACACCGGTCCGGCAATATTCGTCCACGATCACGTGCGACTTCTCGACCTTGATCCCGGCCTCCTCGAGGCCCAGCCCCTCGACGTTACCGACGATGCCGACGGCGGAGATGACGGTGTCGAACTCATGCTCCGCCTTCTTGCCGTTCGACTCGATCGTGGCGATCACCTTGTCCTTCTGACGGTCCAGCCCCTGCACGATCGCCTTTTGCAGGATCTTCATACCCTGCTTTTCGAACTGCTTCTTCGCAAATTTGGAGATTTCCTCGTCCTCGACGGGCAGGATGCGATCCATGACCTCCACCACCGTCGTCTCGGCGCCGAGGGTATTGTAGAAGCTTGCGAATTCGATCCCGATGGCGCCCGAGCCGATGACCAGCAGCTTCTTGGGCATGTGCGGAGGGACCAGGGCGTGCTTGTAATTCCAAACCCGCTCGCCATCGGCCTCCAGCCCCGGCAGGTTGCGCGCGCGGGCACCGGTTGCCAGCACGATGTTCTTGGCCTCGATCTCCTCGGTGCCCTTGTCGGTGGTGACGGTGACCTTGCCCTTCCCGGTAAGCTTCGCGTCGCCCATGATGGTCGTGACCTTGTTCTTCTTGAACAGGTGCCCGATCCCGCCCGAAAGCTGTTTGGCCACGCCGCGCGACCGCTTGACCACCGCATCGAGGTCGTAATCGATCCCGTCGGCCTTCAGCCCGAATTCCTTGGCGCGGTGCATCAGGTGGAACACCTCCGAAGAGCGCAGCATCGCCTTGGTCGGGATGCAGCCCCAGTTCAGACAGATCCCGCCAAGATGCTCCCGCTCCACGCAGGCGACCTTGAGGCCCAACTGAGCTGCGCGGATCGCGGCGACGTAGCCGCCGGGGCCTGCGCCGATGACGAGGACGTCGTAGGATTGGGCCATGGAGTTACCTCTCGCGTGCAATAGTTCGACATCGAACTAACGTGCGAAACGACGCGGGGGAAGAGTGTGCGGCGCTGGGCCGCTTCAGGCGCCGCGCAGATGCCGCACTTCCGCGCCATATCCGCCGGCCTCGAGCCATGCCCGCTCTGCCGTGCTGGTGCCGCGCCCGAGCGCGTCGTTGCGAAACGGAAACCGCCCGAACCGCCGGATGATCGACCGATGTGCACGGGCGTGAAGCGCGAGTTCGGAGTCGTTCATGCGCCGCAAGATCAGATGCAGGGCGTAATCCTGATCCGCCATCCGCTCCGAATGCTCGAACGGAAGGTAGAAGAACTGCCGCTCTGGCGTGCCTGTAGAGCGGTCAAAGCCGGCATCAATCGCGGCCCGCGCCGCGCCGCGCGCGAGCCGGTCGGTGGAAAAGGCCCGGCCCTCGCCGCGGAACATGTTGCGCGGGAACTGGTCGGTGAGGATGCAGAAGGCGAGCGCGCCGCGCGGCGTCGCCTGCCAACGGTCGAGCCCTCCCGCCCGGGCCGCACGCCATGGTGCGGCGAACCGGGCGCGGATTTCCGCATCGAGCGCATCGCTGCCGTTGTACCACCCCCCCGGCCCGACCTCCTCGACCCAAAACCGGATCACGTGTTCGGGGTGCCAGTTCGTGCCATGCCTCATTCCGCAGCCACCTTCGCCTCCGCCTCCGCGGCGGCCTCCTCGGAGGAATGCTCGTATTCCTCCGCATAGGTTTCCATCGTGACCGGCGTGATCGTCAACGGCGAGACGGCGATGTAGGCGCCGGTCTCGTCCGTGCTCTGCGCCGCACGCTGGAAGGTCCGCCAGAACGCGTAGAGCGCGAGGGCGATCATCAGCACGCCGATGAAGACGAAGAAGCCACCTGCGCCCATGACGCCCATCAGCCAACCCGTCAACAACGGGCCTCCGATGGCGCCGAGACCATTGACGAAGAGCAGCCGGGCCGAAGCCGAGGCCATGTCGTCGGCTTCGAGATAATCGTTCGTATAGGCCAGAAGCAGCGCGTAGAGCGGATTGGCCATTCCCCCGATTACGAAAGCCGCGACCATGAGGCCCGTCGTCCCGCCGATCCCGGTCAGGCCAAGCCCGCAGCCCGCCGCGCCCAAGACAGAGCCGACGATCACCATCTTGCGTCGATCCAGCCGATCCGATGCCCATCCGATCGGATATTGCAGCACCAGCCCGCCGAAATACACCGCCGACACGAAGAGCGCGATCTGCGCCGGCGTCAGTTGCGCCGCGGCACCGAACACACCCGCCATGCCGAAGATCGCCGAAAACACCGCCCCCAGCAGGAAGACCCCCACGAAGCCGAGCGGTGACGTGTTGTAAAGCTTGCGGAAGGACATCGGCTTTGACGTGGCAAACGGCGGCACCGGCGTCGCCGAGAGAAGGATTGGCGCGAAGGCCAGGCTGACCAGAACCGACACGATCACGAACAGGAGGTAATCGTCCGCATCGCCCCAGGCAAAGATCGCCTGTGCGACGACGATGCCAACCATCTGCGCGATGAGATAGAGCGAAAGCGCCCGCCCCCGCGTCTCGTTCGTGGTCGTGTTGTTAAGCCAGCTTTCGCTGACGATGTAGACGCCGCAAAAGCAAAATCCGAGCAGCAGACGCAGCCCAACCCAGGCCACGGGATGCGTCAGCGCCGGATAGAGGATGAGCCCCGCCGAGGCGAGCGAGCCGAGCGCCGCGAAGACACGGACATGCCCCACCTTGCGGATCAGGTCGGGAACGAACTGAGATCCCAGCAGGAAGCCCGCAAAATAGGCTGACATGACGATCGACATCGCGCCGGTGGAGAATCCCTCCAGCGCGCCACGAACACCCAGCAGCGTGCCCTGAATGCCGTTGCCGATCATCAGCAGCGTAATGCCGATGAGCAGCGCCCAGGAATTGCGAATAACGATGAGCATCGAGGCCTCTGGATGCGACGGAATTTCGCCTGCGCCTACGCTCGCGCAGGGGGGCGCGTCCATGGCGAAAATGCGCTGCGAACACGCAAAAGCGGCACCGCGCCGAAGCGGCCTTCAAACGGCCGTTCCGCGTTGTGCCCGGTCGGTGTTCGGTGCGTTATGTTTGCCGTCGGGGAAGGGTTAACGCAAGTTAAAACGATGCAATCCCGGCCGCGATCCTGCCATTCCGGCAAAGCCACGGATTAGGACGAGCTAATCTCCCTTCGCAAGACCGCTGCAGCAGGGTGATCTGCAGGATGATTCGCCCAATGCCAGACCGCATGCGCACTGCACCCGCCGGAACAAACCCCGCACTCGTCGACGTGGCGCAAGTCGCGCGATCAGCCGCGAGGCAACAGAAGCGACGCATCCCCGTAGCTGAAGAACCGATAACCCGCGCGCACGGCATGATCGTAGATCTTCAGAATGTGATCCTGCCCCATCAACGCCGAAACCAGCATCAGAAGCGTGCTCTGCGGCAGGTGGAAATTGGTCATCAGCCCGTCGGTGACGCGGAAGTCGAAACCGGGATAGATGAAGATGTCGGTCTCCCCCCGGAACGGCGCGATCGCACCTCCGCGGGCCGCCGTCTCGATCAGGCGCAGCGCGGTCGTGCCGACCGGAATCACCCGGCCGCCCGCCGCGCGGGTCCGGGCGATGGCTTCCGCGGCCTCGAGGGTGACCTCGCCCCACTCGGCATGCATCCGGTGAGTCGTCACGTCCTCCACCTTGACCGGAAGGAACGTCCCTGCCCCGACGTGCAGCGTGACTTCGGTGAAATCGACACCGTGAGTTCTCAACTCTTCGAGCAGCGGCGCATCGAAGTGCAGGCTGGCCGTCGGGGCCGCCACGGCACCCGCATGACGCGCCCAGATCGTCTGGTAATCGTCACGGTCCGCCGCGTCGGGCGCGCGTTTGGCCGCGATATACGGCGGGAGCGGCATCTGGCCGGCCACCTGCAGAACCTCCTGCAGATCCTTGCCGCCGCTATCGAAGGCGAGCGCGACATCGGTCCCGCCCTTCTCCGTCACCCGCGCCGTCAGTCCGGCGGCGAATTCGATCCGGTCCCCCGTCCGCATCTTCCTCAGCGGCCGGCCGAGCGCGCGCCACGTTCCGTCCGCCTGCGGCGCGGTCAGGGTCATCTCGACTCGTGCACGGCCCGACCCGTCGCGCGTCTCGCGCACCCGCTCCCCCTCGAGGCGCGCGGGAATGACCCTCGTGTCGTTCAGCACCAAACGGTCGCCCGGCCGCAGCCAACGCGTCAGATCCGTCACCCGCGCATCCGTGATCGCATCGCCGTCGGACACCAGAAGCCGCGCGGAGGAGCGGGGCCGCGCGGGTCGCGTGGCGATCAGCTCCTCGGGGAGATCGAAATCAAAATCGGACAGCTTCATGCCCCGCCCCCTATCAGGCTGGAGGCGGGCGGCGGAAGATCTCTCGAAATGCGCCCGGCGTCAGGATCGACAGCGGGTTAACCGCGACCGACGGGTCCGACGCGGGGCCGGTCAGGCGGTAAGTGAAGCCAAACAGGCCTTCGTTGCGCTGTCCGAACAGCGCCCCGAACAGCCCGTTGACGAGGTAGATCGGCGAGATGACCCCCTGCATGTCAAGCCGCTTCGTCCCGATGTCGTAGACCCCGTCGGCGGTGATCGACATGGACGGACCGACGGCGCTGGCCTCGCGCACGAGAATGTCGTCGGGCCGCAGAAAGAAATCGCTCTCGACGGTCTGGAAAAAGAGCCCCTCACCCGTAAGCTGCTCCAGAATGCCGACGACCGACAGCGCCTGCAGCAGCGAGGCGAGGGCCGGGGCGTTGCGGACCGACAATTCGGCGATACGCACCCCGCCACGGTACACGCCCGTCTGCCCCGTCGGGCGAAGCGTCAGGATGAGCCGGCCACCGTGGGCATCCTCGAACAATCCCGCAGATCGCAGAACCCCGCCCGCATCGTCGCCACGCACCTGCACGGCCGTTCCGGCGCCGTCGGGCGCGATGACACCCGCCACCGGCGTTCCGCCGTTGAGGCGCCCGGTGAACTCGCCCGAACCGTCGCGCAGGGTCGCGCGCAGATCTGTCAGCGCGATCCCCTCGGTGATCGTCAGACGATCGAGCGCCACGGAGAGCGGCGCGCTGTCGCCGCCACCACCGCCCTCGCCGCGCAGCAGCGCCTGACGCAGATCGGCCTCTCCGCCACGGATGGAGATGGCTGGGGCCACGCCCGTCCCGCGCCCCTCCAGCACGACAGCGCCGCGAAACCACCCGGTTTCGACTCGGTCGAAGCGCGCGGTCGCAAGCCCGCCCCCGGACCGCAGGGTGACGCGCCCAGCCGCGTCGAGACCCCGCGCATCGAGCGTCACCGACGGAATTTCCGGCGTGTCGCTCAGAATCGCCTCGACGCCGAGCGTCGCGGCGGCGGCGCGCGGCTTGGTCCAGGATATCGCCGGCAGCGCGACCGAAAGGCCGCGCAGATCGCTCTCGATGCGAAGACGCGGCGGGCTTCCCCGCGCCAGCTCGACTTCGATGCTCGCCTCCGTCGCACCCGACAACTCGAATGCATCAAGCGCGACGCCCAGACGCGACAGGCCCTCGGGATCCACCCGCGCAACGCCGGTCACGCGTCCGGGCGGCGGGGCGATTGCGGGCTCAGGCGGCGCGTCCGGGTCGAGGGGCACGGTCGCCGGCGGCGGCAGGGGCTGCGCCCAGCGGCCGGTGAACGGTACACCTTCGAGCGTCAGATCGCCCGCGATCTCCACCAGCTCGGGCGAGCCGGAAAGGCGCAGGTCGCGCCCCGCCAGAAGGCGTCCCGGAACGATCTCGTCGCTTACCGCACGGATCAGGCGGGCATCCACCTCCCACACGATGTCGACGGGCGCATTGTCGGGACGCAGCGGCAGGCGGACGGAGACCCGGGCGTCGGCCTGCCCCCGCGCGAGATCCCGCGTGCGGTCGAGCCGCTCCAGCAGGCGAAAGGGCGGATTGTCGAGCAGGGTGAGCATGTCGCCAATCTCACCCCGCGCGGCGAGGTCCAGCTCCCCTTCGGCGGGGCGGGCGGCGGCGTCGGGAATGACGAAGACCGTTCCCGCCACGTCGATCTCTCCGGCACCCGTTCCGTCGGGGCCCTGCGCGGGCACCGTCCCGCGGTCCACCCGCAGCGTCAGGCGGTTGTCATCGAGTTGCGCGAAGCCCGAGACGTCATTCGCCGGCGGCATGTCGCGCATGTACCGAAAGCGGGCCCGCTCAATGCCGAAGCTCGCCAGAACCTCCGGCTCCTCGCCGGGGCGCAGCCGGGCGAGACCGGTCGCATCCACCGCCGTCCCCTCGAGGATGTTGGTCGTGAACCAGTCCCGTGAGCGCGGCAGCAGGTCCGGCGGCCACAGCGCCACAAGCTGGTCGAGATCCATGCGCGGAACTGCCAGGCGCAGCGTGCCAGCAATTCCCTCGGGCGGATAGGACAGGCGCCCGGACAGGCGCACGGTGCCGGACGGGCCGGTCAACATGGCCTGACCAATCCGCAGGCCCAGATCGTCCTGCGTGATGCGCGCCTCGATCACACCTTCGTCGAAGGCGACCCGGCGGTCGAACATCCCCTCGGGGTCGAGGACAGTCGGCCCGAGGCGAAGTTGCACCACGATCGGCCCGGTCGGACCCTCCTCGAGCAGGACCTGCCCCGACGCCTCGGCCTGGACGTCGTCGGCGGACGCGGCGATCTCGGTCAGGCCGATCCGATCCGCTCCGGGAACCCAGTCGAAGGCCACCACCGCCCGGTCGAGCGCGAGCGCCGGGCGGTCCGTCATCGCGCCGTCGCGCAGTTCCAGCCGTCCGATCAGGGGGCCCGGCGCACCGTTCTCGGAGAGGGTCATCGCGGCGGTCGCGCCGATCTCGCCGCGCACGAGCGACAGGGCCGGAACGTTGGGCAGCGCTTCGGCCAGACCGGCGACCGAGACGCCCTCGACCGCAAGCCGCGCCTGTGCGCCTCCGCCACCGCGACCGCCATTTCGGGAGAGAGTCACCCGCGCCGCCGCGTCGCGCCCCGCAAAGGGCAGCGCGAAAGCCAGCGACAGACGCGCCGCGTCCCCCTCGCGCCGCCATTCGAGCGCACCGTCAGAGACACGCTGCGCAAGCCCTGTCACCTCATCGCGAAAGGAAACCTCGACGCCGGTGACATCGACTTCGGCCAGCTCGGCGATGATCGGGGCGGCCAGCGCGGCGTCGAGTGTCTCCAGCGCCTCTTCCCAATTCGAAGGCAACGCGCCGCCGCCCGACCCGAAAGCCAGCGACAGACGCCCCTCCGCATCGCGCGACACATCGACCGCAAGCCCGTCGACGGCCACCTGCCGGGGCCGCAGCCGCCCGCGGAGCATCGCCATCCCGTCAAGCGCGACCTGCGCCTCGGGCAGGCGGGCGATGTCGATGGTCTCCTCCGCCATATTCTGCGTCAGCCGCGCATTGCGCAGGCGCAGGCGCAACGCGTGTTCCTCGAGATCGTAGGCCAGCGCGACCTGTCCCAGCGACACCGCCTGACCCGCCATGCCTCGCGACAGGCGCTGCTCCACCCGCGCGACCGCCCAATCGGGCAGCGCGATCGGCCCGCGCGTCAGGCGCCAGCCGGTACCAATCGCAAGACCCACGACGACGATCAACAGCCAGATCAGCGCCCCCGCGACGCGGCGGCGCCTGCGGCGGGCGCGCGCTGGCGGGGCGGGATCGGACATGGACGGGCGTCGTGATCGTTCGGGTGGACGGGAAACGGGCCAAGCTTCGGCCCCGTTTACCTTGACCGTTAAGCCTGTGGGTTCCAAGACCCCACTCACGTCAATCCGGAGGCACCGCCATGACCACCCAGACCGATAACCCTGTCAAAGCAGGCGATCCCGCCCCCGATTTCACCCTTCCCGCGGGCGCGGGCGCGGGCACCGGCGGCGAAGTGTCGCTGTCGGCGCTGCGCGGCAAGACGGTCGTGCTGTACTTCTATCCCAAAGACGACACGCCGGGCTGCACCAAGCAGGGCATCGCCTTCTCCGAAGCCGCAGATGCCTTCGCCGCGGCCGGCGCGGTGATCGTGGGCGTCTCCAAGGACAGCGTCGTCAAGCACGACAAGTTCGCCGCCAAGCATGGGTTGAACCTCATCCTCGCCTCGGACGAGGACGGAACCACCTGCGAGGATTACGGCGTCTGGGTCGAGAAGAACATGTACGGCAAGACCTTCATGGGGATCGAGCGCACGACCTTTCTGATCGACCCACAAGGCATCGTGCAGCAGGTCTGGGGCAAGGTGAAGGTGCCCGGCCATATCGAAGAGGTTCTCGGGGCCGTGTCATCGTGACGACCCTGTCGGCCATGGCGGTGGAGGTGCTCGGCACCCCCGATCCGCGCGAGAAGGCGGCCCTGTCCCGCCGCCACGCCGATGCCTGGCGTGCGGCGCGGGAGGTGGGGACGCCCCTGCCCGTCGGTCACGCCGCGCCCCCGGACCGTCCCGCACGCCCCGATCGGCCGGAGCTGAAGAACCCGCGCGACGTGCCGCGCCGCCGCCCCGGCTCGCCGGAAGGACGGCGCGCGCTGCTTCATGCCGTCGCGCATATCGAGCTCAACGCCGTCGATCTGCACTGGGACGTGATCGCGCGGTTCACCGATACGCCGCTTCCGATGGGGTTCTACGATGATTGGGTGCAGGCCGCCGATGACGAGGCCAAGCATTTCGGCCTGATGGCCGACTGCCTGGAGGCCGCGGGATCGCATTATGGCGCCCTCCCCGCCCATGCCGGCATGTGGCGCGCCGCCGAAGACACCGCCGCCGATCTCATGGCCCGGCTCGCGGTGGTGCCGATGGTGCTGGAGGCGCGCGGCCTCGACGTGACGCCGGGCATGATCGAGATCTTTCGTCGGGCAAAAGAGGACGACGCCGTCGCGGCGCTCGAGATCATTTCCGCCGAGGAAGTCGCGCACGTGGCCTACGGCTCGAAATGGTTCCACTTCCTGTGCGGCCGCCATGACCTCGACCCGAAGGACGTCTTCCACGATCTCGTTCGGCGCCATTTCCACGGACCGCTGAAACCGCCCTTTGACGAAGCGCGCCGCGCCGAGGCCGGATTGCCGCCGGATTTCTACTGGCCGCTGACCGAGAATGCCTGACGGGGACCCAGCGGCATCAGGCGAGAATCTGCCGTGCCGATGGGGCTTCGGGCGGACGCGGTTGCTTCAAACATTCGTGAAACCTAGAAGCCGCACAGAAGCGAGATCGCCGGAAAACGGCGGCCGTCGAGGGTAGAACACCCCGCAGGCCATGCCGCACACGGGCGGCCTCGCTCAGGCAGATACGGGGAACGGACGTGAAGCGACGCCTGTCGGACAAGATCAACGCGCGGCTCGAACGGCATCTGCCGGAACAGCGGCTGTTCATGAAATCCGAACAGGGAACGCGCTTCGTCCGTCTGCGGCCGCTGATGCAGGCCGGTGTTCTGGCGGGTGGGGCGCTGTTTCTGGGCTGGACGGTCGTGGTGACATCATTCTTCCTGATCGGAACGATCTCCTCCGGCTCGAGCCGCGACCAGACCGCGCGCGCCTACACCGCCTACGAGACCCGCCTTGCCGCCATCTCGGAGGAGCGAGACAGCCGCACCGCCGAGGCGGAGCAGGCGTTGAACCGGTTCTACGCGGCCCTCGACGAGGTCTCGAAGATGCAGAGCACCGTTCTGGCCGCCGAGCAGCGGGTGCGCGAGCTCGAGACCGGCATCGAGGTGATCCAGCGCACGCTGCGCCGCACGGTGAGCGAGCGTAACGAGGCCCGCGACGAGGTCCAGACACTCATGGCGCGCATCGAGGATGCGCCCGAGGCCGCCGCGCAGGCCGAGCGGCTGGCCGCCGACCGGTCGACCACGGCACTGGCGCTCGCCGACGCGCTCGACGCCACGGCGCTCGAGCGGGACGAGGCGCGGGTCGTGGCCGAAGGCGCGGATGCCGAGATCGCCCGGATGGAGACGATGGCGGAGGTTGTGGCCGAGCGGAACGATCGCATCTTCACCCGGCTGGAGGAGGCGCTGGAGACCTCGCTCGCGCCGCTGGACAAGGTGTTCAGCCGTGCCGGCATCTCGTCGGACGCGCTGCTCAGTTCCGTGCGCAGCGGCTATTCCGGCCAGGGCGGCCCCCTCGAGCCGGTCGTGATCTCCACGCGCGGCGGCAGCGCGATCCCGGATATCGAGACGGAACGCGCGAACCGCATTCTCGACAAGCTCGACGAGGTCGACGCCTACCGCCTCGCCGCCGAGACCATTCCGCTGGCGCATCCGCTCCGCTCCGCGCATCGCCGCACCTCCGGCTTCGGCCCGCGCTGGGGCCGGATGCATTCGGGCATGGACTTCGCCGCGGGTCGGGACACCCCGATCCACACCACGGCCGATGGCGTGGTCACGTTCGCGGGCTGGCAATCGGGCTACGGCAAGCTGGTCAAGATCCGGCACGCGCTCGGCTTCGAGACGCGTTACGCCCATCTCAACACCATCGGCGTCAAGGTCGGCCAAAGGGTCTCGCGCGGGGACACCTTAGGTGGTATGGGAACGACCGGACGGTCGACCGGCGTACACCTGCACTACGAGGTTCGTCGCGGCGGTCAGGCCTTGAACCCGAACACCTTCTTAAGCGCAGGTCAGGATGTTTTCTAAATCGAAGATGAACCAGCCGAGCGACAGCTCCGGCGACAAGTCCCCCTCCTCGGGGTCGCAGGCGTCGCCCAACCCGCCCTCCAAGCCGACCGCGCTGGAACTTGGGGCCGGGGCCTCCGCGATGAAGCAGAAGGTGCCGCCATCAATCCTGTCCTCGGACCTCGTGGTGAAGGGCGACTTGAAATGCGCGGGCGACATCCAGATCGAGGGTGAGGTCGAGGGCAATATCGAGGCGCACCTGCTGACCGTGGGCGAAGGCGCCACCGTACGCGGCGAATGCGTCGCGGACGATATCGTCGTCAACGGACGCGTCATCGGGCGGGTGCGGGGCCTGAAGGTCCGCCTGACCTCGACCGCACGCGTCGAGGGCGACATCATCCACAAGACCATCGCCATCGAGTCGGGCGCCCATTTCGAGGGTGCGGTGCAACGTCAGGACGATCCGCTCGGCTCGAGCAGCCGGTCGCAGGCGCCGCAGGCCAATGCCCAGCCGCGACCGACCGCCGATCAGCAAGGCTGACGCTCCGGCGCCCCGACACGAATGACGAATGACAGCAAAACCCCGCCCCTCCAATGGAGCGGGGTTTCGCGTCTTCCGGGGCTGGAGGGACGCATGCCCCGGTCCCGTCGCCGGGCCATCGTCCTCACGGCACTCGGCTCCCTCGGCGATCTCTTCCCCGTTTTATCGGTCGCGCGTGCGCTCGAAAAGACGGGCGTGGAATGCCGTCTCGCCCTGCCCCCGGACAATTGCGACATGGCGCGCCGCTGGGGCCTGCCGGCGGTGCCCGTCGGACCCACGCAGGCGGAGGTGTGCGAGAGGCTGAACCTGTCTCCGGACGAGGTTGCCGCATCGATCTTCCGCGACCCGTCGCCCATGCTGAACCGCGTGATGATCCCGATGCTGCCGCAGCTTGTGGCGCAGTTCGGCGAGTTGGCCCAAGGCGCGGCCTGCATCGCGGGGACGAGTTTCGCGCTCCATGCCCCTCTCGCGGCGGAACGCGCGGGCTTGCCTTTCGTGCCGCTGATCCTGCAACCGATGATGCTGCTCTCCGCCACCGACGGCCCGACCGGCCGGAACCTGGGACCGGTCATCCACAGCCCGCAAAGCCGGACGGGGCGCGCCTGGAACCGCTTTTACCTAGCCATCGGGCGCCAAGTGCTGAAGCACCGCCACGCGGGCCCGCTCCGACGGGTGCGGGCCGATCTGGACCTGCCCCCTCACCGGGGCACGCCGCTGATCGATCCCGGCAACCCTGATGTGCCGCTGCGCCTCGGCCTGTGGTCGCACACATTCGCACAACGGCCCGCCGACGCGCCGCCGGAGTTGCGGGTCACGGGCTTTCCGCCGGCGCCTGACGGAGACTTGACGCATGACGTCCGGACTTGGCTTGACGCAGGCCCGCCGCCTCTGGTGGTGACGCTGGGCAGCATTGCACAAGGCCAAGGGGGCGTCCGCTTCTGGGAAGAGGCCGTGCGTCTGGCTCGCGCGATGGGGCTTCGTGCCGTCCTGCTGCACGGACAGGTTCCGGTCCCGAAGGGCGACGACCTTCTTCCCTTATCGTATGCAGCGCATGCCCCGCTCTTCCCACGCGCGGCGGCCGTCATCCACCATGGCGGCATCGGCACCACGGCCGAGGCGGTGCGCGCGGGGCGCCCGCAACTCGTCTGCCCCGTCGGAGGAGATCAGCCGGACAATGCCGCACGTCTCGTATTGCTGAAGGTTGCCGCGACGATCCCGGTGCGGAGGTTCACGGCGGAACGCGGGATGGCGGCGCTGAGGATCCTGCTCGACCAGTTCGACTATGCTCATGCCGCGGAGGTGGCGGAGCAGGTCGGAGAGGAGGACGGCGCGGCCGTCGCGGCGCGCCTTCTTGAGTCGGTCGCCAGATCAGACAGACCGGCTTCCGCGGACCCCGAAGTCAGTAAAAGTTAATAATCCATTAACAAACTGGTAGGAACCGGGGTGCGGTTGCGGATATGCTTTGCCTGTCCAACGGCAGCAGATCAGCGGAGCAACCTATGCAGAGCGGATTCTTGGATTCCTGCGCGGATGATCACTGGCGATGCGGCCGCCACCATTTGCAGTGTCGCTGCGCCTCCGCCGAAGCATCCGGTTCGGCCATGCCGACGTGACGGGAATATCAGTCAGTCCTCAGCGGCCGCGGTGCGGTGCGCGTTTCGACGTTACGACCGTAATGTCAGCCTCCGCCCTCTGCCCTAAATCTTCCAGACGGCAGGCCGAACCGCGGAGGGGGGCGTACACGCGTCGCAAGCCGCAGAAGCGCGAACCGTTCAGCCAACAACTAATCCGGTCGGCAGCGCCTTCGGGCATGCCACCACCTTCGAGATCTGCGGCGCTGCGAAAGCGGCGCGGATGATCGGCGCAATCAAGGAGCACCGCGCCATTAAGAGCCACTTCTTTTAAATCTTACAGCAAGGTACGACCAATGAGACGTTTTTCGACATGGTTTTTTTATTTCATTGCATCGCTCTGGGTCGCCACGGCAGCCTCGGCCTCGACGCAGACATTCGAGTTTGATCTAACAGGCTGCTGAAAAAGGAAATGGACCTCGACGAACTGCATCAGCCGTCTCGAAGGGATGACAAGATATTGTGCGCAGGCGCTTCCAAAACCGATATGATGTGTCGTCGTAGGAGTCGAAGATGGGCACTCAAGACTTTTTCAGCAGCCTGCTAAAGCTCACGCCAACAAAGTTGCGCATGTATGATGCGACATATTTTTCTCTAGCCCCGTATGCTTCCGTTCCAGCTGGTGTATCCCTGGAAGGCGATTGTTGGGGAGGATCAGGAGATCTGCGCTGCGATTCCAGTGCGTTGCCGACACGAAATCTAATCGAGCTTTCACGCTTGCTAGATGCGCCCATAGAGGCTCCGTTCGAGACAGGCGCCCTTCGTGGCCGGATTGAACTTAGTGTTGGCGCGCCGGTCGGTTGCGGCGGAAACTTAAGCAATTTTCTGTGGTTCTGTGGCCAAACTCTGCTGGCTCCCGGCGACTGGAACGGAGTTTTTGATAACACTTGGGTCTTTGGCACCGCTTCCGCGACAGATTTCAACATTGAGGCTACAGATATGTACAATTGGTCTCAGGGCTTATCTAATAATCGGGCGGGTTTTGCAACAGATTGGCCAGACAGCCTTACCTTGGCCGGTATGAAATTCGACAGCATGACCGGGTACTACATTGAATACGATGTCGAAATCGTCCCGACGCCGCTGCCGGCCGGTCTTCCCCTGTTGATGGGCGGGCTTGCGGCATTCGCCGGTTTCCGCCGCTGGGGCAGCCGTCGCGCCTGATCTTCGGGGGCGGTGGAAGCACCGCCCCTGAACGCTTCCCGAATGGCATTGAACGCAATCGTCACAGCCGTTCGGGAAGCACCTGAGCCACGCGACAAGAGTCGTAAGCTTCTCACGGAGATCAACTCAAGCTGATCCAAGTAAGCTGACTGCCCCGACCACGCCACGCAATCACGCACCCAAGAGCCGCGCCTCAGGTCTCCGAGGTCGCGTCCGCCCGGCTCTTGCCGCTCGCATCGGAGGCCAGTACGCTCGCCATCACACCATCGAGATCGCCATCCAGCACGCCGCCGGTATCGGACGTCTCGAAGCCCGTGCGCAGATCCTTCACCATCTGGTAAGGTTGCAGCACGTAGGACCGGATCTGATTGCCCCATCCGGCATCGCCCTTGGCCTCGTGCGCGGCGTTGATCTCGGCGTGCCGGCGGTCAAGCTCCATCTGGTAGAGCCGGGATTTCAGCGCCTTCATCGCGATGTCGCGGTTCTGGTGCTGCGACTTCTCGGACGACGTCACGACGATTCCGGTCGGGGCGTGCGTGATCCGAACCGCCGAGTCGGTCGTGTTGACGTGCTGTCCGCCCGCCCCGGATGAGCGGTAGGTGTCGATGCGGATATCCGAGGGGCTCACCTCGATCTCGATGTTGTCATCCACCACAGGATAGACCCAGACCGACGCGAACGATGTCTCACGAGTGCCCTTGCCGAAAGGCGAGATGCGCACCAGCCGGTGCACGCCGCTCTCCGACTTGAGCCAACCATAGGCGTTCTTGCCGCTAATCTTGTAGACGGCGGACTTGATGCCCGCCTCGCCCCCGGCCTCCTGGGACTGCAGATCGACATCGAAGCCGCGCTTGCCGGCCCAGCGGACATACATGCGCTGAAGCATCTCGGCCCAGTCGCAGGCTTCCGTGCCGCCGGCGCCCGCATTGATCTCGAGGAAGGTATCGTTTCCGTCCGCCTCACCGTCGAGCAGGGCGTCCAGCTCCTTTTCCGCCGCAACGTCCACGAGACGGGCAAGCGCGGCCTCGGCCTCGGTGACCACCTCGGCATCGCCCTCCGCCTCGCCCAACTCGATCATCTCGAAATTGTCGCGGGTCTCGCGCTCCAGCGTCTCGATGGCCTCGATCCCGTCCTTGAGCGCCTGCCGGTCACGCATGAGCTTCTGCGCGCGCGCGGGATCGTCCCAGAGGGTGGGATCCTCGATCATCGCATCGAATTCCTCCATCCGATGCGCGGCCGTTTCCCAGTCGAGGCGGCGCTTGAGAAGCGCCACCGACTTTTCGATGGACTCGACGTTGTTCTGGACTTCTGCGCGCAAGGGATCACCGTGACGTTCTGGGGTCGTTCAGTGACCTAAACCCTGTACAGATGTACGGCAAGGTGGCCGCCCACGGATCCTGTTCCGGGTTCCATGCGTTGACGCCAGAAGGGCCGGAGAAGGCCGCGGACTCAAATCGGAGAGCGAACATGGGGAAAGACAGGGGAACTTGGGTCACGATCGGGCTCGTGGGAGCCCTCGTGCTGGCGGCGATCGTGATCATCTGGCTGGCGGTGGACCGCACCTCGATGCAGCAGGACTACACGACCCGCCTTGAGACCGAGGAGACGGAGCGGCTGCAGGTGGCCGAAGCATTGGCCGCGCTTGAAGCGTCGTCGGGTGAGCTGGAAACCGTTCGGATGCGCATTGCCGAGACGGACGCGTCGCTCGCCGAACTGGCCACGCAACGCAGCGAGATGCAGAGCGCATTCGACACGGAACTCGCCGATCTTACCTCCCGGCGCGAAGTTGCACTTTCGGAGACGGAAGCTGCCGAAAGTGAGCGTGACCGCCTCGTGGCCATTGTGGCCGAGGAAAGCACTGCGCTGGAAGATATCCGCGCAGAGGCCGATCGCCTGGAGCAGACGCTTTCGGAGCGGACCGAGCGGTTGACGCAGACGGAGACGCGCCTGACCGAGCAGCTCGATGAACTCGCCGCCGTCGGATCGCGGCTGCAGGAAGCCCGCGCGCAGGAAGCGCAACTTCGCGAGACGCTGGCCGAGATGCAAGGCGAGGCCGCGGGCATGGCGCAGGAACTCGCCGACGCGGAAACCCGCACACAAGAAGCCCGCAGCGCGGAAACCGACCTTCAGCAACTCCTGCAGGATGCACGCGACGAGCGCGCCGCCTTGGAGGAGACGCAATCCGAACTCGAATCCGAGATCGCCGACCTGACCGCGCGACGCGACACGCTTGAGACGGACACCGCCGCCGCGCAGGAGCAGCGTGCGCAGGTGCAGACAGAGTTGACGCAGCTGACGCAGTTGCTGTCCCAGCGTGGCGATGAACTGGCGCAGATCGAGCAGCGCATCACCGCTACTCTCGAAGAGGCGCAGGACGAGGGCGCGGCCGAAGGAGAGCAACTTCTCTCCGAACAGACCGACGAAGCGGCAGACGAAACCGACACGTCGCTCGGCACGCTCGAAGCCGCGGAAGATGCGCCGATCGTCGGAGCGCAGTCCGTTTCCGTCGCCCCCGGCACCTACGAAAGCGGTGAGATCAGCGCCACGTTCGCCGAGGACGGAACTTTCCGCATGGAGAACACCGCCAGCGACGAGAACGTGTCCGGGCAGTTCGTGGAGGAAGCCGGTCTCCTGATCCTGTCGGAGCCGGAGGGCGACCTGAGCGGAAACGTGTCCTTCCCGCTGACCTGCATGCTGGAAAACCGGACCGACGGCTTCGCTCTGACGGCGCCTGAAGTGGACGGAGATTGCGGCCCGCTGGCGGGCACGACATTCACCGCAGCGGATTGAGCGATGGCGGACAGGTCATCGCGACGCGACCTGTCCCCCCACTCTTCGGATGTCGCCGTCGGGCGGTCAGTACAGGCCGCCCGAACTCAGCGTGCCGAAGGTCGCCCGGCCGGGCACGGTCACGCTGCGGCCGGTCGACGTCTCGACCTCGCGCGCCTGCTCGGCCGGAGCCTCGTCATCGCCCTCGCCGCGTCCGAACAGAGGCAGGTCCGCCGCCATGGCGAAGCCCCCGTCGATGACGGTGCCGGAACCCGCGCCGATGAAGCCGTCGTCGCCCTCACGGAAATATTCCGACACCACGTTTTCACCGGTCGCGGAATCGGGCAGGCGCGCGCCGGTGTAGCGATCGATCTTCACGAAATATCCGCCCTCGGGCACCGCGAATTCACCGCCGCCGTATTTCTCGATCGCCTTCGCCATGAACTCCTGGAACACAGGTCCGCAGGTGCCGCCGCCCGATGCATTGGGACCCAGCGAACGAGGCCTGTCGTAGCCGATGTAGCAGCCCGCTGCGATCGTCGAGGAGAAGCCGACGAACCAGACGTCCTTGGAATCGTTGGTTGTGCCGGTCTTGCCCGCGATCGGAACCGGCAGATCGATTGACCGGGAGGCCGTTCCGCGCTCGACGACACCGGTCATCATCGAGGTCAGCTGATAGGCGGTGATCGGGTCCATTACCCGGTCGCGGTTCGACACGATACGCGGAGCGGTTCCGGGGGGCAGCGTGGAAAACCGCTCGCAATCGTCGCAGGTCCGCTGATCGTGCTTGTACACCGTGCGCCCGTAGCGATCCTGAATCCGGTCCACCAGCGTCGGCTCCACCCGCTCGCCGCCATTGGCGAACATCGCGTAGGCGGCGACCATCTTGTACAGCGTCGTTTCCTGGCTTCCCAAGGCATTGGCCAGAAGCCGGTTCATCCGGTCGTAGACCCCGAACCGCTCCGCATAGGAGCCGACGGTCGTCATGCCCACATCCTGCGCCAGACGCACCGTCATCAGGTTGCGCGACCGCTCGATCCCCGTCCGCAGCGGCGAAGGCCCGTAGAACCTGTTGGACGCGTTCTTCGGGCGCCAGATCTCGCCGTTGCCCTGATCGATCTCGATGGGCGCGTCCACGACGATCGTGTTCGGCTGGTATCCTGAATCCAAAGCCGCCGCATAGACGAACGGCTTGAAGCTCGATCCCGGCTGCCGCGTGGCCTGCGTGGCGCGGTTGAACACCGAATGCTGGTAGGAAAACCCGCCCTGCATCGCCAGAACGCGGCCGGTATTGACGTCCATCGCCATGAAGCCGCCCTCCACCTCGGGCACCTGTCGCAACGACCAGCGGATCAGGGTGTTGTCCTCATCATCCGTCATCCGGCGGACATGAACGACATCGCCCCGCTCGAAATTGTCGAAGAAGTCGCCGCGCAGCCAGGCGATGTCCTCCCTCGGAACGGAGACGGTCTCGGAGATGTCCTCGACACCCAGCTCCAGAGACTGCTCCTCGACCCCGAGCACCACCGCCGGGAACCAGCGATTGTCGAGGTCGATATCCCGGGCCACGTCGGCACCGGCCAAGGCCGCGCGCCATTCGGCCGCATCGTCCAGCGTCTCGACCGGAATCGTCTCTCCGGTGCCGCGCCAGATGCCTAACGAGCGATCGTACTCCTCAAGCGCATTCTGCAACGCCTGCGCCGCGACCACCTGCATTTCGGGATCGACCGTCGCGCGGACCGAGAAGCCCTGCGTGAAAAATGCCTCCTCGCCGAAATCGGCGGTCAGCTGGCGGCGGATTTCGTCGGTGAAGTAGTCGCGCGGCGGCAGGGCCGCCCGGAAGGGCGGGTAGTGCCCGGATTGCACGGTCAGAAGCGGCGTCTGCTGCGCGCGCTGCATCTCCGCCTGCGTGATGTAGCCGTTCTCCCACATCTGGCGCAGCACATAGTTGCGCCGCTCGATGCCGCGCTCCGCCTGCCGGACAGGGTGATAATCCGAGGGCGCCTTGGGCAAGATGGCGAGGTAGGCCGCTTCTTCCAGCGTCAGATCGGCCAGCGTCTTGTTGAAGTAGGTCTGCGCGGCCGCGGCCACGCCGTAGCTGTTCTGGCCGAGAAAGATCTCGTTGAGGTAGAGTTCGAGAATGTCCTCCTTGCTCAGCGCCTCCTCAACGCGGCTGGCGAGGATGATCTCCTTGACCTTGCGCTCGGCCGACCGATCCGAGGACAGCAGGAAGTTCTTCATCACCTGCTGCGTGATCGTCGATGCCCCGCGCAGCCGCGCACCCTGCGCCGCGTCCAGCGCGGCCGCGACCATGCCCACCGGATCGTAACCCGCATGCAGGTAGAAGTTCTTGTCCTCGGCGGAGATGAAAGCTTGCTTGACGAGATCGGGGATTTCTTCGGCGGGCGCGAAAAGACGCCGCTCGCGCGCGAACTCGTCCATCAGGCGTCCCTCGCCCGAATAGATCCGGCTGATCGTCGGCGGGGTATATTGCGACAGCTGCTCGTGGTTGGGCAGGTCCCGGCCGTACATCCACAAAACGCCGCCGATACCAAGAGCCACGACGATCACACCGAGCGTCGCGGCCGAAAAGACGCCGCCAATCACCGACAGCACGAACATCATCGTTCGCTGCAGGCCGCGCAGCATTACGGATCCCGATTTCCGGAGCATGGGTTTCAGCATGTGGCATCCCTCTGCCGCGGCAGGTTCGCGGCCCCACCCCTATACGCGGCACCCCGACCCGGGTCAAAGCGCGGAGAGTTCACAACATGGCGACGTGCCGCCGATCGCCGACAGATATTGAACGAGTTCGCGCAGCGCGTCGCCCTCAGGATCAGGAGATTCTGGCCTAGCGGGTTTCACGCCTGCCGACTGTCGGCGCGGTGGACGTGCTTAGATGCATCGGTGGCGCTCACGAGCAGGTCGCCGTGGGCTGGATGCCGACGAGTGCGTCGACGCCCTTCCATCCTCAACGACTCCGGCGCCTCTCACCACGCCAAGACAAGACGTGGCCCGAGGGCATGTCCGCTCTGCGCGCTTTCGCCGCTTTAACGAAGCCTTTTACGCAGCCGATGTCACGCCTGATGGGCCTTCTTCACCAGCACATCAAAAGACGCCGCGCCTCGACAGCCCCGAGTAACTTCAACGCCGTAAAAGCGCCGCCTCCGCAGCATCCGCCTCGGCCCATCCGGCAACGCCGCGCACCACCGCCTCGATCGTCCGCGCCCGCCACTGGGGCGAGCGGATATTGGCAAGATCCCGCGGGTCCGACATGAAGCCAAGCTCCAGAAGGACCGACGGGATGTCGGGCGCCTTGAGCACGGTGAAGGCCGCGCCCAGCCGGGGCCGCTTGTGCAGGCGGACGCCCGCCTCGCCCAGTGCACCGACCAGCGCATCGGCCAGCCGGTCCGACCGGGGCGCCGTCTCCGTGCGCGCCATCTCCACGAGGAGGCGCGCGATCTCATCCCCCGGCTCCGCCAGCACAGCGCCAAGAAGCAGATCGTCGCGCGCCTGACGCTGGACGATCTCCGCACTCAGCGCGTCCGGCGCCGTCTCGTTCAATGTGTAGACCGTTGCCCCCTCGGCGCCCCCGCCCGCCACCGCGTCGGCATGGAGGGAAATCATCAGATCCGCCCCCGCCGCGCGCGCGACCGAGGACCGGCCCCGAAGCCCAAGAAAAACATCGTCATCCCGTGTCAGCACGACCTCGTGTCCCGCCCGGCGCAGCGCGGCGGCCAACTCGCGCGCGAAGCCGAGCATCAGGTCCGCCTCGTTCACGCCGTCGCGCTCCGCGCCGGGATCGACGCCGCCGTGACCGGGGTCGAGAGCCACGACCAGCGGGCGCGTTCCGTCCTGCCGGGAGCGCGGCGTGGAGGGCAAGGGGTCTGGCGCGACCTCCCCCACCCAAGGGACGCGCGGCCCCGTGGCGCCCTCGCCCTCCCAAAGCTCCACCCGGATGCGCGCGCCCTGCATGCCCGTCTCCATCCAGGCGCGTTCGACGCCCATCGGCTCGTCCAGCATCACCACGAGACGCGACCAGCCGGGGCGAAGCCGGCCGACCCGCACCGCGCCGACCTCCGACAGATGCGCGGGATCCAGCCCCGCCCAATCCACCTCGGCCGTATCGAGCACCAGGCGCGGGGGGGCCGCCTCGACGAAGACGCGCCACGGCACCTCCCGGTCGAGCGTCAGATCGATGTTCGCCCCGCTCCAGCCGCGATCCGCCGCGACACCGGTCAGCGTCGCCACCTCGGCGAATGCGGGCGCAGTCATCGCCAGCGCAAGGAGCGCCGCCCGGATCATCGCGCCGCCATGAACTCTCGCAGCCGCACCAGCCCTTCCTCGATATCGGCCGTCGCGCGCGCATAGCTGAACCGCAGGGTTCGCCCCCCGCGGTTCGGGTCGAAATCGAGACCGGGCGTGACCGCGACACCGGCCTTGTCGAGGATCTCGGAGGCGAAACGCAGGCTGTCATCCGTCAGGTCGCCGACATCCGCATACACGTAGAACGCGCCGTCCGGCGGGGCGATCCGGTCGAAACCCGCGCGCGGCAGCCCGTCGAGCATGAGTTTCCGGTTACGGGCATAGACGGACAGGTTTGCCGCAAGTTCCTCCTCGGCGTCCATCGCGTGAAGCGCCGCGATCTGGCTTGCATGCGGGGCGCAGATGAACAGGTTCTGCGCCAGCCGTTCGATGGCGCGGACGTGGTCCGGCGGCACCACCATCCAGCCGATCCGCCAGCCCGTCATCGAGAAGAACTTGGAGAAGGAGTTGATGACGTAAACGTCGTCCGAAACTTCCAGCGCCGACACCGCGCGCGTGCCGTAGTCGATGCCGTGATAGATCTCGTCGCTGACAAAGCGCGTCCCCTGCGCGGCGCAGGCGTCGATCAACGCCGCCATCGCGCCCCGGTCCAGCATCGTGCCGGTCGGGTTGGCGGGCGAGGCGACGATCAGCCCGGCGAGATCCTCGGGCAGGTCGCCCGCCACGGGCTGAAACCGGTTCTCCGGCGCCGTCTCGATCCCGACCGCCTCGAGGCTCAGGGCGCGCAGGATCTGGCGGTAGGACGGATAGCCGGGAAGGCCCAGCCCGACCTTGTCGCCCGCGTCGAACAGCGCCGTGAAGGCCAGCAGAAACCCTGCCGAGGAGCCGGAGGTCACCACCACCCGCGCAGGGTCAAGGTCGATCCCGTACCATTCGGCGTAAAGCCGCGCGATCCGCGCTCGCAGCTCCGGGAGGCCAAGCGCGACGGTATAGCCGAGCGGGCCAGCCTCCATCGCGGCGGCAAGCGCGGTGCGCGCGGCGGCCGGGGCGGGCGTTCCGGGCTGCCCTACCTCCATGTGGATCACCGACCGGCCCGCCGCTTCGGCGGCGCGCGCTCGCTCCATAACATCCATGACGATGAACGGGTCGACCCGCGACCGCTCGGAGATTTTCATGCCGGTCATGCTCTGCCACCTCTCGTTTGTCGCGGTGATGCAACGGCCGGCGCGGCGGGGTCAATGCAGCAGCCGGACCTGCGGACGCGCCATGCGGGGCCGATCGAACGCGGCCCCTGCCGTCACTCACAGGGTGACGATGTGATTATCCCAGGCACAATCGTGCCGACCGAGGAGGTGCGGCTCCGCCCCCGCGATGGAGAGCAGGCCGCCCAGCCCGTCACTCGCCAAATAGCCTCCGTTCCGCGTCGCCAGACCGCAGACGTCGGAGCGCGAGACGGCGCCGAGGAAAGCCCCCTCGGCCGAGAATCTGTGCACCCGCCCCCCACGCGGCGAACTGATGGCGATCTCCGCGCCGGATCCGTCGAACGCAACGCTGCCGGCATAGCCCTGCATGGCAATCTCGTGGGACAGGGGCGCTTCGGCGAGCACGGGCGCCCCGCCCTGCCGATGCAGCCCGAGCAGGGGCGCGGCCGCGTCACTCTCCCCCTCCCACTGCATCGCGAAGCCGACCAGCCCATCCTTGCGGATTGCGAGATGGCGGATCGAATTCCGCGACAGGTCGGGCGCGAGCGCGACCCGCTCGAGAATCGCACCGCCTCGGTTGAGATAGGTCAGGTTCGGCCGCATCGTCGGCACGTTCAGCTTGGTGCGGTCCGACGGGTCGGTTGCGATCCCGCCATTCGCGACGACCAGCGTTTCCCCCTCCGGCAGCAGGCGCATGTCGTGGGGCCCGACCCCGCCCGACGGCATCTCCCCGATCCGGACATATCCCGCGGCGACGTCCCAGAGGCCGATCACACCATCGCTCGTGTCGCTGCGCTGCTCGCTGGTGAGAAGCACCGCCCCGTCATCGGCGAACGCACCGTGACCGTTGAATTGCCGGTTCCGCGGAGGCGTCAGCCGGTGACGCACGGCACCGGTCGCGCAGTCGAGGACCAGCGCGAAGGTGCCGGGCCTGCGGGCGAAGGCCACCGCCTCAGCGCGGGTTGGATGCCCCGCACCGGCATGACCGCGCGCCGGAAGGGGGACGCGGAAGGTCGCCGCACCGCCGTCATTCAGACCATAGAGCGCGAAACTGCCGTCCCTCTCGCGCGCGGCGGCAAGGTAAGACGGACGGCCAACCGCCGCCCACCCCAATCGCGGCGCCGTCCCCGCGGCGAGGAGCGATGCCAGAAAGCCGCGACGGGTCGTCATGCAATCAATCTCCGTCCCGAGAGTTGAAGCCGGGTGTAATGCCCAGCCGGGCGCCGGTTTCGGTCTCGAGGCTCGCGCGAACGCCGCGAACGGCCTGCTGAAGGACCTCGGCCCGAAGCCGGCCTTGCGGATTGGTCAGGTCCTGAAACGACGGGTCGTCGATATGCGCCGCGGCCTCGTGCACACGCGCCACCGCCGCATCCGTTTCGGGCAGCGGCCAGTCCGCCAGCACCTTGGCCAAGGCATGCGCGGCATCGACCGCGAGAACCGCGTTGCGCAGGCTGCGGCCGGAGCGCCAGGCCTCGGCCCGTGTCGGACGGGGTCGGTCGAACTCGCCCATCGGGCGGCCGAGCCGCTGCTCCGCCGTAAAGTCCAGCGACGACAGGATCTGGGTGTAGAGCGCCCGAAAGGCTTCGTCTTCGTCGAGATAGATGGCGTTGTCGGGCGCACCGGCGGTTCGCAGCGTCTCGGCGAACGCCTCCTCCCACGCCTGCTCAAGCCGCGCCGCCTGCCCGGCAAGGTCGCTCGAAATGGCCCGCGCCAGTGCGCAGCCGTAGCTGTCCCTTCCGTAATCCGCGAATGCCGGATCGTGGATCAGCATCTCCAGCGCGTAGAGACCACGGGCCGCGATCGACACATCGGAATAGGCAGCGGGATCAAAGACGATCGGATCGCTCTCGGCCACGAGGCGCGACAGCGTGCGCGGCGTGAACCCCCGCGCGTCGGGCCAGAAAGCGATCGACAGGGCGCCGGTCTCGGACGGGCCGATCCTGAGGTCCCCGATCTGCGTCCATGCGTCGAACGCCGCATTCCAGGCGGGCCGCAAGGCCTCGGCCCGGCAATCCTCGGCAGTCTCCCGCTCCAGCTTTGCCGCGGCGTCGGCAAAGGCATCGAGCCCCGGCAGGATGTGCCGGTCGAGCGCCGCGTCCACATCCGCCGATGCAGGCCCCGCCAGACAGACGGAAAGGGCAATTGCGCCAAATCGTTTCATAGGCTCTCCAGATATCGGATCAGTGCGGCGCGATCGACGGGCGGCAGATCCATCACGGCATCGCGCGCCGCCTGCGCCTCCCCGCCATGCCAAAGCACCGCCTCCAGAAGCGACCGCGCACGACCGTCATGCAAGAAATTGGTGTGGCCGGAAACCGTCTCCGTCATCCCGATCCCCCAGAGCGGGGCCGTCCGCCATTCCCGCCCGTCGGCGCGCCCTTCGGGACGGTTGTCGGCCAGACCCGGCCCCATGTCGTGCAGCAGCAGATCCGTGTAGGGCCAGATCAACTGGAAGCTCGCCGGGTCGTCGCCGTCCAGTCTGTGCGTCACGTGATTGGGCTGATGGCAGGAGGAACAGCCGGTCTCGAAGAATACCTCCCGACCGCGCAGAACCTCCGGGTCGCCCACATCGCGCCGCGCGGGAACGGCGAGCGTGCGGCTGTAGAACTCCACGAGGTCGAGACCCACCTGATCGATCTCGAAGCCGCCCTGTTCGGGGTCGCTGCCATCGAGCGCGGCGGTGCAATCCGTCTGCAGATCCGTGCATTCGCCCGATCCGGCCCGATGGATCGGGTTGGAGATGCCGATATCGCCCGCGAAGGCGCTGGCCGTCTGCTCCAGAACCGAAGGATTGCCCGCCTTGTGCCCGAAGCGGCCCAGCATCGGCCGGTCGTGGACGTCGGACCACACGACCTGCGCCCGTCCGGAAATGCCGTCGCCATCGGCATCGTCGGGATCGGCGCGCGCCAGAATTTCCTCGACCGGAATTGCTTCCAGCAGGCCCATACCGATCATCTGCGGCGCGATACGGGGGCTGAGCATCGCATCGGCAGCCAGCGGACCGTAGCCCAGATCGGCGGCTTCGTAGGTCGGGCGGCGCAGCGTCGCCACCTCGCCGCCCGACAGCGGAACCTCGACTTCCTCGTATTCCACCGCCAACCGATATTCCGGCGCATGGCCGGGCAGGCTGAAATCCTGCAACTGCGTGCCATAGGTGGGCTCGGCCACCGTCGCATGCGCGCCCTTGATGTAGTGCTCCAACGCCGCAGGATCGGGCGCCGGGACCGACACACGCAGCACCATGGACACCGCGGTATCGTCGGGCCCCTCGGGCGGATGGCCGCGACCGTCCTTCAGGTGGCAGCGCTGACAGGACCGCGCATTGTAGAGCGGACCCAGGCCGTCGGACGCCAGCGTCGAAGCGGGGGCCGAAACCCATAGCCGGCGGAACATCCCGTTGCCGACGCGGAAATCCAGTTCCTGCGCAAAGGTCAGGTTGGCGGCGGGTTGCGAGAACGCATCCGCCGTGCCCCGCGCCCGAACGGTCTGCGCACCGCCGGAATTCTCCTCGAACGGCCAAGGGACGGAGAAGTCGGTGGGGGCGGCGGCGATGGCTGCGACCCGTGCACGCTCCTCCTGTGTCCGTGGAACCACGTTCAGATGCACGTCCGACAATTCGCGCCACGTCGCATCGCCCGCCCCGTCGGCCAAAACGAGGGCGGGGAGGACGAAAATAGCCGCGATCGGCAGTAGCGAAGGAGGCAGACGTGTCATGGGCATCGTTCCGGATGCAGGGGCGCGCACGCCCCCGTCTCGGCCTTACTGGAACACGGCGGAGGGATCGTCGAGGCTGTCGGAGCCTTCCATCTCCACCCCGCCGAGATCGAGCGCGGCGACGATCCGCTCGATGGACCGGGTCTGCGCGACCAGCGCATCGACGCCGCCCATGATCAGCGCCTCGCCAGCCGCATTCCCCCGCTCCAGCATCTCGTCATAGGCGAACCCGGCTTCGGCCGCCGTCTTGATCGCGCCCAGCGCCATCATCGTCTCCGACAGCCGCTGGCGCATCTCCGCATCGAGCGCCGGATCGTCCGCCGCCACGAGGTCGGCCAGGGACGGCCCGGAAACCCGCGTGCCGTCGATGCGGACGTAATCGGCAAGGTAGGCGTTCCGGATGCCGAGCCCGTCGTAGTAGTGGCTGTTATGCGTGTTGTCGGAGAAGCAATCATGCTCCTCCTCCGGGTCGTTCAGCATCAGGCCGAGACGCATCCGCTCCCCCGCCTGCTCGCCGTAGGACAGCGACCCCATGCCGGTCAGGATCGCCGACAGCCCTGCCCGCTCATCCTCCGTCACGGCCTCGCGGGCCGCGCCGTCCTCTGCCCATTGACCGGCCATCCATTCCAGATCGGAGACCAGCAGATCGGTTGCCGCCGTCAGATACGCCCCCCGCCGGTCGCAATTGCCCCCGGTGCAGTCGTCTCCCTGCGCATAATCGGTCCAGGGCCGGTCGCCCGCCCCGTCGCCATGGCCGTTCAGGTCCTGCCCCCAGAGAAGGAATTCGATGGCGTGGTAGCCCGTGGCGACGTTGGCCTCGATCCCGTCGACCTCATGCAGCGTATCCTGCAGGAGCGCGGGCGTGATCTCGCTCGCGTCGATTTCCTCGCCCGACAACTCGAAGGTCGGATTGGCGATGACGTTGAGCGCGGCAAGCTGGTTCTCGTCGGACGGTCCGGCGTAATCGCCCTCCACATAATCGATGAGCCCCTCGTCGAGCGGCCAGGCATTCACCCGCCCCTCCCAATCGTCGACGATCGGATTGCCGAAGCGATAAACCTCGGTCTGCTGATACGGCACGCGCGCCTCGACCCACGCCTCCCGTGCGGCCTGCAGGGCCCCGGCGGAGGGCTGCTCGGCAAGCGTCCCGATCGCATCCCGCAGGACGCGCGCGGCGATCAGGCTGTCCTCGTATTTCGCCTGCGCGATGTCAGCATAGGTCTCAAGAACCTCCGGCGCGGTCTGCGCCTGCGCGGTGCCGGCGATTGCCGCAAGCAACGCGGTTGTCGTCATGAGGGTGCGGGTCATCGTGGAATTCCTGTCTTCGTGTCTTTGAATTGCATCGCCACGGATCGACGGTGCGACTGGCTCGCGATGCAGAGCGACGGGCGCCTTCCGAGAGAGCCGCGAGGTCCTGTCCAAACCCGGCAGGAGCCGTCGGCGACCCTTGCGACCGCAAGTGGTCCAGAGATTACGGCGCTTTTCTGACTGAACTAGTCAGGCATGACAAGACCCGACTTTATCAGGGGGCTTTCCCGCCCCCCGTCAGGGTCCCCGATGATCCGTGGCGAGCGACGGATCCAGTTCCCCGTGGCGGGCGGCGGCGAGGAGTTCTCCCACCACGGGATGCGGAAATTGCCGCTCGACGACCATCGCGTAGAATGTCTCGACCAGCCCGAGATCGAACGGCGCAGTCGCCAGAAGCCCGGACTCGATCTCGTCGGCCAGAACGACCGCCGGGGCGACGGCAAGCCCTAGTCCTTCGCGGGCGAGCAGGCGAACCATCGCCATGTCATCGACCCGCGCCGCGATCCGGGGGGTGACGTCGAGACGGGCGGCGAGACTGGCGAAACCGTTGCGGATCGCCCCTTCCGTCGGCAGGATGACCGGCTCGCTGGCCAGCAACGCGCCAAGGTCGGGCCGGGCCAGCCGTTCCGGCGGACCGTGCAGCCCGACGGCCTGCGCCCCGACCCGATGCGCAACGATACCCGCATCCGCCCCCTCCCGCGGCGGCGCCGTTCCCAGCACAACATCCAGCGACAGGGTCCGCAAACCCTCGAACAGAGTCGTCGGATCCCCGGAGACGAGCACCATCTCGACATCGTCGCGGCCGAGCGCCGGCCGGAGAAATCGCAACTGGAAGTTCCGCGACAGCGTGGCCGGCGCGCCCACCCGCACCCGGCGGCGCGCAACGCCCTCCCGCGCCAGCGTCGCCAGAAGTTCCTCTCCCGCACCGAAGATCCGGTCCGCGTGATCGAGCGCGATACGCCCGGCTTCGGTCAGCAGAAGCCGCCGCCCCTCGCGCGCAAACAGCTCATGGCCGAGCCGCGCCTCAAGCTGCCGCAGCTGCACCGACAACGCAGATTGCGACAAATTCAGCCGCCTTGCCGCTGCCGTGAGCGTGCGATCCTGCGCGACCGCGTGAAACAGCCGGAGATGATGGTAATTCAAAGCAGCCATCGTTCGATTTTATAGAACAGAAACCTAGAGACAATGTAATTTCTTTACTTCTCCCACGCCGCTAGGTCACCGAAAACCGCTTTCGGAGACCTTTCGATGACCCTTGCCGCGTTACTCGGCCCCCTCGCGCTGCTCGCCGTGGCGCTCTACCTGCGCCTGCGGCCACCACCGCGCGGCGATCATGCGCTGCGCCTGCCCGAGGGGGCGGCATTGCTGGCCTGTGCCGGCGCCGCGATCTGTGCGCTCGGGCTGGCTCTGCTGGGTCCGGTCACGGGGCCGCTCCTCGGCGCTGGCGGCATCGGCGTGTCGATCCGCATCGACATCGTCTCCGTCGCCCTGTCGCTCACGGTGTCCTTCGTCGGATGGATCGTGCTCCGCTTCTCGCGCACGGCGCTCGACGGGGAGCGGGACCACGCGCGCTTTCTCTCCGGCATGAGCGCGACGCTCGCCTGCGTTCTCCTGCTGGTGATGGCCGGAAACCTCGTACAGCTCGCGGTGGCGTGGCTTGCGGTCGGGGTCGGCCTGCGCCGCCTCATCCTGTTCCGCGCCGATCGCCCCCGCGCCCGCCGCGCCGCGCGCAAGAAAGCGGTGAGCAGCGTCATCGGCAGCGGCGCTTTGCTCGTCGCCGTCGCAATCCTCGGCTGGGGCTACGGGACGACCGATATCGCGGCCATCGCCGTCGCGGCCCGGGCGGGCCTCGCGCCCGACGGGCTCTGGCTGGCCGCGCTCCTCCTTGCGGTGGCGGCGATCTTCAAATCGGCGCTCATCCCGACGCATGGCTGGCTGACCGAGGTGATGGAGGCGCCCACACCGGTCTCGGCCCTGCTGCATGCCGGCGTGGTCAATGCGGGGGGGTTCCTGCTGATCCGCTTCGCCGACGTGCTGCTGCTGGCGCCCGGCGTGTTGGCCGTGCTGGCGCTGGTCGGCGGCTTCTCCGCGCTCGTGGGGGCGGCCGTGGCCCTGACGCAGCCCTCGGTGAAGGCGGCGCTGGCCTGGTCCACCTGCGCGCAGATGGGCTTCATGGTGCTGCAATGCGGACTGGCGCTGTTCCCGCTGGCGCTGCTGCATATCGTGGCGCACTCGCTCTACAAGGCCCATGCCTTCCTCGCCTCGGGCGGCGCGGTGGAGCAAGTGGCCGCCATCCGCCGGCCCGGACCCGTCGCGATCCCCGACCTGCGGGCCGTGGGCCGGGCCTTCGCGATGGCGCTGGCGGTCTATCTCCTCGTCGGTCTCGCCTTCGGGATGACGCAGAAGGCCCCGCAGGCCGTAGCCCTCGGCGCGATCCTGATCTTCGGGGTTGCCTACCTGATCGCGCAGGGCCTAGCGGATGCGGCGCCGCGCGCGCTGACCTGGCGCGTCGTCGCCATCTCGGTTGCCGCAACGCTGGGTTACTACGCATTCCAGGCGGCCGCGGTGGCGGTCTCCGCCGGAACGCTCCCGCCACCGCCGCCGCCCGACGGGCTGATCTGGGCGGTGATCGTCCTAGCGATCGCGTCCTTTGCGCTCGCCGCCTTTGCGCAGGCCACGTTTCCGCTCTGGGCCGGGCATCCGGCGGTCGCCGGACTGCGGGTGCACCTCCTTAACGGACTCTACCTCAACGCGCTGGCGGATCGGCTGACCGGACACCGCGCGCATATCAGGAAAGACACGGCATGAACCTCCAGCACGTCCGGTTTCCCGGCCCGCTCCTCGAACTCATGGCGGCCGGTGCGGATGCGGTGCGTCAGGTGCCGCCCGCCTTTCCCCTGACCGCCACGGTCGCCGTCAATCCCTATCTCGGCCAGACGGGGATGGACCGGGCCGACGCGGCGCTTCTGCTGGCCCGCACGAGCGGCGCGCGCCTCGCCCGGCCGCGCACGGAACTCCGCGCGATGATCGGCGACGGGCGGATCATGCCGGAGGAATTGGCCCGTGCCGCCGCGAACCTCGGGATGACGCCGGAGAAGCTGCGCATTGCCGCGGACGCGCCCGCTGCCTCCGTCGCCCCGCTGCCCACGATCGCCGATCTCGCGCGCGAGGCGGACGGCATCGACTGGCCCGATTTCCTGACCCAGCGGATCGGCCTCTGGGCCGCATCGCATTACGATCGGGGTCAGGCCTTCTGGCCCGCTCACGAGGCACCCCCCTTCGCCGCCTGGCGCGCTTTCGCGTCGCGCGACCTGTCGCCGGGTCTGTTCGGCCTGCCCGGTATCGCGACCCATGCCGCCAGCCTGTCCGACGATCCGCGCATTGCCTTTGCGATGGCCTGCGAGGCGCTGGAACTTCCGCCCGAGGCCGGGCCGCTCTACTTCCACCGACTGCTGATGACGCTGGAAGGGTGGGCACAATTCGCCCGCGGCCGCGTCTGGCTGGCCGAGAGGGACGGAGAGACGAGCGGCGATGCCTTCGCGTTCCTGGTCATCCGACTGACATGGGAAGCAATGCTGCTGCGGGCCCGGCCCGACCTGTCGGCGGCATGGGCCTCGGCGCGCGCGGCCTATGCGGATCCGCCCGCCCCCGGTCGCGATCTCGCGGTGGATCTCGCGCTGCAGGAGGCCGCCGATTGCAGCGCCGAGGCCCGGCTGGCCGCGACCTTCGACGCACCCCCTCCCCGCCCCGCACGCGAAACCCGTCCCGCCATTCAGGCCGCCTTCTGCATTGACGTCCGCTCCGAGACCTTCCGCCGGGCGATGGAGACCGCCGACCCGGACGTTCAGACGATCGGCTTCGCGGGCTTCTTCGGCCTCGCCGTCGCGCACCGGCCCGCCGCCTCCGACCTGACCGAGGCGCGCGGCCCCATCCTTCTGTCTCCGGGCGCGCAGGCCAGGTCCACCCGTGGCGAGACGGCGGAGATCGCCGCGCGCATCCGGGCGCGGACCGTCCGGGCCTGGGGCCGGTTCAAGATGGCGACGGTCTCCGCCTTTGCCTTCGTCGAGGCGGCCGGTCCGATCTATGTCGGCAAGCTGATCCGGGACGGGCTGGGCCTTGGCGCCGACGCACCGCCACCGCCTCCGCCGCATCTCGACCTCGACCCGCCCGGCCGCGTGGCGGCGGCGGCCGCGATCCTTCGGGCGATGTCCCTCACCGACGGCTTCGCCCCGCTCGTGCTGATCGCGGGCCACGGCGCGCATGTGACGAACGCTCCTTTCGCCAGCGCGCTGCAATGCGGGGCCTGCGGCGGCCATGCGGGCGACGTCAATGCGCGGCTTCTGGCCGGACTGCTCAACAACGCGCAGGTTCGCGCGGGCCTTCGTGACGAGGGGATCGCGATCCCGGACGAGACCCGCTTCGTCGCCGGGCTGCACGACACGGTCTCGGACGAGGTTACGCTGTTCGACGCACCGCCCGATGCGGACCTCACGCGGCTGCGCGGCCTCCTCGGGCGAGCCGCGATCCTCGCCCGAACCGAACGGGCCCGGCGCCTGCCGCGCGCCCGCAACCCGGAGAGCCTGAGCGCCCGCGGCCGCGACTGGGCCGAAATTCGTCCCGAATGGGGCCTTGCCGGTTGCCACGCCTTCATCGCCGCGCCGCGGGCCGCGACATCCGGGCGCGACCTCGGCGGTCGCGTATTCCTGCACGAATACGACCGGCACGCCGATCGCGATGATGCCACGCTTACGACGATCCTGACCGCGCCCGTCGTCGTGGCGAGCTGGATCGCGCTGCAATATCACGGCTCGGCCCTGTCTCCGGATCAGTTCGGCGCGGGCGACAAGCTGCTGCACAACGTCACCGGCGGGATCGGTGTGATCGAGGGCAGTGCGGGCCACCTGCGCGCGGGCCTGCCTTGGCAATCCGTGCATGACGGCGAGGCCCTGCGCCATGAGCCGGAGCGCCTCATGGTGGCGATTGCCGCTCCGACGGACGCGATCTCCGGGGTCCTCGACGCGCATCCGCAGGTGCGCGACCTGTTCGACAACGGCTGGCTGTCCCTCGCGGCGCTGGACGATGCGGGAAAGGTCGTCGCCCGCTACGAGCGGGGCACCTGGTTGGCGAGGGCGCCGCGAGCCCTCGCCGCTTGACTTAAGGTCGGCGCTTGGGCCGTGTTGGCGGCACCGGCCATGCCCCCGGCGGCGCGACGCGCGCTTGCGCCGGCCCCAAGACGTGGGTCAAGGTCGGAACATGTCCGCGCGAGCGGCGTTTGGCGGTAACAAAAATTCTAGTGAGGCGGCTTCGTGATGAGGCCGCCATCTGAATGACAGGGGGCATGAGATGGGGCGCGGCACCACGCGGAAGGCTGTCAAATCGACGCGGGAGCGGGTTCCCGCGGCTCCGGCGCGGCTTGTGATCGAAGCAATTGAACCGACCGTCGAAGGGGGGCGCTTTGCCGCCAAGACGGTTGCCGGCTGGCCGACGCGGATCGCGGCCGACATCTTTTCGGACGGCCATGAAGTGCTGGGCGCAAAAGTCATTCTAAGCACACCCGGCGCCGATCCGGTCGAGGTGCCGATGATCCACGAGATCAACGACCGCTGGGTCGCTGAGGCACGGTTCGACACCGTCGGCCCCGCCCGCTTCACCATCCACGCCTGGCGCGACGTGTTCGCGACCTGGCTGCGCGGAACCCGCAAGAAGGTCGCAGCGGGCCAGTCCGTCGCCGTGGAACTCGAAGAAGCGCGTGCGATCCTCAAGAGCATGCGCGCCAAGGGCGACGACGCCGGGGCGATCAAGGCCCTGCGCGTCGAGGCCAAGGGCCCGCAGGCGCAGGAGGTCCTTCTGTCCGACGAGACCGAAGCCCTCATGGCGCGGGCCGGTCCGCGTGCACATCTCACGGCCGCGCCCGACATGCCGATCTGGGTCGACCGCGAAGCGGCGGCGTTCTCGGCGTGGTATGAATTGTTCCCCCGCTCCATGGGTGGGCCGGAGCGGCACGGCACGTTCGAAGACGTCATCGACAACCTCGGCTACGTCACCGACATGGGGTTCGACACGTTGTACTTTCCGCCAATCCACCCGATCGGGCGGACCAACCGCAAGGGCAAGAACAACACCCTGACCGCCGGGGCCGAAGATGTCGGCTCGCCCTACGCGATCGGCTCGGAGGCGGGCGGACATACGGAGGTCCATCCGGAACTAGGCACGATCGAGGATTTCGACCGCCTCGTGGCCCGGGCCGGCGAAGCGGGGTTGGACGTGGCGCTGGACATCGCGCTGAACGCGTCGCCTGACCATCCCTGGATCAAGCAGCATCCCGAATGGTTCGAATGGCGGCCCGACGGCTCCATCGCCTATGCCGAGAACCCGCCGAAGAAGTACGAGGATATCGTCAACTTCCGTTACTACATGGATGACGGCTCTCCGAACGCCCCCTTCTGGGAAGCGATCCTCGACATGTTCCTGTTCTGGGCGGATCACGGCGTCATCGTCTTCCGCGTCGACAACCCGCACACCAAGCCGTTCCCGTTCTGGGAGTGGCTGATGGCCGAAGTCCGCAAGCTGCATCCCGGCGCGATCTTCCTCGCCGAGGCGTTCACGCGCCCCAAGGTGATGAAGCGTCTGGCCAAGATCGGCTACAACCAGAGCTACAGCTACTTCACTTGGCGCAACACCAAGTACGAACTGACCGAGTATCTCACCGAGCTGACGCAGGAGGATTGCCGCGACTACATGCGCGTCAATTTCTTCGTCAACACGCCCGACATCAACCCGGTCCCGTTGCAGACCTCCGGGCGGCCCGGCTTCCGGACCCGCGCGATTCTCGCCGCCTCGCTGGCGGGGAATTGGGGCCTTTATTCAGGGTTCGAATTCTGCGAGGGCGCGCCAATGCCCGGCAAGGAGGAATATCTCGATTCCGAGAAATACCAGTTGCGCCACCGCGACCCGGAAACGCCCGGTCACATTCGAGACGACATCCGGCTGATCAACCGCATCCGGCGCGAGCACCCGCAGATGCGCGACATGCGCAACCTGTCCTTCGTGCCCGCCTTTGACGACCGCGTCCTGTCCTATGGGCGGTTCGACGCGGACGGGGCGGTGTTCTTCCACGTCCTGCTCGACCCGCACGCACCGGCGGAGTTCGACTTTCAGGTGCCGCTGTGGAAGTTCGGCTTGCCGGAAGACGCCTCGATCGAGGTTCAGGATCTTGTACAGGGCAACCGATTCACCTGGCACGGGCGGGACCACCGCCTTGCGCTCGATCCGCACGAGCGCCCCTATGCCATCTGGAAACTTACCGCACCGGGAGGAGCCCGATGAACGCGCCCGCACCGCACATCGCCACAGACGAAAAGGCCGACCGGCCGGACTGGTTCAAGGACGCCTTGATCTACCAGTGCCACGTCAAGGCATACCAAGATAGCAACAACGACGGCATCGGCGACTTTAAGGGCCTGATGCAGCGTCTCGACCATATCCAGTCGCTGGGGGCCACGGCCGTCTGGCTGCTGCCGTTCTATCCCTCGCCGCTGCGCGACGACGGCTACGACATCGCCGAGTTCAAGGCGGTCAATCCGCAATACGGCGACATGGACGATTTCCAGAAGTTCGTCGACGAAGCGCATCGTCGCGGCCTCAAGGTCATCACGGAGTTGGTCATCAACCACACCTCCGACCAGCACGAGTGGTTCCAGAAGGCCCGCCGCGCCCCCAAGGGCAGCCCGGAGCGGGATTACTACGTCTGGTCCGACGACCCGACGCGCTGGATGGACACGACACGGGTGATCTTCAACGACACCCATGACAGCAACTGGACCTGGGATCCGGTGGCCGACCAGTTCTACTGGCACCGCTTCTTCGACCACCAGCCGGACCTGAACTTCGACAACCCCGCCGTTCTCGACGCGGTGCTGGACGTCATGCATTTCTGGCTCGACAAGGGCGTGGACGGGCTGCGGCTCGACGCGATCCCCTACCTCGTGGAGCGGGACGGGACGAACAACGAGAACCTCCCCGAGACGCACGACATCCTGAAGGCGATCCGCAAGGACCTGGACGAGCATTACGAAGGGCGGATGCTCCTGGCCGAGGCGAACCAGTGGCCCGAGGATACCCGCCCCTATTTCGGTGAGGGCGACGAGTGTCACATGGGATTCCACTTCCCCCTCATGCCGCGGATGTACATGGCCGTCGCGCAGGAGGATCGCCACGCGATCACCGACATCATCCGCCAGACGCCCGAGATCCCCGAAGATTGCCAATGGGGCATCTTCCTGCGCAATCACGATGAGCTGACGCTCGAAATGGTGACCGACCGGGAGCGGGACTACCTGTGGGAGACCTATGCCGCCGACAAGCGGGCGCGCATCAACATGGGGATCCGCCGCCGCCTCGCGCCGCTGATGAAGAACGACCGGCGCAAGATCGAGCTTCTGAACTCCATGCTGCTGTCCATGCCGGGCACGCCGATCATGTATTACGGCGACGAAATCGGGATGGGCGACAACATCTATCTCGGCGACCGGGACGGCGTCCGCACGCCGATGCAGTGGTCCGCCGACCGCAACGCGGGCTTCAGCCGCGCCGTGCCGCAGCAGCTCTACCTGCCGGTCATCCAGGATCCTGAATACGGGTATGAGGGGCTGAACGTCGAGGCGCAGGCCCTGTCGCCGTCGTCGTTCCTCAACTGGATGCGGCGCATGGTGACGGTGCGCAAGAAGCACGACGTGTTCGGGCGCGGCGAGATCGACCTGCTCTATCCCGCCAACCGCAAGGTACTCGCTTATATCCGCCGGGCCAAGGATGTCGATCCGGGCGCCGAGGGGGACGAGGCCGTCCTGTGCGTCGCAAATCTCAGCCGCGCCCCGCAGGCGGTGGAAATCGACCTGAGCCGCTACAAGGGCCGCGTGCCGGTCGAGCTTGTGGGCCAGGCGCCGTTCCCGCCGGTGGGCGAGCTTCCGTACATGTTGACGCTGCCGGCCTACGGATTCTTCTGGTTCGTCCTCGCCTCCGAGGAAGAGGCACCGGATTGGCACATGCCCAGCCCACAGGTCCTGCCCGATTTCGTGACGCTGACGACGCGCGACGGCCGGATTTCGACCGCCCTTGACGGGCGTGACGCGCGGCAGTTCATGGAACGCTCCCTGCCGCAATATATCGACCTGCAGCGCTGGTTCGCGGGCAAATCCGCCGGAGCCGATTCCGTCCGGCTGCGCCAGTTGGGCGAGCTCGAGTCCGGCAAGCACATGCTGGCGGTCGCCGAGGTCGAGACGGGGGGCGAGACGCAGAACTACTTCCTGCCACTCTCAGCCGTTTGGGATGAATCAGCGCTGACCATGTCGCCGCGCCTGCCGGCGACGCTGGCCAAGCTGCGGCGCACCAACAAGGTCGGCGCGCTGATGGACGGTGCCTCCGACGAGGACATGGCCCGTACCCTGCTCGACGCGATGCGCGAAAAGCTCGTGATGACGGGTGAGGGCGGCAAGCTCGTCTTCACCGGCACCGACCTGCCGGACGAGGAGACGGCCGGCGAGCCGCGCCTTCTGGGTGCGGAGCAGTCGAACGCCTCCGTCGCGTTCTCCGATCAGGTGGTACTCAAGCTTTACCGCCGCCTTCGCGAAGGGCTGCAGCCCGATATCGAGGTCGCGCGCTTCCTTTCGGAGGAGACGGACTTCACCGCCACGCCGCGCCTTCTGGGCACGATCGCCTGGCAAGGTGCGGACGGGACCGAGACGGTCTTGGCCGCCGCGTCCGAATACGTGCCCAATCAAGGCGATGCCTGGTCCTTCGTCACCGAGGGCCTCGACCGGGAGATGGAAGCCCGCGAGGTCGGTCATGAGGGCGATCAGCGGCCGCTGATGGTCGGCGCGCTCGATCTCGGGACGCTGCTGGGTCAACGCACGGCCGAGATGCACCTCGCTCTGGCTTCCGGCACCGATGCATTCGGAACGGAACCGGTCGATGCCGATCGCCTCGCGGTTCTGGTCGAAGAAACCCGGACGGAGATGGCCCGGACGCTCGACGCGATCGATCCGGCCAAACTCAGCCCCAAGGCGGCCGAGATCGCGCGGCAGGTTCTCGATCGCCGCGATGCGATCATGGCGCGGATCGACCGGGTTTCCGCCATGACGCCCTCGGGCGCGGAATGCCGTGTCCATGGCGACTACCATTTGGGGCAGGTTCTCGTGGCGCAGGGCGACCTCGCCATCATCGACTTCGAGGGCGAGCCGTCCCGCAGCCTCGCGGAGCGGCAGGCCAAGTCCTCGCCCCTGCGCGATGTGGCGGGGATGCTGCGCAGCTTCGACTATGCGCTGTGGACGGCGCTTGATCGCCGGATCGAGGCGGGTGCCGACGCCACCCGCGCCATGGCGCAGGTCGACGAATGGCGCGCGGCCACGGCCGGCGCCTTCCTCGATGCCTGGCGCGAGACGATGGGCAACGCGCCCGTCCGCCCCGCCGACCGGGATTTCGAGGACGCGCTCCTCGACCTGCACCTGTTGCGCAAATGCGCCTACGAGGTGGAATACGAGCGGTCCTTCCGGCCCGCCTGGATCGACGTGCCCCTGAAGGGCCTTCTACAAATCGCGGAGAACGCATGACCCGACCCGACGAAGCCACCTGCGAGGCCATCGTCCGCGGCCGCCTTTCCGACCCGTTCGCGGTGCTCGGAATGCACGGCACGCCCCCGGCCATCACCGTTTTCGCCCCCGATGCGGGCGAGGTGACGGTGCTGGACGGTAAGGGCAAGCCGCTGGGCACGATGGAACGAATCCACCCCGAAGGCGTGTTCCACCTCGCATTCGAGAAGAAGCGAAAGCCCTTCGCCTACCGCCTGCATTGCCGGGCGGGCGAGCATGAATGGGAGAAGGAGGACACCTATCGCTTCGGCCCCGTGCTGGGCGAGATGGACGAATACCTTCTTGCCGAAGGTCGCCACGAGGAACTCTGGACCCGGCTCGGCGCGCATCCGATGACGCATGACGGCGTCGCCGGAACGTCCTTCGCCGTCTGGGCTCCGAATGCCCGGCGGGTCAGCGTCGTGGGGCATTTCAACGCTTGGGATGGTCGGCGGCAGCCGATGCGCCGTCGCATCGGCGGCGGCCTGTGGGAATTGTTTATCCCCGGGATCGGCGTGGGCGAGATCTACAAGTACGAGATCGTCGGCGCGTATGGCGACGTCCTGCCGCTCAAGGCCGATCCCGTCGCGTTCCAGATGGAACACGCCCCCGGAACCGCGTCCATCGTCGCGGCCGCCTCGGATCGCACCTGGACAGATACCGAGTGGATGGAAAAGGGCCGTCGCGATCTGCGCGATCAACCCGTCTCGATCTACGAGGTGCATCTGGGATCCTGGCGGCGTGGCGACGGCGACCGGATCCTCTCCTATACCGAGGTCGGGCCGCTGCTGGCGGACTACGTCAAGGAGATGGGCTTCACGCATGTGGAGTTCCTCCCCCTGTCGGAGCACCCCTACACCCCGTCCTGGGGCTATCAGCCGATCGGCCTCTTCGCGCCCACCTCGCGCTTTGGCGACCCGGACGATTTCGCCGCCATGGTCGACCACCTGCACAATGCCGATATCGGCGTGATCATGGACTGGGTTCCCGCGCACTTTCCGTCCGACGAACACGGGCTCGCCCGCTTCGATGGTACCGCGCTTTACGAGCATGAGGATCCGCGGCTCGGGTTCCACAAGGACTGGAACACGCTGATCTACAATTTCGGCCGGACGGAGGTGTCGAACTTCCTGCGGTCGTCGGCGCTCTATTGGCTGCGGGAACTTCACGTCGATGCCCTGCGCGTCGATGCGGTCGCCTCGATGCTCTATCTCGACTATTCGCGCAACGAGGGTGAATGGCTGCCCAACCGTCATGGCGGGCGCGAAAACCTCGACGCGATCGATTTCCTGCGCGACGTCAACACGCAGGTTGCGGAGCGCAGCCACGGCACCACGATCGCCGAGGAATCCACCGCCTTCCCCGGAGTTTCCCGTCCGGTGGAGCAGGACGGCCTCGGCTTCGACTTCAAGTGGAACATGGGCTGGATGCACGACACGCTTCAGTACATGTCCGAGGACCCGTTCAACCGCCGCTGGCACCACGACAAGATGACGTTTGGGCTGCACTACGCCTTCAGCGAGAACTTCGTCCTGCCGATCAGCCACGACGAGGTGGTGCATGGCAAAGGCTCCCTGCTGAACAAGATGCCCGGCGACGACTGGCAGCGCTTCGCCAACCTGCGCGCCTATCTCGGCTGGATGTGGACGCATCCCGGCAAGAAGCTGCTCTTCATGGGCTCGGAGTTCGGGCAGTCGCGTGAGTGGTCGCATGACCGCTCGCTTGACTGGCACCTGCTGGACGATCAGCGCCATGCCGGAATACAGCGCCTGGTGCGGGATCTGAACGCGGTCTATCGCGGCCACCGTTCGCTCCACGCCCGCGATTGCGAGCCGGAGGGCTTCCGCTGGATCGACGGGGGCGACGCCGACAACAACGTCTTCTCCTTCCTGCGCCTCGGCCATGACGGCGACCCGCCGGTCGCGGTCATCTGCAACATGGCCCCCGTCCTGCGCGAGGATTTCCGCGTCGGCCTGCCGATGGAAGGCCGCTGGCGCGAGACGTTCAATTCGGACGCGACGGAATACGGTGGAACCGGATCCGGCAATGGCGGTTCCGTCACGGCGGATGGCCAGGGTTGGCACGATCAGCCCGTCTCGGCCTCCATCACGCTCCCGCCGCTGGCAACGGTAATTCTCACCCCTGACACCTGAGGGAATTTCGATGTCATCCGAGTATCGAGTCGAACCCGGCATCGGGTCGCGCCGTGGCGCGACTTGGGATGGGGCGGGAACGAATTTCGCCCTGTTTTCCGCCAATGCGACAAAGGTCGAATTGTGCCTGTTCAACAACGCGGGAACGCGCGAGATCGCGCGCATCCCCCTGCCCGAGAACACGCACCAGATCTGGCATGGCTACCTGCCCGAAGTGCGGCCCGGCCAGCTCTACGGCTACCGGGTTCACGGCCCCTATGCCCCCGAAGCGGGGCATCGGTTCAATCCCAACAAGCTGCTGCTCGACCCCTACGCCCGGGGCCACAAGGGCGAATTGCGCTGGCACGACGCGCTGTTCGGCTACCGGATCGGACACCGGAAGGAGGATTTGAGCTTCGACCGTCGCGACAGCGCGCGGATGATGCCCAAATGCGTCGTCACGCCCGACGCCGCCACGTGGGGCGACGATGCCCACCCCCGCACACCCTGGAGCCGGACCATCATCTACGAGGCCCATGTGGGCGGGATGACGATGCGCGCGCCACATGTCGAGGAGCCCATGCGCGGCACCTTCGAGGGCTTGGCCGAGCCGGGCACGATCGCGCATCTCAAGCGCCTCGGTGTCACCGCGATCGAGCTGCTGCCGATCCATTCCTTCCACGACGACAGATACCTTCTGGAGAAGGACCTCGTGAACTGGTGGGGCTACAACACGACCGGGTTCTTCGCGCCCGCGAACCGCTATCTCGTGCAGCCCGGCGCCCTCGACGAGTTCCGGGTGATGGTCCGCCGCCTGCACGATGCGGGCATCGAGGTGATCCTGGACGTGGTCTACAACCACACCGCCGAAGGCAACCAGCTTGGCCCGACCCTGTCGTTCCGCGGGATCGACAACGCTTCCTATTACCTGCTGGGCGACGACCCGCGCTACTGCTTCGACACGACCGGAACCGGCAACACGCTCAATCTTGAGAACAGCCGCGTGATGCAGATGGTGATGGACTCGCTGCGTTACTGGGTCGAGGATTGCCATGTGGACGGCTTCCGCTTCGACCTGACGACGACGCTGGGCCGGCGGCGCGACTACTTCGACCCGGCCAATCCGTTCCTCACCGCCGTGCGGCAGGATCCGGTTCTGGGTCAGGTCAAGCTGATCGCCGAGCCGTGGGATACCGGCAATGACGGCTATCAGGTCGGCAATTTTCCCCCCGGCTGGGCGGAGTGGAACGACACCTACCGCGACACCGTCCGCTCCTTCTGGAAAGGCGATGCGGGTCAGACGCCCGAAATGGCCGACAGGCTGCTCGGCTCGGCCTCGAAGTTCGAGCATGACGGGCGGCGGCCTTGGACGTCGGTGAATTTCATCACCGCGCATGACGGCTTCACACTGGCCGACCTCGTCTCCTACAACGAAAAGCACAACGAGGCGAATGGCGAGGACAACAAGGACGGCCATTCGCACAACCTGTCTTGGAACCACGGCGTCGAGGGGCCGACCGACGACCCCGAGATCAACGCGCTGCGCGACCGGCAGCGGCGCAACATGATGGCCACGCTCATGCTGAGCCAAGGCACGCCGATGATCCTGATGGGCGACGAGAACGGGCGAAGCCAGGACGGCAACAACAACGCCTATTGCCAGCCCGGCGAGATGAACTGGTTCGATTGGGATCAGGCCGACGACCCGTTCGTCGATTTCGTGCGCGGCCTGATCGCCGTGCGGAATTCGAGGCCGATCCTGACGGCGCATCGCTTCCTGCATGCATCGGCGGACAATCCCGAGAACCGGCACGTGACGTGGCACCGCCTGCGCGGCGGCGGGATAGAGCCGGAGGCCTGGGAAGACCCGGAGCGGCGGGCCCTCGCCATCAGCTATCACGGGCGCGACGACGCGACACTGTTCCTCGCCATGAACGCGGGCGCCGAGCCGCGCGAAGTCGAGTTGCCCAAAGGCCGCTGGCGCCATCTGGTCTCCACGACGGAGGGCGCCGCCACGCCCGACGGCTTTGGCGAACCCGTCGAGGACCAGATCGAAATCGACGCCCGCGCCCTCATTCTTCTGGAGGCTCTGCCATGACCGACCTTCCGACTTGGGGAGCGATCCCGTCTGACACCGGAACCCGCTTCCGCCTCTGGGCCCCCGACGTGCCGGAGGTCGGGCTTTGCCTTCCCGACGGGGAGCACGACATGAAGACCGTCGGCGACGGCTGGTTCGAACTCACCGCCGACGCGCCGGTGGGCACGGAATACGCGTTCCGCCTGCCCGACAATCACCGGGTTCCCGATCCCGCCTCGCGGCTTCAGGCCGAGACGGTGCACGGCACCAGCGTCGTCGCATCCTCCGCCCACGACTGGCGCCACGACCGGCCCGACCGGGGCTGGCACGAGGCGGTGATCTACGAGTGCCATATCGGCACCTTCACGCCCGAAGGCACCTACCGCGCCGCGATCGAAAAGCTGCCGCATCTCGCCGATCTGGGCGTAACGGTGCTGGAAATCCTGCCCGTGGCGCATTTCGGCGGCGATCGGGGCTGGGGGTATGATGGCGTTCTGCCTTACGCGCCGCATCCCGCCTACGGCACCCCGGAGGAGTTGCGCGAGTTGATCGACGCGGCGCATGCGCACGGGCTGATGGTGCTGATGGATGTCGTCTACAACCACTTCGGCCCGGACGGAAATTACCTGCACATGTACGCGTCCCGCTTCTTCGATCCGGAGCGGCAGACGCCTTGGGGCGCGGGCATCGCTTATGCCGCCGAGCCGGTCCGCCGCTTCTTCATCGAGAACGCGCTCTACTGGATCCGCGACTTCAACCTCGACGGGCTCCGGCTCGACGCGATCGACCACGTCCGCGATCCGCATTCCGACACGGAGATCCTGATCGACCTCGCCCGCGAGGTGCGCGCGACCGTGGACCGGCCCGTGCACCTGACCACCGAGGACAACCGCAACGTGACGCATCTGCACGCCCGCGACGGCGACCGCGTGCCGTTGATGACCGCCGAGTGGAACGACGACTGGCACAATGCCGCGCATGTCCTTCTGACCGGCGAGACGGAGGGCTATTACGACGCCTATGCCGACGATCCGACCAGCCTTCTGGTCCGTTCGATGGCCGAGGGGTTTTCGACGCGCGGGGCGGGCGGCAAAGGCTCTCCCTCCGGGCATCTGCCGCCGGACGTCTTCATCGACTTCCTCCAGAACCACGACCAGATCGGCAACCGCGCCATGGGCGAACGTCTGACCGTGCTGGCCGATCACGACCGCCTGCGGGCGATGCAGGCTCTCCTGCTTCTTTCGCCGCATGTCCCGATGATCTTCATGGGCGACGAATGGGATGAGACGAACCCGTTCCTGTTCTTCGCCGGGTTCGAGGGCGAGTTGGGAAAGGCCGTGACCCAAGGCCGCCGCCGCGAGTTCGAACATTTCAAGAGCTTTTCGGCCAGCGACGTGCCCGATCCCGTCGACCCCAAAACCTTCGAGCGCAGCCGCATCGACTGGTCCAAGGCCGAGAGCGAAGCCGGTCAGGCCGCGCTGGCCCGCCACCGCGAATTGCTGATCCTTCGTCGGGAGCGGATCGTTCCGATGATCCCCGGCACGGGCTCCGATTGCGGCACCATGCTCAAGGCCCCTGCCTTGTGTTTCGCCGTCGACTGGCAGTTGGGCGGCGGCCGGCTTTCGGTGCGTACGAACCTGTCGGACGCAAAGGCCGATCTGCCGCCGGCCGACGGTGACCTCATCCACCTGACCGGCGACGCTCCCGGCGTTCCGGCCTCGACTGCATTCTGGATCTCATGAAACGCCTTGCCCGCCATCACGGATTGACGCTGGAATATGACGGGCGAGAGGTTCCGCAGGAAACCCTGCGCCTGATCCTCGACGGGCTGGGCCAGGACCCGGACGGCCCGCCGACCGGCCCGGCCGCGCCCAAACGCATGAACGTACCGAAGGAGGCGCGGTGCTACCTGCCGCCGTCCCTGCGGGACGCGCCCGGCTGGGGCATCTTCTGCCAACTCTACGAGATCCGGTCGGATCGCTCCTGGGGCATCGGCGATTTCGCCGATCTGGCCGAACTTGCGCGCATCTGCGGCGCGGCGGGCGCGGATTTCCTCGGGATCAATCCGGTGCACGCGCTGTTCACCGCGATTCCCGAACATGCCTCCCCCTTCTCCCCGTCGAGCAGGCGGTTCCTGAACCCGCTCTACATCGCGCCCGATGCCCTTGGCTGCGCGCGGCCGGCAATGGCGGATGGCGACACGGTCGATTATTCCGACGTGGCTCGGGCAAAGCTCACCGCCCTGCGCCACGCCTTCGACGGGTTCGGCGACGACCCGGCCTTCGACGCCTTCGTCACCGAGGGTGGCGAGGCGCTACGGCTGCATGCCCTGTTCGAGGCCCTGAGCCACGCCCATGGCGGCGGCTGGCACGACTGGCCCGAAGCGTTCCGCGATCCCGCCACGCCGGAAGTCGCCGCCTTCGCCGAGGAAAATGCGGCCGAGATCCGCTTCCACCTGTGGTTGCAATGGACTGCGCGGCGGCAACTTCACGAAGCGCAGATGGCGGCCAAGGATGCGGGCATGCGGATCGGGCTCTATCTCGATCTCGCCGTGGGCGAGGCCCTCGACGGGTCGGCGACGTGGTCCGGCGCCGCCGCTGCTCTTCCCGGTCTGACCGTCGGCGCACCGCCCGACGTCTTCAGCGAGGAGGGGCAGAACTGGCAGCTTGCCGTGCCCTCGCCCGCCGCCCTTCGGGAAACGGACTTCGCCCCGTTCCGCGACATGATTGCAGCGCAGCTCCGCGATGCCGGCGCGTTGCGGATCGACCACGCCATGGCCCTCTGGCAGCTCTTCCTCATCCCCGAAGGAGAACCCGCCGCGCATGGCACGCATCTGCGCTATCCCCTGCCCGACATGCTCCGCGTTCTCGCCAACGCGTCGCAAAAGGAGGAGGCCGTGGTCATCGGGGAGGATCTCGGCTTCGTCCCCGAGGGCTTCCGCGATGCGATGGAAAAGGCGCGCGTGCTGTCCTACCGCATCGTCTATTTCGAGCAATCCGAAGACGGTTTCGCCACCGCCGACACCTATCCGGAGATGGCGCTGGCCTGCCTGTCGACGCACGATCTGCCCCCGCTTGCCGGGTGGTGGGAGGGCATCGATATCGATCTGCGCGAGGAGCACGGCCTCGTCTCGCCCAAGGCCAGCAAGGAGCATCGCAAACATCGCGAGTGGGAGCGCAAGCATCTGGCCCGCGCGCTCGGAGTGACCACGACGGATCCCGATCCCGACACGCTTCTCGACGCCGCGCATCGCTTCATCGCCGCGACGCCGTCGCTTCTTGCCGGTGTGCGGCTGGCCGATCTGGTGGGGCCGGCCCGGCCGACCAACCTGCCCGGCGTGACGGACGCCTACCCGAACTGGCGCCCCCGCTCGCCCACGCGACTCGAAGACATCGCCACCCATCCCACCTTTTCCCGCACCACCCGGATCATGTCCGACGCACGTCCGAGGCCTGAATGAAGCTGCCGACCGCCACCTACCGCCTGCAACTGCGCGAGGGGATGGATTTCGCCCGCGCCGCCGACCTCGTGCCCTATTGGCGCGACCTCGGCGTCTCGCATCTCTACCTCGCGCCGGTCTTCACCGCCGCGCCCGGCTCGACCCACGGCTACGACGTGACCGATCCGAACGAGGTTGAACCGGATCTCGGCGGCCGTGCGGGGCTGGAGGCACTGGCGGATCGGCTGCACGAGGCGGGGCTGGGCCTGATCCTCGACATCGTGCCGAACCACATGGCGTTCACCGTCCACAATCCGTGGCTCTCGGACGTGCTCCGCCACGGCCGCGACAGCCGCTTCGCCGATCATTTCGATATCAACTGGTCCAATGGCCGCCTGCGCCTGCCCTGGCTCGGCGCCCCTTTCGCGGAGCTTGCCGCGGCGGGTGACATCGAGGTTGAGGGCGACGAGATGGTCGCCCCCGGGCTGCGCATCCCGCTGGCGACGCAGCCCGAGGGCGACCTCACCGCGATCCACAATGCGCAGCCGTGGCGCCTGACCCATTGGCGCACCGAGTCCGCCGCCATCGACCACCGCAGGTTCTTCACCGTAACCGGCCTGATCGGCTTGCGCATCGAGGACCCGAACGTGTTCGAGGACGTCCACCGCCTGACCTTCGACCTGATCGAAAGCGGTGTGGCCGACGGGTTGCGCGTGGATCATGTGGACGGTCTGGCCGACCCGGACGAGTATCTCGGCCGTCTGCGCGACCGCCTGCCCGGCACGCCGATCTGGGTCGAAAAGATCCTGACCGGCGACGAGCCCCTGCCCGATTGGCCGGTCGAGGGCACGACCGGCTACGTCGCGGCCCGCTCGATCGCCCGCGTGCTGACCGATGGGGACGGCGCCGCGCGCATGGCCGAAGGCTGGCCCGCCTTCCACGACGTCCGCGACGACGCCAAGACGCAGATCGTGACGACCGAACTTCAGGCCGAGGTAGAGCGCCTGACCAACCTCGCCGTCCGGGCGGGGGCGCATCTCGAATGGGGGCGGGCGTCATGGCGACAGGCGATTCTCGCCTATGTCCGCGCCTTTCCGCGCTACCGCACCTATGCCACGGCCGATGCCGTGCCCGAGGCGGATGCCGAACTGATCCGCGACACCGCCGCACGCGCGGCAAGGGACAGGCCCGCCGCCGCCGCGCTCGGCGACCTGACGGACCTTCTGACGGATAGGGCCAATTCCGAACTGCGCCTGCGTCTGCAACAATTGACCGGCGCGGCCATTGCCAAGGCGCAGGAAGACACCGCCTTCTACCGCTGGACGCCGCTTCTGTCGGCCAACGAGGTGGGCGCGGAGCCGGACGAACCTGCGATGGATGCCGACGCCTTCCACACCTGGATGGAGCGCCGCGCGGCCCTGATGCCGAACGCGCTGACCCTGACCTCCAGCCACGACACCAAGCGGTCGGAGGATGCGCGCATGCGGATCGCCGCCATCTCGCACGATCCCGACGCCGCCGAGGCGCTTCTGTCCCGCGTGCCCGACCTGCCGCAGCCGTGGCGTTGGTATCTGGCACAATCGGCCTTCGCCGCCGCACCCGACGGCGATCTGGCGGAGCGGCTGCCCGCACATCTGGAAAAGGCCATGCGCGAGGCCAAGCGGGACACGTTCTGGACCGATGTGGTCGAGGAGTTCGAAGGCCCGGTCCTCGACGCGGCCCGCAGCGTCGCCGACCGCTTCGCCCCCGCCGATGACCTGTCGGGCCTTGCCACGCGGGCCGAAAACCTCGCGCTGGCGCAATGCGCGCTCAAGTTCTTCGTGCCGGGCATTCCCGACATCTATCAGGGGACCGAGATCGGCAGTTTCCGCCTGACCGACCCGGACAACCGGGCAGCCGTGGATTGGGATGCGCTGGCAAAGCTGAACGAAGGGGCGGAGGTGCGCTCCCCTTTCGATCGCACGAAGTTCGACCTGACCCGCACGCTCCTGCAACTGCGCCGCGATAACCCCGACGCCTTCACGACTGAGTGGCGCGCCCTTGATGCGCCCGAGGGAGAGCTTCGCGCGGCACGCGGGCCGTTCGTCCTGCACATCTCGACCCGCGGGACGACGCTGCCCGCGGGTGGGGACGCGCTCTGGCCCGCCTCCGGCCCCTCCCCCGTCCGCGTGATGCGCGCGACCTAGGCGACCGCTTCCAGCGACGCGCGCAGGATCGCGAACAACTCGTCCACCTGCGCCGCCGATATGGTCAGCGGCGGCGACAGGACCATCACGTCCCCCGCCGCGCGGATCAGGCCCCCGCGATGGAACGCGTCCACGAACACATCGTAGCCGCGCGTGCCCGGCCCGGTTGCGCGCGGCTCCAGTTCCACCGCCCCCAGCAGGCCGAGATTGCGGATGTCGCGGACATGCGGCGCGTCCCGCAGCCCATGTATCGCCGCCTGCCAATGGGGGGCCAGCGCGGCGGCACGGGCGAAGACGTCGTCGCGCGCATAGATGTCCATGATAGCCATTCCCGCGGCGCAGGCGGCCGGATGCCCAGAATAGGTATAGCCGTGGAAGAATTCGATCACGTGCTCGGGCCCCTGCTCGAACGCGCGGCGGATCTCCCCGGACACGATCGTGGCCCCCATCGGCACGGTCCCCGAGGTGATCCCCTTGGCCAGTGTCATCATGTCGGGTGTCACGCCGAAGTAATCGGCGGCGAAAGGTGTGCCGAGGCGGCCGAACCCAGTCACCACCTCGTCGAAGATCAGCAGGATCCCATGCGCGGTGCAGATCTCGCGCAGCCGCTCCAGGTACCCGACCGGCGGCGGCAATACGCCGGTCGCGCCCGCCACCGGCTCCACGATCACCGCGGCGATGGTTTCCGCCCCGTGCAGGGCCACCAGCCGCTCCAGATCCTCGGCCAGATGCGCGCCCCAAGCGGGCTGCCCGCGCGAGAACGCGTTATGCTCCGGCGCGTGGGTGTGCGGCAGGTGGTCCACCCCGCCGACGATCTGCGCGAAATGCCGGCGGTTGTTGACAATCCCGCCGACAGCGATGCCGCCGAAGCCGACGCCGTGATACGCCCGTTCCCGCCCGATGAAGCGCGTCCGCGTCCCCTCGCCACGCGCCTTGTGATAGGCCAGCGCGACCTTGAGCGCCGTCTCCACTGCCTCCGACCCGGAGCCGGAGAAGAACACGTGGTCCAGCCCCTCGGGCGCCATGCCGGCGATCCGGCGCGCAAAGTCGAAGGCGATCGGGTGACCCATCTGGAAGGCCGGCGCGTAGTCGAGCCGCAGAAGCTGCTCATGCACCGCATCCGCGACCTCCCTGTGGCCGTGACCCGCGTTGCAACACCAAAGGCCGCCGGTCCCGTCGAGGATTTCGCGTCCGTCCTCGGTGGTGTAATGTACGCCCTTCGCGCCGGTGAGCATCCGCGGCGCGGCGCGGAATTGCCGCCCCGCCGTGAAAGGCATCCAAAACGCGTCGAGCCGGTCGTTGCTGCCGTCCATGTCCCATTCTCCATTGCGGGGCGCAGGCATTGGATGATGCAGCCCGCGTCCGGCCGCAAGACGCCGCGATTGACGCCCCGCCAGCCGCCTGCCATCGAAGCGCCATCCCCCCGGAGACGACCCCGAATGACCGACCAGACCGAGCCCGCCCAGGCGAACGAGGCGACGACGCCCCCCGAGACCCTGTTTGCATGTATCTGCGACCTCAACGGCGTGATGCGCGGCAAGCGCCTGCCCGTGGGCGAGATCGACAAGATCGCCGGCGGCGGGATGCGGATGCCTCTGTCGATCTGCGGCCCCGACATCTGGGGCGAGGACGTCGAGGGTTCCGCGCTCCTGTTCGAGACGGGCGATGCCGACGGCACCTGCGAGGCGACGGGCCGCGGCCCCCTTCCCCTGAGCTGGACGAACCGGCCCACATCGCTGATCCCGATGTGGATGCGGGAAGAGTCAGGCGCGCCGTTCCTCGGCGATCCGCGCCGCACCCTTGACGAGGTGGTGAGCCGCTGGAAGGCGCGCGGCCTCACCCCCGTCGTCGCGACCGAGCTGGAATTCTATCTTATCGACCCGTCCGGGCGCGTGCCCCAGCCGCCGGTCTCGCCGGTGACGGGCCTACGCTCCAGCTATGACGGCGCGCTCAGCCTCGACGATCTGGAGCATTTCGAGCGGTTCCTCGACGAAATCTACGATGCCTGCGCGCTTCAGGGGATCCCCGCCGATTCCGCAATCTCCGAGAACGGCGCGGGCCAGTTCGAGGTGAACATGCGCCACCTGCCCGACCCGCTGCGGGCCGCCGATGACGCAGTCCTGTTCAAGCGTCTCGTCCGGGGCATCGCGCGCAAGCACGGCATGGCCGCGACCTTCATGGCCAAACCCTACGGCGACCGCTCGGGCAGCGGCTTTCACGTCCATTTCTCGGTGGTGGACGAGGCGGGCAAGAACGTCTTCGATGATGGCGGCCCCGACGGGTCCGACATGATGCGCGCCGCCGTGGCGGGGCTTCTGGCGACCGCGCAGGAATGCGCGCTGACCTTCGCGCCGCATGAAAACAGCTTCCGTCGCCTGCTTCCCGGCACGCATGCGCCCTCCTCCGTCGCCTGGGGCTACGAGAACCGGACCGCCGCGATCCGCATTCCCGGCGGCGCCGCACCCGGCCGGCGGATCGAGCACCGCATCGCCGGCGCGGATGCCAATCCCTACCTCGTCCTGGCCAGCATCCTCGGCGGCGCCCTCATGGGGATCGAACGGGACCTGACCCCGGCCGCGCCGATCACCGGCGACGCCTACAGCAAGGACCTGCCGCACCTGCCGCTCGACTGGGCCACCGCGATCAAGGCCTTCGCCGAGGGCGACAACATCCCCGCGATCTACTCCCGCAGGCTTCGGCGGATGCTTCTCGACTGCAAGCGGCAGGAGCAGAAGCAGTTCAACCGCCATGTCAGCGAATTCGAGTTCCAAACCTATCTGGAGGTGGTGTGATGGCGCGGCATTACGCGGGCGACGGCGCCCATGTCGGCAGCTACTACGCCGCCACCGCCAATCCCGCGCCCGAGCGGCCGGCCCTGCATGGTGATGTCGAGGCGGATGTCTGCGTCGTCGGCGGCGGCTATTCGGGCCTGTCGACCGCGCTCCACCTCGCCGAACGCGGCCGCCGGGTCGTCCTTCTCGAAGGGGCCCGGATCGGCTGGGGCGCGTCGGGGCGCAATGGCGGCCAGATCGTCAACGGCCTGAACGCCTCGCTTCAGACGATCGAACGCCGCTACGGCGCCGACACCGCAAGCTTCGTCGCAGGGCTCGTGACCGAGGGCGGCGCGATCATCCGCGAACGGGTGGCGAAATACGGCATCGACTGCGACCTTAAGGACGGCAACGTCTTCGCCGCGCTGACCCCCGCCCACATGCGCGAGCTTGAGGCCCGGCACGCCCTCTGGCGCGGTCATGGGATCGAGGGGCAGGAAATGCTCGACCGCGACGCCATGCGCGGCCACGTGACATCCGATCTCTATGTCGGCGGCATGCGCGACGCGACCGGCGGGCACATGCACCCGCTGAACCTCGCGCTCGGCGAGGCTGCCGCTCTGGAGAGCGTCGGCGGCACGATCCACGAGATGAGCGCGGTGACCTTCGCCGACACCGAGGCCGCCCGCCCCGTCGTGCGCACCGAAGACGGCAGCGTCACCTGCGACACGCTCGTCCTCGCGGGCAACGCCTATCTCGGGCACGTGATCCCCGCGCTCGTCTCGCGGGTGATGCCCGTTTCGACGCAGATGATGGCCACCGAACCGCTGGGCGATCTGGCCGACCGGCTTCTGCCCACCGACGAATGCATCGAGGACGTGCGCTACATCCTCGACTACTATCGCCTGTCCGCGGACAAGCGGCTGCTGTTCGGCGGCGGCACCGTCTATGGCGGCACCGATCCGCGCGACATCGAGGGCAAGCTCCGCCGCAACATGATCAAGGTCTTCCCCGAACTCGCGGGCAAGCGCGTCGAACATGCCTGGAGCGGCAATTTCGCCCTGTCGTTCAGCCGCGTGCCGCAGATGGGGCGGCTCGGCCGCTCCACCTATTTCGCGCATGGCTACTCGGGCCACGGCGTGACCGGCTCGCACCTGTTCGGCCGCATCCTCGCCGAGGCGATCACCGGCGACACCGAGCGGTTCGACGTCTTCGCCGGTCTGCCCTGGCTGCCGTTTCCCGGCGGCCGGGCGTTGCGGGTGCCCTACTCGGCCATGGGCTCGTGGTGGTACGGGCTGCGCGACCGCCTCGGGGTCTAGGTCTCCTCGCCCCGCGCGGCCGCCTCCAGCGCGGCCGCGATGGCCGCCTCGTCCCAGCCATGCACGTCGCGCGCCGTCTCCGCCGAGATGTAGCCCAGCATCAGGTCGCGCCGCACCTCCGCCTCCGCCCGCTCGGACGGGGCGCCGTAACCGCCGCCTCCGGGAAACGCCATCCGCACCACACGACCATGCGGCACGCGCTGCCGGCCCTTGCCGCGCATCGCCACGCCGTCGTCGCGCCCGATCGATGTCGGGGCCCCGTCGGCGCCACCACGCCGCCCCCGCGCGGGGTGGTCGATCCGGTCGAGCATGGCCGAGATGTCGAATTCGTGCCCCTCGCGCGCGCCGACCTCCATGAACTGCCCCAGCCCGCCACGCCGCCGGCCGGCCCCGCCGGAATCGGGGCGCAACTCCTTGCGCCAGACGATGACAGGACCGACCTGCTCCGTCGCCTCGACCGGCATGGTCATCACGCCCGAGGGGAAGGCCGTCGCGTTCATCCCGTCAAGCCCGGGCCGCGCCCCCGACCCGCCCGAGTTGAAGGTCAGCACCTCGGCGCGCACCGCATCCGTCGGCGCGGGCGCGTCCGTCCGGGGCCGCAGCGACAGCTGGAAGTTGCACAGACACCCCGCGCCCTCGGCAGGGACCAGATCGGGGATCAGCTTGTCCAGCGCGTCGAACACCGTGTCCGGCACCATGTGCCCGATGACGTGCCGGAGGGCGACAGGCGCGGGCGGCCGTGCGTTGACGATGCAATCCTCGGGCGCGGTGATCTCGAAGGGTGACAGGCTGCCGGCATTGTTCGGGATCTCCGGCGCGACCGCGCATTTCAGCGCGTAGCACGCATAGGCCTTGGTATAGACCAGCGGCACGTTGATCCCCTTCGGATCCAGCCCGCTCGTCCCCGCCCAGTCGGTGACGATGCGGTCGGCCTCGATGGTGACGCGCACGCGCAGGTCGACCGGCACCGAATAGCCGTCGATGGCCATATGTCCGTCGGCCGAACCACGCGGCAACGCCGCGATCCGCGCAATCGTCGCCTCGCGCGAACTGGTCAGGATGAACGCCGCGATGTCGGTGAGGTCGGCGAGGCCGAACTCCGCCATCATCTCGGTCAGCCGCCGCTGACCGATGCCGTTGCAACTGGCCAAGGCGAAGATGTCGCCGACCAGCTGATCCGGCTCGCGCACATTTGCCCGGATCAGCGCCATCAGCGTTCCGTCCACCTCGCCACGATCCATGAGGCGCATGATCGGCAGGGCCAGCCCCTCCTCATGGACATCGTCGGCATCCGCGCCAAAACCGCGCCCGCCGATATCGGTGACATGCGCGGTGCAGGCGAAAAACCCGACCAGCTTTCCGTAGACGAAGACCGGCGTGACGACGGTGATGTCGTGCTTGTGACCTGTCCCCTCCCACGGATCGTTGGTGAGATAGACATCGCCCTCGGCCATGGTCGCGACGCCGATCCGGCGCATGAAATGCCCCACCGCGTCGGCCATGGCATTGACGTGGCCGGGGGTGCCGGTGACGGCCTGCGCCAGCATCCGCCCCTCGCCGTCATACACCCCCGCCGAGAGATCGCCCGCCTCGCGGACGCTCGTCGAGAAGGCCGTCCGGACCAGCGCCTGCGCCTGCTCCTCGACGATGGAGATCAGGCGGTTCCACATGACCTGCTGGGCCACGCGCGTCGATTCAGCCATCTGCGTTCTCCTTCACCTTCACGTCGAGCGTTCCATCGGGCAGCGCAGTAACGCTGCGGCTTGCGGGCACGATGACCGAGGTCTCGTTCTCCACCACCACCGCAGGCCCCGGCGCGCCCTCGCCCGGAGCGAGATCGGCCCGCCGGATCACCGCCGCGTCCAGACGCGCACCCACGGCCGGGTCGAACAGCTCCCGCCGCTCGGCCACCCTGGCCTCCCCCTCGGGCGGCGCTTCGCCCAGCGGCTCGGGCGCGGCACTTTCCGTACGCGCATTGACCGACCAGACGGTGATCTCCGCCTCCATCCCCTCGACGATCCGCCCGAACAAAGCCGCGTAATCCGCCTCGAACCGCTCCAGGATCGCCGCAGCCTCCGGGTGCGCGGCCTGCTGCGGCGACAGGGTCACCGGGATCTCCCAGCCCTGCCCCGCATAACGCATGTAGACCTTGTGCTCCGCCACGACCGACGCCTCAGCATCGCAGGAGCGCACGAAGGCCGTCGCCTCCTCCTCCAACTCGGCGAACAGATCCGCCACCGCATCCGCGTCGAAATCCGACATGCGGGTAAAGACCGACCGATTGGCCTCGAAGCTGAAGGGCGCGCGCAGGAACCCGATGGCGGAGCCCACGCCCGCGCCCTGCGGGATCAGGCACCGCCCGATGCCCAGCTTCTCGCACAGGCGCGCGGCGTGCAGGGGCGCCGCACCGCCGAACGCGATCATCGTATAGCCCGAGAGGTCCTCGCCGTTCTCGACCGCATGGACGCGCGCGGCATTTGCCATGTTCTCGTCCACGACCTCCGCCACGCCCCAGGCCGCCTCGGTCGCGTCCATTCCGAGCGGGCCGCCCACGGCCGCATCCAGCGCCGCCGCCGCCCGGTCGGGATACAGCGCGATGGACCCGCCGGCGAAATTGGCCGGATCCAGCCGGCCCAGCGCCAGATCGGCATCCGTCACCGCCGGCCGCGTTCCGCCCCGGCCATAGCTGGCCGGTCCCGGCTCAGATCCGGCGCTTTCCGGCCCCACGGCGATCCGGCCCATCGCATCGACCGAGGCCAGCGATCCGCCGCCCGCCCCGATCTCCACCATGTCGATGACGGGGATCGAGATCGGCATCCCCGACCCCTTCTTGAAGCGGTAGGTCCGCGCGACCTCGAAGACGCGTGCGGTCATGGGCCGGGCGTCGCGGATCAGGCAGATCTTGGCCGTCGTGCCGCCCATGTCGAAGCTGAGAACGCGGTCCAATCCATGCCGGGCGGCGATGTCGGCGGCGAAGATCGCGCCCCCCGCCGGGCCACTCTCCACCAGCCGGACGGGAAACTCCGCGGCGATCTCCAGCGCCATGATCCCGCCGCCCGAATGCATCAGGAAGACGGGACAATCCGCGCCCTCCTCCGCCAGCCGGCCCTTCAGGCGGCCCAGATAGGATTTCATCAGCGGCTTGATATACGCGTTGGCGATGGTTGTGTTGAACCGCTCGTATTCGCGCATCTGCGGCGACACCTCGCAGGACAGCGACACCATCACGCCCGGCATCCGCTCCGCCAGAACCTCCGCGATCAGCCGCTCATGCGCGTCGCCCGCATAGGAATGGAGCAGCCCGACCGCCACGCTCTCGTAGCCCGCGGCAACCAGTTCGTCGGCCAGCGTCTCGACCTCCGCCCGATCCAGCGGCACCAGAACCTCGCCGCGCGCATCCATCCGCTCCTCGACGACATAGCGGCGGTTGCGCGGCAAAAGCGGCTCGGGCAGCGTCAGGTTCAGATCGTATTGCTCGAACCGGCTCTCGGTGCGCATCTCGATGACGTCGCGAAATCCCTTCGTCGTGATCAGCGCGGTCTTCGCCCCCCGCCGCTCGATCAGCGCGTTCGTCGCCAGCGTGGTGCCGTGGATGATCTGCGCGATCCCGCCCGGCTCGATCCCGGCCTCGGCACAGACGCGGTGCATGCCTTCGACGATGGCATCCTCGGGCGCCGCGTAGGTCGTCAGCACCTTGGTCGAGGCCCGCCCCCCCGGATGCTCCAGCACGACATCCGTGAACGTGCCCCCGATATCCACGCCCAGACGTGCCGTGCGGTCGCTCATGTTCCATCCCCTTCTTGACGCGACAGGCCTAGCGCCACCACGCGCCGGGGGTAAAGGGTCTGCGCACGCCTTGACCCCGGCCCCGCGACCTGCACCTTGCGGCCCCATGCGCCATTCCGTCCCCGATCTCGCCGCCCTCGACGCCCTGCCCTTCGACGAGGTCATCGACGTGCGCGCCCCCGCCGAATTCGCCGAGGATCATCTGCCCGGTGCGATCAACCTGCCCGTCCTGTCGGATGCGGAACGCGCCCGCGTCGGCACGATCTACGTGCGGCAGGACCGTTTCCTCGCCCGCAAGGTCGGCGCCGCGCTGGTCTCGCGCAATGCCGCCGCCCATCTCGAAGGCCCGCTGGCGGATCGCGACGGCGGCTGGCGACCCCTCGTCTATTGCTGGCGGGGCGGCCAGAGATCGGGCTCCTTCGCGTCGATCCTCGAACAGATCGGCTGGCGGGTCGGCGTGCTGGAGGGCGGCTACAAGGCGTATCGGCGGCTGGTGAAGACCGTGCTCTACGATGCGGACCTGCCCGTGACGCCGATCCTGATCGACGGCGGCACCGGCACCGGCAAGACACAGCTCCTTCCCCATATGCAGGCGGCCGGCGCGCAGGTGATCGACCTCGAAGGGCTGGCGAACCACCGCGGCTCCAATTTCGGCGGGCGCGCGGGCGGACAGCCGGCCCAGAAGATGTTCGAATCCCGCCTCGCCGCCGCGCTCTCCCAACTTGACCCCGACCGGCCGCTGTTTCTCGAGGCCGAGAGCAACGCCATCGGCGACGTCCTGATCCCGCCCAGCCTGTGGAAGGCGATGCGCGCGGCCCCTGTGGTCCGCCTCGACGCGCCGGCCGGGGCGCGGGCGCGCCACCTGCTGAGCGCCTATCCCGACCTGTCGGAGGATGGGGAACTTCTTCACCGCCGGATCGACGCGCTGCGCCCCTATCATCCGGGCGACACCATCGCCGCGTGGCACGACCTGGCGAGGACGGGTGCGCTGGTCCCGCTGGCCGAGGCGCTGATCGAACATCACTACGACCCGCGCTACCGCACGGCGGCCCGCGACGGCACCGTGATCGGCCACGTCACGCTGACCGACCTGTCGGAGACGGATCTCGGGCGGGCCGCCGCCGAAATCGTAGCGCTG
>NZ_CYPR01000184.1 GCF_001408515.1 Jannaschia seosinensis | reverse complement strand
TGGAGCGTGGCCCGGAAACAGGGCCGGCCTTGTGTTCGCAGCCGACGATCTCGCGCATGAAAAACCTGCCCGACGCCCGCGCCCTTATCCGCATGGGCCACGAGATGATCCGGTTCTACTGCCACTCGTTTGCACGCCCTCCAAGCCGAATCGTGCTCGATATCGATGATACCTTTGACGCGGTGCATGGCCACCAGCAGCTGCGCCTGTTCAATGCGTTCTACGACGAGTTCGGCTTCCAGCCGATCGTCGTGTTTGACGGTGAGGGCCGGCTCGTGGGGACACTGCTGCGCCCGGCCCGCCGCCCCAATGGGGCCGAGAGCGCGGCCCATATCCGCCGGTTGATCCGGCAGATTGCCAGGCATTGGCCCGAGACAGAAATCCTGCTGCGAGCCGACAGCCACTACTGCACCCCGCAGGTTCTGGACCTGTGTGACAGGCTCGGGCTGCGCTATGTCTTCGGTCTGTCAAAGAACGGCCGTCTGGCGCAGAACATCTCGGCTCTGGAAGCGTCGACGGCGGCGCGCTACGTCCGGACGCCGGGTCAGAAGCTGCGCCGGTTCAAAACCTTCTCCTACGCAGCCCGCTCGTGGTCGAAACCCCGCCGCGTCATCGCCCGCGTCGAGGTTGGTCCCATGGGTCGGGACACCCGCTACATCGTCACCAACCTCGAGGGCGGTCGCGGCAAGCATCTTTACGAGAAGATCTACTCCGCCCGCGGCCAGGCCGAGAACCACATCAAGGCGTGGAAGGCCCACCTCGCAGCAGACCGGACGTCGTGCTCGAAAGCCAACGCCAACCAGATGCGCCTGATGCTGCACGGCTGCGCCTACTGGATTTGGTGGAAGCTCCGCGCGGCTTGCCCAAAACGTTCACCATGGCGCCGCGCCCAGTTCGACACGCTGCGGCTGCATCTCGTCAAACTGGCCGCCACCATCGTCGAAAAGAAGACCCGGATCATCGTGACCCTGCCGGCATCGTGTCCCCGAAAGGGACTTCTCCTCCTTCTCTTCGACGCCCTCGCCCCACCGAAAACAGCCTGACGCAAGCGCCCCGACAGCTATGCTTGGAAATGGGTGACGGGGTTTAAGAAGGCGGCGTATCGTGGCGGGTGTCAAAGCCTGCCAGAACTTCCAAAAGGAACGATACGCCATGGAGAACACTACAGACATCATCGCCCTTCGTCAGCCGGAATTTGTTGAGGACCCGCTGACCGAGATCGCGCGCGACGGGGCACGCCGGATGCTGGCGGCCGCGCTCAGGGCAGAGGCCGACGCCTTCGTCGCGCAGCATGCCGAGGAGACCTTGCCGGATGGCCGTCAGCGGGTTGTCCGACACGGATACGGGCCTGAGCGCAGCATCCAGACCGGGATCGGCGCGGTTGATGTGCAGCGCCCGAAGGTGCGCGACCGCGCCACCGATGTGCCGGCCGAGAAGAAGATCCGTTTCACCTCAGGCATCCTGCCGAAATGGGCGCGACGCTCGCGCAGCCTCGATGCCCTGCTGCCCGTGCTCTATTTGCGCGGCATCTCGACGGGGGACTTTCAGGAGGCGCTGGCTGCGATCCTGGGGAAGGACGCGCCCAACCTGTCGCCGAGTGTGATCTCGCGCCTGACCGGGGAATGGCAGCAGGACTACGCCCATTGGCAGCGCCGCGATCTCTCGGCCCGGCGGTATGTCTACATCTGGGCGGACGGCGTCTACCTCCAGGCACGGATGGAGCCGCAGGCCGAATGCATGCTGGTCATTCTCGGGGCCACGCCCGAAGGGAAGAAGGAGCTCGTCGGCTTCCAGGTCGGCGTTCGGGAAAGCGCGCAGAGTTGGCGTGAGTTGCTGGTCGATATCAAGGCCCGCGGCCTCGCGGTTCCCCCGGAGATCGCCGTCGGCGACGGAGCCATGGGATTTTGGAAGGCGCTCGACGAGATCTTCCCTGGCACGCGCCATCAACGGTGTTGGGTCCACAAGATCGCCAACGTCCTGAACAAGTTCCCGAAGTCCATGCAGCCGACGGTGAAGGCCGACCTGCGCGAGATCTGGCAGGCCGAGACCCGCACCGCCGCGCAAACCGCGATGGACACATTCGCCGAGAAATACGGCGCCAAATACGAGAAGGCCGTGATCTGCCTGACCAAGGACCGCGAAGCCTTGCTCACCTTCTACGACTTCCCGGCCCGATCACTGGGATCACCTGCGCACCGGCAACCCCATCGAGAGCGTCTTCGCCACCGTTCGGCACCGGACCGTCCGAACGAAGGGCGCGCTCTCGCAGAAAACCGCGAAGCTGATGGTTTTCAAGCTCGTACAGGCCGCTGCCAAGACGTGGCGCCGCCTGAAGGGGGCGAACCAGTTGCCTTTGGTCATCGAAGGCGTAACATTCACCGACGGTGTCGCTGCAAGCGCCGCCGAAAACCGCGCCGCTTGATCAGGCCGCGTCACCCAAATTCCCGCATAGCTCACGCCCCGCGTCTCAAGCGAATTTCCAGACCTGAGGGTACAGTACCCCGGAAGAAATGCCGAGCCCGCTCCATCATCCCCCGCATCGCGCGTCGCGGGCTCGAGACCTCCACCAAGCTCGGCCGCCATCAATGGGTCGTCGAGCGCACCTTCGCGTGGTTCGCTCAGTTCGTTCGGCGAGCCTCACCCTCGCAACCCCCTACGACCGCCGCGCCGACATCCACACGGCCCTCACCAAGCTCGCAACCGCCATCATAGGCATGAACCAGATCAAGAGGCTCTGTTAGGCGCTCTTTGAATTGCCTTCGCCGTGGTCAGCCCCTGCACTCCGTGCATTGAACGCAAGCGGTGCTTCAGGACCACATGATCGCTTTCGATCCGATTGTTCTCGCGTTTTCGCGTTTTCGCGTAATGACGTGACGTACTGGACGGAATCCCCCGGATCCAGACCTGCGCTCCGCTCGCTGATCAACTTCCGGCAGGTGCGGGCCTTGTCGATGATGACACTCAGCGGTTGATACAGTCGGAGGTACCCCGAGCCTGCCGCGGGACTGCCCTGCCCCGCTGGCGGTTCGGCGCGCCGTCAGCCAGAAATCGGTGAGCCGACTGCGCTGAACGACGGCGCGCCACAGATAGAACCAGCGGCCCTTCACGCGCAGGTGCTCGCGGGCCCGCCACTCTTCGTCGCTGAAGAACTTGATGCCGGAGAAGCAAGGCACCACCCAACTTCCGGTACTGTACCCTCAGGTCTGGAAATTCGCTTGAGACGCGGGGCGTGAGCTCGTGCTGGGGCGCCCCCCAGCACGAGCTGCCCATTCTGATATTCCATGGAGTTGCAACACAACCATGGAGAAGAACGAATGAACAGGCGGAAGGATACGGCGCTTGAGGCGGTCTTGGAACAGTTGATCGAGCACGGGCCCGGCGAGATCGCATCGGTGTTCGCGCGGGCTTTCGAGCTGGCGATGCAGATCGAACGGGAGCGGTTTCTCGGCGCGAGCCATTATGAGCGCACGCCCGAGCGTCACGGCTATGCCAACGGCTACAAACCCAAGCGGATCGACACGCCTGCGGGCACGGTGAGCGTGCAGGTGCCCAAGACTGCCGGGCATGGGGAAGAGCCGTTCTATCCGCAATCCCTCGAGCGCGGGCGGCGGTCGGTTCGGTCCGTCATGCTGGCGGTGGCCGAGATGTACGTCAAAGGCGTCTCCACGCGTGACGCCGAGGCTGTCATGCGCGAGTTCGGGATCGAGAGCCTGTCGTCCTCGCAGGTCAGCCGGGCTGCCAAGCTGCTCGACGACGAACTGGAGGCATGGCGCAACCGCCCTCTGGGCCAGGTAAAATACCTCATCCTCGATGCCCGGTACGAGAAGATGCGCCACGGCGGGGTGGTGCGCGATGCTGCCGTGCTCTCGGCAATCGGCATCGGCCCGGACGAGCGGCGGCGTGTTCTGGGCGTTTCCGTGGCCCTGTCCGAGGCCGAGGTCCACTGGCGGGGCTTCTTGGAGAGCCTGGTCGCCCGCGGCCTGCGCGGCGTCGAGTTCATCGTTTCGGATGACCACTCAGGGCTGCGTGCTGCCCGGCGGGCTGTTCTTGGCGGCGCCACGTGGCAGCGCTGCCAGTTCCATCTCGCGCGCAACGCCATTCATCACGCTCCGAACGTCGAGAGCCGCAAGCGCATCGGAGCTGAGCTGCGCACCGTGTGGAATGCCAGCACGCTCGCCAAGGCAGAAACGGCCTTGGCAGAGATCGTCGCCAGCTATCGCACCTCTGCGCCGAAGCTGGCCGCATGGCTGGAGGAAAACGCGCCCGAGGGGCTCGCGGTCTTCACGCTGCCCGAGCACCATCGCCGCCGGCTGCGCACTTCAAACCCGATGGAGCGATCCGTCCAGCAGGAGCTCAAGCGGCGCACCGTAAAGGTCAGGGTCTTTCCCAGCGACGACGCTCTGCTGCGACTGGTCAGCGCCGTCCTCGTAGAGATCGACGAGAAATGGGCCTCCGAGACCAAGGCCTACATCAAATGGGAATGCCAGGATGCATGACCCGCTCTCAGCAGAATTTCCAGACCGCAGGTTGCTCTATCCAACTTCCCTAATTTCACGAGCCAAGTTCTGCCCCCCAAGACTCTCGCAGAGGTTTCTCCGCACCCGTCAGCGGAACGCTCAGCCCGCTTGGCGGGACTGTGCGTCGGGAACTTCAATGTTGATCTCGAGGCTAGACATGTCGTCGCCGCGCTGAAGCTTGATCTCGACCGCGTCGCTGTCAACGCGCATGTGGCGCTTGACGACCTCGAGGATGTCGCGCTGGAGAAGAGGCAGCAGATCGTCGCGGGCGCGGTCGCTGCGGTCATGGGCGAGCAGGATCTGCAGCCGCTCCTTGGCGGCCTTAGCACTGTCGGACCGGCGCGGCTGCTGGCGTAAGAAACGAAACATGGTCTAAGCCCCCCGGCCCAGGAAACGGCGCAAGAGGCTCGGTCGCTCCTCGGGCGGAATGCGCATCTCGATCTGCTCGCCGATCAGCCGCGAGACCGCGTCCTCATAGGCCCTTCCGGCATTGGACTTCTCGTCCATCACGACCGGCATCCCGACATTGGAAGCGCGCAGTACAGTGGTACTTTCGGGGATGATGCCCAGAAGCGGAATGGCGAGGATTTCCAGCACGTCGTCGATGGGCATCATCTCGCCCTTGGCGACGCGGTCGGTATCGTAGCGGGTCAGCAGAAGATGCGCCTTTACCGGATCGCCGTCACCCTTCTCGGCGCGCCAGGTCTTGGAGTTCAAAAGTCCGAGGACCCGGTCGCTGTCGCGCACCGAGGAAACCTCGGGGTTAGTCACGACGATAGCCTCGTCGGCATAGTACATGGCCAGATGCGCACCGCGCTCGATGCCGGCGGGGCTGTCGCAGATAATGTAATCGAACTCCTCCTTGAGCTCGCCCAGCACCTTCTCGACGCCCTCGGGCGTCAGCGCATCCTTATCGCGGGTCTGCGAGGTAGGCAGCACCGAGAGCGTGTCGAGACGACGGTCCTTGACCAGCGCCTGCTTCAGCTTGGCATCGCCTTGGATGACGTTGATGAGATCGAACACCACGCGGCGCTCGCATCCCATGATCAGGTCGAGGTTGCGCAGGCCCACGTCGAAATCAATCACGACCGTCTTGTGGCCGCGCTTGGCGAGGCCCGCACCGATGGCAGCGGTGGATGTGGTCTTTCCGACGCCGCCCTTTCCGGACGTGACGACGATAGTCTTAGCCAAGGGATGTCCTCCTGATTCTGGGAAGGGTTATCTTAGTTTCTCGATGCAAAGCATCTCGTCGCGCAGGAACACTTGCACGCGCTCGTTACGGATCTCGGATCCCAGACCCTCACTGGTCTGATACAGGCCCGCGATGGCAAGGAGTTCGGCATCAAGGCTCTGGCAGAAGATGCGGGCCTTGGTGTCGCCGTTGACGCCGGCCAGGGCGCGGCCGCGAAGCTGGCCGTAGACATGTATGCTACCCTCGGCGATCAGTTCGGCCCCCGCGCTGACCGAGGCGACCACGACCAGATCGCCGCGGTCGTTGAAGATGCGCTGGCCGGAACGCACCGGCTCCGTGATCAGACGCGTGGCGGCTTCGGGTCGGGCGGGCGCGGCTTTCGGGGCCGGATCGCTGCTACGCGCGGTGCGCTCAAGCGGCACTTCGCGCCCGCCTCGGAGCGGAATCAGTCCGGCCGCGCGCGCCGCCGTAATCTGCTCTTCTGTCCCGTTCTGGATTCCGAACACCGACAGGCCACGTCCTTTCAGTGCGTCGATGAGGCGTACGAGCTCGGGCTTGGGCAGGATTTCGGCCACCTTCTGGAGGTCGATTACCACGGGGGCATCGTCGAAAAAGGCGGGGGCCTGGCTGATCTGCGCGTCCAGCGCGGCGAGGAAGGCATCGTCCACCCTCGCGTCGAGGCGCAACGCCACGGCGGTGAAGAACCGACCGCGGATCTGGAACGGCTTGACGGAGGCGGGGCTCGCCACGGCTTCGGTCTGAACGTCTTGTCGTTGCATGCGAGCGGAACCTTCCTCCGGACGATACGGAAAGTCTTTACGGGAATTATCGGGACGGCGATATCGCCCGTCTTTAGTCGTGCTGCCAGCCGCGGACAACCGCCTGATCCGTTCGGCCGACCGGCGCGCACTGAAAATGATGCCTGACGCAGGTCTCGCATTGATCAACGGCGAAACGGGCCCCGCCCCAGCCATGTAGTGCAGGCGCATCTCGCTCATCTTCGACATCTTGTCCGGAAAGGACTAAGAGCGCCCAACGAATCCGATCTCCGCCTCGTGGACTTAGGCACCATGAGACCTGAGCTTGTGACAGATGAGATTTGGGTCGTGGTGGAGCCGTTGCTGCCCAATGAGCCGCCGAAGCCGAAGGGCGGTCGCCCGAGGGTGTCGGACCGAGGTGTCCTGTACGAGATCGTGTTCGTGCTACGCTCGGGCCTGCCGCGGGGGATGCTGCCGTGCGAAGTGTGCGGCTGCTCGGGCATGACCTGCTGGCGGCGCCTGCGCGATTGGCAGCAGGCGGGCGTGCGGAACCTGCTGCACCGCATCCCGCTGGAACGGCTCGACCCAGCCGGCGCGTTGGACTGGTCCCGCGCTTCGCTGGACGCCGCCAGCAGGTCATGCCCGAGCGGCAGAACCCGACGGACCGTCGCCGTGCGGGCCCGAAATGGCATTGCATCACCGACCGAAACGGCACGCTGCTCGGCCTGACGCTCACGAGCGCGAACCGCCACGACAGCACACCGCTCGTAGCCACGCTCGACGCCGTGCGGGGGGTGCGGCCGGGGCAGCCGACCGACCGCGGAAGCGCCCCAACAGGCTGCGCGCCTCCTCTCGGGACATCGCTGCACGATGCCCTGCCAAGCAATGGACAAGGCCTACGACCATCGCCGGTGCCGCCAAGAATGCCACGCCCGCTCGATCATACCTAGCATCGCGCGCCGCGGCGTGGAATCCTCTGCCAAGCTCGGCCGCCACCGCTGGGTGGTCGAGAGCATCTTCGCGTGGTTGAGCCACTTCCGCCGGCTCGCCATCCGTTACGATCGACGCGCCGACATCCACATGGTCCTCGCCAAACTCGCAACCGCCATCATCTGCATGAACCAGATCAGGCGGTCCTGTAGGCGCTGTAAGGGCGAGATTCGAAACGGTCTCCTGCCCCAGGTTACCTGCGCATCTATAGCTTCGGCGCTCAACAGGACGCGCAACTCCGCTGAGCCTTATGCACGCAGATGTCGTTTTTGTTGCAGGCTCGGTACTAGGCGGTGTTGACAAAACCCTTTCCCTGACGGTTTTGGTGTGAATCGCGCTGCCGGACTATGGTCAGGCGGGTGATGTGATGGCACGCGGACTGATGTCGGATGCGGAATGGCTGTTCTTCAAGCCGTTCATCCAGAGGGTGCGAGCGCGCAACGGGCGGCATGGAAGCGATCACCGGCGGGTGCTTGACGGGGTGTTCTGGGTCGCGCGGACGGGCTCGCCCTGGCGCAACCTGCCCGAGGAGTTCGGCAAGTGGTCGCGTGTCTACCGCCAGTTCCGCCGTCGGACGCTCGCGGGGCTGTGGGGGACGATCCTGGAAGCCCTGAACGAGGGCGCGGCCGAGCGTAATCACCCGCCCGACCGCTTGCAGAGGATCGACAGCACGGTGATCCGGGCGCATCAGCATGCAGCCGGCGCAAAAGGGGGACTCCGCGATAGGGTATTGGCCGCTCAAGAGGTGGCCAGACGACCAAGATCCACCTCCGCACGAACGGCTGGAGCCTGCCGATGCGCACCGATGTGACGCCGGGCCAGACCTCGGACGACAGAGGCTTCGACTCGTCATGGACGATGCCTTGCCCGCGCCGGGCGAACTGCTTGCCGACAAGGGCTAAGACGCGGACCGCATCCGCGACTGGGCCGAGGCGTCGTTCGGTTTCGTTAGGCGCTCTTAGAGGGACCCAGCATCATCTTCAGCCCCTGCGCCGTAAAGTCTTCCTAACGGAGGCGTGGCGGCTGCGGGATATTCTGAGGATCAGCGAAGTGCCGGACCCACTCCCGCGATCCCCTGAGCGCCCCCGCTGGTAGGTTTCATCCGCCTCGACGACCCCAAAGAAGCTCGCCGCTCCGCCGCTCCGCCGCTCCGCCGCTTTCAGGGAGCGAGAATTTGAGCATTCGCCAAGGCCAGACCATGTATTTATCGACGTCCAGTTGACACGCGAGCTTCCGCAAAGACCGGAGCGCTGAGGTGCCCGGCATGTCCCTCAGCGCGACCATGAACAGATCAGGACGATGGAGGCGGCCGATGGCGCTCCCAGTCCGGCCCAAATAGGTCTTCTGGCAGCCACCGCACCGGTATCGTTACAGCTTGGTCCGCGTGCGCCCCCACTTCTGGCGCCGGTCATCGCCGCAGAAAGGATATTTGTGTCGTTGTCAGTCTGCGCTTCGATCTCGGAGATGGCCTCCGTCTTTGGCCGAAGATCCTGGTCTTCGTCTGGGCGTCCTCGACTTGGGCCGGGTTCAGTTTATCCATAGCCTCAGGAGGCGACGAAAGTTGTGTTGCAGCACAGGCGCTGTTTCCACTTCGCAGGGGCGCGGAACAAGGGCTCATCCGGGTTGAGACGAAACGCACCAACACGGCATGCGGACATCCCCAAGAGAAATGGTCGCCTGTCAAACAAGAAATTCCACACCGCTTATGGCTTTCGCCCTAATGTATCCGCCATTTCTGCGCCTCGCTGACCCATTGGCCTCACCCGCCCACGCGTCGTATCTCGCCGTGACTGGTGTTCCATCTCCGCATTCAGCAATGCCCCCAACAGAACAACGAACGCCGTCAGCCAAATGTAGAGAAGCAATATGACCACTCCTGCAATCGCTCCGTAAGTCAGCTGATAACTGCCGAAATTGCGCACGAAGAGCGAGAAGAGGATCGAGCTTCCCAGCCACAGCGTCGTCGCGACGACTGCGCCAGGCGTGACCCAACTCCACCTCGGCGGTCTCCGTGCGGGGGCATGACGATAGAGAAGGCCGAGCGCCACCATCGACAGCAGCGCCAAGAGCGGCCAGCGGCCCACGTTGACGATGGTATCGGTCCACCCCGAGAGCCCCAGCCGCGCCGCAGCCGGCGGCACCGCCACGGCAAGCGCCAATGAGGCGAGCGCCATCATCGTCAGCACCGCCGTCAACCATAGCGAAACTATGTTGCGGACAATGATGTTTCGGGTTTCGACCTCGGCATGGGCCATGTTTATGCCGCTCACCAGGTTGTCGATGCCGCGCGACGCCCAAAAAAGCGACAGGGCGAGGCTGATGAACGCTGCCGATGTTGCTTGGCCCGGGGCCTGCCCGGCAAGCGCAACTGCCTGATCCCGCACCACCGCGAACGGTTCCGCCGGGGCCAGCCCCTCAAGCGTATCGAGCTGGCGGATGACCAATTCGGGGTCCAGGAACAGCCCGGCGAGAGATGCCAGCGTTGCAATTGCCGGAAACAGCGCGAGCATGCCGAAAAACGCGACGCCTGCGGCCACCAGCGGGACAAGGTCCCGGTTGATCCGCCTTCCCACGCGCAGCCATATATCGCGCCAGCCTGATGGCTGGATCTGATGCGGCCGCCAAGCCTCGCGACCTCGCCCCGTTTCTCTCGCTTCCTCAGGCGGCGCCGGCGTTGCCGGATGCGTGCCTTCAGGATGCGGCTCAGCCCCCTTGCCGGGACCAAGCCCTTCGCCGCGTCGATCCTGCATACCTGTCAACTCCGCTTGCGGGTCATTAGGAAAGCCATGTTTAGGCACAACGCGAACTTAGAGGCTTCTGATCCACTGCGACCTGCCCCGAGGCTCTTGGTCGCTTAGCCCGGATAATTCACGAGAAGGCGGCGGAGGTGGCGTAACCGTCTGAAACTCTGTATTTTTTGGTTATCGACGCCAAAGATTCAGATTTCAGCAGGACGACCTCCGCCATGACCCAGTCTACGTGCTCCACGCCCCGCCTGTCACCCCTTAACGGTAAGCCGGTCCTGCTCGGGTTTGACGGCGCCGACATGAGCTCCGACGCCGGACTGACCCTGCTGCGCGAGATTGAGCGCAGGGCGGGTCTGGCGCAGCGGCTCGCAGATTGCCTGCACGATCCGCGTGACCCGGCGAAAGTTCAGCATAGCCTGTGCGACATCATCCGGTTCCGGATCATGATGATCGCGGCGGGATACGAAGACGGCAATGACGCGACCGCCCTGCGGAACGATCCCAGCTTCAGGATCGCGCTGGAGCGTGGCCCGGAAACAGGGCCGGCCTTGTGTTCGCAGCCGACGATCTCGCGCATGGAAAACCTGCCCGATGCCCGCGCCCTTATCCGCATGGGCCGCGAGATGATCCGGTTCTACTGCCACTCGTTTGCGCGCCCCCCAAGCTGGATCGTGCTCGATATCGATGATACCTTTGACGCGGTGCATGGCCACCAGCAGCTGCGCCTGTTCAATGCGTTCTACGACGAGTTCGGCTTCCAGCCGATCGTCGTGTTTGACGGCGAAGGCCGGCTCGTCGGGACACTGTTGCGCCCGGCCCGCCGCCCCAAGGGAGCCGAGAGCGCGGCCCATATCCGCCGGTTGATCCGGCAGATCGCCAGGCATTGGCCCGAGACAGAAATCCTGCTGCGAGCCGACAGCCACTACTGCACCCCGCAGGTTCTGGACCTGTGTGACNGGCTCGGGCTGCGCTATATCTTTGGT
>NZ_CYPR01000183.1 GCF_001408515.1 Jannaschia seosinensis | reverse complement strand
GGGGTGACAGGCGGGGCGTGGAGCACGTAGACTGGGTCATGGCGGAGGTCGTCCTGCTGAAATCTGAATCTTTGGCGTCGATAACCAAAAAATACAGAGTTTCAGACGGTTACGCAACCTCCGCCGCCTTCTCCAGACTACACGACACAGCCGTTTTTGGGGTGGCCGAGACCGGCAAGANGGATTCTTCTGGTGGACTCGACCTCGCCAAAGGAACGGTCCCTTGAATATCCGTGCTCTCGCCGATCTCCAGAAAACGCTAACTCCGCATGTGCCGTTGGGCAAGTCACGGCTCGAGACGCTCTGCATGATCCTGCTTGGCATGATCAGCGCCCGAACGGTGAACCTGACGCATATCGCGAGCGAGCGGCCAAGTCGCGCCATGGTTGCATCGACCTATCGCCGTCTGCAACGCTTCTTCCAACACGTGTGCCTGCCCGAGGATTGGAGCGTGGGCATCGTGATCTCGCTGCTCGGCAACCCTCGCCCTTGGCATCTGTGTCTTGACCGCACCAACTGGAAGATCGGCAAGACCGACGTTAACGTCCTCGTGTTGGCCGTCATCACGGCCAGGTTCCGTGTCCCGTTGATGTGGACCATGCTCCCGCATTCCGGCAACAGCACGACCGCTCAGCGCATCGCGCTGATGAAGCGGTATCTCGCGTATTTCGACGCCTCAACCGTTCGGATGCTGCTGGCGGATCGCGAGTTCATCGGCCAGGAATGGTTCACTTTTCTCGTCGAGCAGGAGATCCCCTTCGCGATCCGCATGAAGGAGGGCCAGATAGTCCGTACCAACGGCCGCGAGCTGAACCTGCGCTCCCTGCTGTCACGGTGCAGGGGTGTGCGGGGCTTCACGGCCGTCCTGCCTGGCAGAGCGAGTCACCCTGACCTCGAGCTCCACTTCGGTGCGCGCCGTATCAAGGGCGGCGAGCTTCTCGTGGTGGCTTCGCCCTATCCAGCCACTGGCGCGCACATCCTGCGGCAGTACAAGAAGCGCTGGCTCATCGAGTGCCTGTTCGCCGACAGCAAGACGCGGGGGCTGAACCTGGAGGACACCCGCCTGACGCTCGCGTCCAAGTTGTCTCTGCTCATCGCCATAACCGCTATTGCCATCGCCCTCATCTGCCGTGCTGCAGCCCAGCTCATGGGACACAAATACCCCGCCCGGAAGAAGCACGGATACTGCTCGAAATCCTGGTTCCGGACCGGCTTCGATGAGGTCCGACGATGGATGCGGTCCGGTCCCGAAACGCCTCTCGTCGCCCGAAATCTCGTCGTCCCGAGACGGCTGCGGGTGGGAGTCGTGTAGTCTGCAACACCGTCTAGAAATAGCTAGTACGGGTTGAAATGCTTGGTTTCCTGAGGTTCGCATTAATGGAAAGGGAGTCTCATGTACTGTTGAGTCATCTCTTCGATGTGACCTTGGTCTGCGTATTTTGTTCAGGCCGAAGAAGATTTTTATCAATTTCTTTAGCCCTGCATTTGTTGTGGGGCTAATCGGATCGCTGCATTCGCATCGGCCGCGAGCGCGTCGTGAACAACTTCGACGCAGCGCAATCCTGCGTCATTCGATGAGCCGACTCGAATTGTGACGGCGATGCCATGGTGTTCGCCATCTGGCAAAACGTCGAGGCGTCGCAGGAGCAGCGCCTCTTCTGCGCGAAGAGCGGCGGTTTCTCGTTGCATTGCCGCGAGGCCCCCTCTGTCAGGGAAGTTGTCGCCCGCACTTGCACTAAAAGTATCCACTGAGGCGGGCGGGACAGGACGACGAATTGGCTTACTCACCTGAACGGAAGGCTGCGGTGATCGGGAAGATGCTGCCGCCGAACAACATGCCCTTGGGCCGGCTGGCCAAGGAGGAAGGGATCAGCGTGGCGACGCTTGCGAAGTGGCGGGCTGAGGCGCGGGCGAAGGGGCAGTTTCTACCCGACGCCAAGGCAGGTCCGGAGGGCTGGAGCTCCGAGGACAAGCTTTCGGCGGTGATCGAGACGGCGTCACTGAATGAAGTGGAGCTTGGCGAATATTGTCGGCGCCGCGGCATCTACCCCGATCAGCTGACTGTCTGGCGGGAGGCCTGCGCGCGGGCCAACGACTGGGAACGAGCGGCGTCCCGCCAGATCGCGCGGGAAACACGGGACGCCAACAAGCGGGTGCAGCAGCTCGAGCGGGAACTGGCGCGCAAGGAGAAGGCGCTGGCCGAGGCCGCCGCGTTGATGATCCTGCGAAAAAAGGCCGAGGCGATCTGGGGCCCAGAGGGAGGCGCGGAGGAATGACGCCTGCTCACGATCGCCGACATGTTGCAGCCCTCATCGACGAGGCCGTATCAGCCGGAGCTCGGTTCACAGCCGCTTGCGCTGCCCTTGGCCTGAACCCACGCACGCTCCAGCGCTGGCGGGATCCGGTCGGCGGGATCTGCGAGGACCGTCGTCCGTCTGCGGACCGGCCGGCGCCGACAAACCGGCTCAGCGAGGCGGAACGCGACAAGATCGTCGCCACCTGCAACGCGCCGGAGTTCGCCAGCCTGCCGCCCAGCCAGATCGTGCCTCGGCTGGCTGACCGCGGCGACTACATCGCGTCGGAATCCAGCTTTTACAGGGTGTTGCGCGAACGCGGCCAGAACCATCGCCGCGGTCGCGCGCGTCCGGCCACGCGCCCCAAGCCGCCCACCAGCTTCGAGGCGAAGGCGCCGTGCCAGGTCTGGAGCTGGGATATCACGTGGCTGCCCGGGCCGATCGCCGGCACCTTCTTCTACCTCTACCTCATCGTCGATATCTTCAGCCGGAAGATCGTCGGCTGGGAGGTCCATGACCGCGAGACCGCCGACTTCGCCGCCCTGGTTCTCAAGCGTGCGGTATGGTCCGAGAAGTGTCTCACCAATCCCTTGGTGCTGCATGCCGACAATGGCAGCCCCATGAAGGGCGCAACGATGAAGGTGACGATGGAGCGGCTCGGCGTGACCGCGTCGTTCAGCCGACCCCGGGTCAGCAATGACAATCCGTTCTCCGAGGCCCTGTTCCGGACCTGCAAATATACGCCCGGTTGGCCAACCCGCGGCTTCGCGACGATCGAGGAGGCGCAGATCTGGGTCCAGACCTTCGTCACCTGGTACAACACCGAGCATCGGCACAGCGCCATCCGCTTCGTGACACCCGACCAGCGCCATCGTGGCGAGGAAAAGGCGCTGCTGGCAGAGCGCCACCGCGTCTACCAGATGGCCCGCGCCGTACACCCGGAACGCTGGTCAGGTCAGACCCGCGACTGGCAGCCCATCGGCTCGGTCTGGCTTAACCCCGAGCGACCCGATGCCGGGCGCAGAGGCCATGGGGCTGCCGACGCGCTCCCCCATCAAGCTGGCGGCGGCGGCCCCATGGCCGGCCCAGCCGAGAACGCAGCGTGAAAACGAGTGCAGGCGACAACTACCTTGACGAACACCGGTCTCCAGCAGGTAGAGATGGCAAGAGCCCTTGTTCTTGTAGGAGCCGACACCGCCACCATTGGCGTCGTCGAAAGCTTCGATGCGGGCGACCATTTCATCGTACAGCATGCGCAGATCATACATGAGCACACCTCAAGATGCGTGATTCACTTTGCCGCGGGCCCCTGACTTGCATGGTGATCGGCGAGGGATTCGAAGCATGGGATGCAGCAACATTCCACCTCCCCGCCGCCGACAGGCGTTCCGGTTCCCCAGATCCTGCGCGATTGGCTGCAGGAGCTGCGAATGTGCTTTACAGCTCCCAGCTGGGAACACGTGCTTGTTCTGGTCATGGGTGCAGTGCTGGCACCGGGCAAGCGCACCGTCAGCGCCTGCCTGCGGATGACCGGGCGTGCCGAGGCGCAGAATTTCTCAAGCTGTCATCAGCTCCTCAACCGTGCCCGGTGGAACACCCACGCCATGGCGCGGCACCTGCTGAGCATGGTCGTCAACCGCCTCGTGCCGGAGGGCCCGGTAGTCATCGGGATGGACGACACCATTGAACGCCGGTGGGGGCGCAGGATCACAGCACGCGGCATCTATCGCGATCCCGTCCGCTCCAGCCACGGCCATTTCGTCAAGGCCAGCGGACTGCGCTGGTTGAGCTTCATGGTGCTGACGCCGGTCCCGTGGGCGGGTGCCGTAAAGGCCCTGCCGGTCTTCCCCCTGCTCGCCCCGTCACCAACCTTCACCGGGGACGCAGACACAAGCTGCTGACCGACTGGGCCCGCCAAGGGGCGCTCCAGCTCTGCCGCTGGTTGCCCGACCGCGACATCGTCTTCGTCGGCGACAGCAGTTTCGCCGTCCACGAACTGGCCCACGCTATCACAGGCCGGGCAACGCTGATCAGCCGGCTCCGGCTCGATGCCAATCTCTTCGCGCCCCCTCCCGAGCGCAATGCGCGCTCCGTCGGCCGTCCGGCACAGAAGGGCCCGCCGTTGCTCAAGTTGAAGACCTTGCTTTCAGATCCCGCTACGCCATGGCACAGAATGACCGTCTCCTCATGGTATGGCCGCAAGCAAGGGAAAACGCTCGAGATCGCCTCGGACACCGCACTCTGGTATCGCCCCGGCACGCCGCCCAAACCAATCCGCTGGGTGCTTGTCAGAGACCCTGAAGGCAAGCGGGCCCCGCAGGCCTTCTTCAGCACCGACACCGCCCGCGAGCCAGCCGACATCATCGCACCCTTCGTCCGCCGTTGGGAGGTCGAGGTCACCTTTGCAGAAACCCGCGCGCATCTCGGCGTCGAAACCCAAAGGGGTACTGTACCCTCAGGTCTGGAAATTCGCTTGAGACGCGGGGCGTGAGCTCGTGCTGGGGCGCCTCCAGCACAAGCTGCCCATTCTGGTATTCCATGGCCTTGCAACACAACCATGGAGAAGAACGAATGGACAGGCGGAAGGATACGGCGCTTGAGGCGGTCTTGGAACAGTTGATCGAGCACGGGCCCGGCGAGATCGCATCGGTGTTCGCGCGGGCTTTCGAGCTGGCGATGCAGATCGAACGGGAGCGGTTTCTCGGCGCGAGCCATTATGAGCGCACGCCCGAGCGTCACGGCTATGCCAACGGCTACAAAGCCAAGCGGATCGACACGCCTGCGGGCACGGTGAGCGTGCAGGTGCCCAAGACTGCCGGGCATGGGGAAGAGCCGTTCTATCCGCAATCCCTCGAGCGCGGGCGGCGGTCGGTTCGGTCCGTCATGCTGGCGGTGGCCGAGATGTACGTCAAAGGCGTCTCCACGCGTGACGCCGAGGCTGTCATGCGCGAGTTTGGGATCGAGAGCCTGTCGTCCTCGCAGGTCAGCCGGGCTGCCAAGCTGCTCGACGACGAACTGGAGGCATGGCGCAACCGCCCTCTGGGCCAGGTAAAGTACCTCATCCTCGATGCCCGGTACGAGAAGATGCGCCACGGCGGGGTGGTGCGCGATGCTGCCGTGCTCTCGGCAATCGGCATCGGCCCGGACGAGCGGCGGCGTGTTCTGGGCGTTTCCGTGGCCCTGTCCGAGGCCGAGGTCCCCTGGCGGGGCTTCTTGGAGAGCCTGGTCGCCCGCGGCCTGCGCGGCGTCGAGTTCATCGTTTCGGATGACCACTCAGGGCTGCGTGCTGCCCGGCGGGCTGTTCTTGGCGGCGCCACGTGGCAGCGCTGCCAGTTCCATCTCGCGCGCAACGCCATTCATCACGCTCCGAACGTCGAGAGCCGCAAGCGCATCGGAGCCGAGCTGCGCACCGTGTGGAGATAGTGCCCCATTGCGTGGTGTAGGAGCGCCGACCTTCGGAGAGGTCCGAAGCTGATCAGGTGGCCACGGTGGGCAATCTGACGTCTGCATTGTCGGTGACGCGCGCGAGGCTTTCAAGCGACATGTACCGCCGGGCGATTGTACATTCGTCGTTTGTCTCGAGCATCAGAGCGCCGACCAGGCGAATAATGGCTTCGTCGTTTGGAAAGATCCCGATGACATCGGCGCGCCGCTTGATCTCGCGGTTTACTCGCTCGATTGGGTTCGTGAATGCGATCTGGGTCCAATACTCGCGCGGGAAGTCCATGTAGGCCAGGACGTCGTCGCGGGAGGCGTCCATGAACGCGCCGAGCTTTTCCTGCTTCTCGCGAAGCGCATCCGCGACCACTTCCCACTGGGCTTCGGTCTCGGCCTTTGTCTCCTGCGCGAAGATCGTCTTCAGCATCGCCGCCACCGCCGTACGCTGCTTGGCCGGGGCATGGGCAAGCGCATTGCGCATCCAGTGAACGCGGCAGCGCTGGTGGGTCGCGTCGAACACCCGACGCGCAGCCGCCCGCAGCCCCTTGTGATTGTCGGCAACGACCAGCTTCACGCCCCGCAGGCCGCGATCGGCCAGCGAGCGGAGAAAGCCGGTCCAGAACGTCTCGGCCTCGGAAGGGCCGGTGGCCACGCCCGGCACCTCACGTTTGCCGTCCTCGTTCACCGCAATGGCCACTATCGCGGCGCGGCTGACAATGCGCCCGCCGTCACGCACCTTCAGGTACGTGGCATCGAGCCAAAGGTAGGGCCACTCGCCCTCCAGCGGCCGCGACAGGAACGCGTTCACCCGCTCATCGATCTCACCGCAGAGCCGGCTGACCTGGCTCTTCGACATGCCGCCAGCGCCCATGGCCTTCACCAGGTCGTCCACCGAGCGCGTCGAGATGCCTTGCACGTAAGCCTCCTGGATCACAGCCACGAGTGCTTTTTCGGCTGTCCGACGCGGTTCAAGAAAGCTCGGCAAGTAGCTTCCCTTCCTCAGCTTCGGGATCTCCAGCGATATCCGTCCGGCGCGGGTGTCCCAGTCCCGCTCGCGGTATCCATTTCGCTGAACCTCACGCGACGGCGAACGCACGCCCTTTGCTACGCCAGTTCTGGTCTCAATCTCCGCTTCCATGATCCGCCTGGCCGCGAAAGCCAGCATCTCGCGCACGAGATCGCCATCGGCCTCCTTTTCAACCAGCTCAAGCAGCGCCATTCTGTCGTCGGTCATCGTCGTCTCCGTTCTTGGTTTCGAGTCTCGCAACCCGAACCTTCTCGAAGATCGACGGTGACCACCAGCGTCACACCCGGCCGCGCGCTACGCTACGCCAAGGGCTTCGCCCGCGGCCTCCTACACCAACCGCTGGGACACTATCCGCGGCCAAGCCGAGAACCACATCAAGGCGTGGAAAACCCATCTCGCATCAGACCGGACATCATGCTCGAAGGCGAACGCCAACCAGATGCGCCTGATGCTGCACGGCTGCGCCTACTGGGTCTGGTGGAAGCTTCGCGCGGCTTGCCCAAAACGTTCACCATGGCGCCGCGCCCAGTTCGACACGCTGCGGCTGCATCTCGTCAAGCTGGCCGCCACCATCGTCGAAAAGAAGACCCGGATCATCGTGACCCTGCCGGCATCGTGTCCCCGAAAGGGACTTCTCCTCCTTCTCTTCGACGCCCTCGCCCCACCGAAAACAGCCTGACGCATGCGCCCCGACAAACCCCGAAACATCAACCCGTATCGCCCAAGACCCAAGTCACCGGCCGGCATGCCAACCGGACGCAAACACCGGGTGCGCGCAAGAAAACCGAGACCGGGGAAACCATCCCACGGAGCACAAGTCCGCAGCTTCATGAATTATGCGGGTTAACAAGACCAGCGCCCGGACTGCGGCCATGCAGCGCCCTGTGCGTGCCGGCGACGCAAACCCTCTCGGCGCGTAGGCACAGACAGAAAGACATCCGGAACACAGCGATCAGCTATGGAGAGACTGATGCGCAAGACCATTCTGGCAAATGCCGCTATGCTCGGCCTCGTCGGTGCCGTCGCCGCGCAGGAGGCGTTGAAGCTC
>NZ_CYPR01000182.1 GCF_001408515.1 Jannaschia seosinensis | reverse complement strand
CTCGCAACGAGACGCTGCGCGCCACGAAACGTTACGGTCGGGCATTCTGGAAGCACTGGACCGGATACCACGCCCGAAGTCGCATCGAGGCGAAGATGCGATGCCTCAAGGCATTCGGCGAGCGGATCGCCGCCAGAGACCCCGACCGCCAGACCGCCGAAGTCCACATCCGCGTCGCCCTCATGAACCGCTTCTCAGCCCTCGGCACCGCCGAGATCGTTCGCGTGACCTGACATCGGCGGGGAAAGGGGAAGTCACGCCTCAGGCGTGAGTTCTGCAACAACGCCAGGCGAGTGACGAACCTGCCTTTGTTCTGGCAGAGCGATACGGGAGGACGGAACAGACCGTCTGCAAATGGCGGCACCGCGACAGCGTTGAGGATCGCAGCCACACGCCGCACCGGCTTCAGACGACATTGACGCCCGCCCAGGAGGCCGTGGCGGTGGCCTTGCGCACGACGCTGCTGGTATCGCTCGATGACCTGCTGGCAGTGGTGCGCGAGTTCCTGAACCCGAATGCTTCACGCTCTGGCCTCCCAAGTTCGACACTTCAGGGGCGGTTTCATGATCATCTGCTTTGGCCGATGACGTAGTTTCAATAATTTAGTGGACGCCCCGAGGTCGATATGGATGGTCGGTGTAGTCACACGATGCGGTTGTATTACCCATTGCCTCTGGAGCTTCGGCTCAGGTATCATCGCTACACAATGTATACGCGCATCGCGAAGACCGGCGGCCGCCAGTATCTCCAACTCGTCGAGGCCTACCGCAATGACCGCGGGCAGTCCCGCGTCCGCGTGGTCGCGAACCTTGGGCGGCTCGACAAGCTTACCCCTTCGACGCTCGATCCTTTGATCAACGGCCTGAACCGGGCCGTTGGCCGCGCTGAGAATACCGCATCGGAGGTCATCCAGGGGTACTGTACCCTCAGGTCTGGAAATTCGCTTGAGACGCGGGGCGTGAGCTCGTGCTGGGGCGCCCCCCAGCACGAGCTGCCCATTCTGGTATTCCATGGAGTTGCAACACAACCATGGAGAAGAACGAATGGACAGGCGGAAGGATACGGCGCTTGAGGCGGTCTTGGAACAGTTGATCGAGCACGGGCCCGGCGAGATCGCATCGGTGTTCGCGCGGGCTTTCGAGCTGGCGATGCAGATC